>CAZJZO010000279.1:0-1516 GCA_964550495.1 uncultured Porphyrobacter sp. | reverse complement strand
GTGACGACAACCTTGGCTTCACCGAACTGACCCGAACCACCCGACTGCTTCTTGTGGGTGTAGGTAAGCTCGACTTCGCGAGCCAGCGACTCACGATACGCAACCTGCGGCGCACCGACATTCGCTTCGACCTTGAATTCACGCTTCATGCGATCGACCAGGATGTCGAGGTGAAGCTCGCCCATGCCCTTGATGATCGTCTGACCGCTTTCGTGATCGGTCGTGACGCGGAAGCTCGGATCCTCGGCAGCCAGGCGGTTGAGCGCAACGCCCATCTTTTCCTGGTCGGCCTTGGTCTTCGGCTCCACCGACAGTTCGATAACCGGATCGGGGAATTCCATCCGCTCGAGGATGATCGGCGCGCTGGGTGCGCACAGAGTGTCCCCGGTGGTGGTTTCCTTGAGACCGGCGATCGCGACGATGTCGCCTGCGAACGCTTCTTCGATGTCCTCGCGGTTGTTCGAGTGCATGAGGAGCATGCGACCGATCTTTTCCTTCTTGTCCTTGACCGAGTTCAGAACCGAACCCTTGGTCAGCTGCCCCGAATAGATACGGGTGAAGGTGAGCGAACCGACGAACGGGTCGTTCATGATCTTGAACGCAAGCGCGGAGAACGGCGCGGAGTCGTCGGACGGACGCTCGTCTTCCTCGTCGCTGTCCGGCTTGACGCCCTTGATCGCAGGAACGTCGAGCGGTGACGGCATGTAGTCGACCGCTGCGTCGAGCAGCGGCTGAACGCCCTTGTTCTTGAACGCCGAGCCACACAGAACCGGCACGAAGTCACGCGCCATGGTGCCCTTGCGGATCAACCGCTTGAGCGTTGCCACGTCGGGCATTTCGCCTTCGAGATATTCCATCATCACGTCGTCGTCTTGTTCGACGACCGTCTCGATCAGCTTCTCGCGATATTCGGCCGCCTTGTCGGCCAGGTCGGCGGGGATCTCGACGTGCTTGTACGACGCGCCGAGACCTTCCGATTCCCAGACGATAGCGCGGTTGCCGACGAGGTCGACGACACCCTGCAGGTCGCTTTCGGCGCCGATCGGGATGTACAGCACCAGCGGCGTCGCGCCGAGGCGGTCGATGATCGACTGCACGCAGTAATAGAAGTCGGCACCGGTACGGTCGAGCTTGTTGATGAAGCACATCCGCGGAACGCCGTACTTGTCGGCCTGGCGCCAGACGGTTTCGGACTGCGGCTCAACGCCGGCGACGCCATCGAACACGGCAACCGCGCCGTCGAGCACGCGCAGCGAACGTTCGACTTCAATGGTGAAGTCGACGTGACCCGGCGTGTCGATGATGTTGATGCGGTGCTTTTCCATGTTCGCGCGCAGATCGTCGGGCGAGGACATCGGGTCCATGCTCGGATCTTCGGCGGTCCAGAACGTGGTGGTCGCAGCCGAGGTGATCGTGATCCCCCGCTCCTGCTCCTGCTCCATCCAGTCCATCGTCGCCGCACCATCGTGCACTTCGCCGATCTTGTAGGACTTGCCGGTGTAATAGAGGATACGCT
>CAZJZO010000278.1:0-1523 GCA_964550495.1 uncultured Porphyrobacter sp. | reverse complement strand
GGTTCAGGACTGTTCGCGAAGAAAGCCGGATGGGTATCGGGTGCGGGTCTGAAGGCTCGCGTGACCTTGCTGTGATCAGTCTAAACCATCACCTTCCGATGCCGCCAGGAGATCCATGAAGTTACGCGCTGCTTCCCGGTCTTCCTCGTTCTCGAACGCCACATCGAGATCGGGGGCGGACCCGAACATGTGCAGGAACGACCACAGTGCAAAGCGCTTGCCCCGGTCTTCCTCAAGGCCGAGATCGACGCGGCAGTGCTCGATGCCGGCTGCAAAGGTGTCGGGGGCAACCCCGGAAAGGTCGCTGGTGGCAAAGTAGCGCTGTAGCAGATCGTCAAGTTGCATGACCGGTTCATAGTCGGGTCGGCGCCGAATGCACATCCAGGCAATTCAGATATGGATGACGAAGGGCCCTCAGGCCCCTGGAGAGGTACCCAAGAGGCCGCGACGATCGACGACGGTGATCCGCCGTGCCTTGGCATCGATGACAAGCCGTTCGGTTACACCATTGCCCGGAAAGGCGACGACGTAACGCGGATTGAGCGAGAGCATCTGCTCGTTGCGCTTGAACCCGGCGCGGGCACCAAGCCGACGATCGAGCGAATAGGTCAGCTGCTGGACTTCGCGGCGTTCGGCCCAGCTGGCGGCCAGGCGATCGGCACCCTTGCCGTCGCCGCCATGGACCAGGAAGAGATCGGGAACCGCATCGCGAACCTTGTCCAGCGTCGCCCAGATATTGTCGGCGTAACGCTTCGCGTCCTCGGCGCTTTCGAAGCTCTGGCGACCACCGGCAAAGACGATTGGAGTCCCTTCCGGGATCAAGGCTTGGCGCCGGTTCTCAGCACGTGCGCGAAGGAAATCGCGGGCATCGATCACAGCCGAGGTAAGTCCTCGCGAATGGCTCGTGCGCGAGCCTGACATAGGCTTCCAAGAGGAACCGGTCTCGTCGCGATAGAGTGCTGCCGCAGCCTCGCGCATCTGTTCGAAGGCCAGCATGCTGGCTTCGGCAGCCTGCGCGCGCTCGACCTGCTCTTCCAGATTGCTCGAATGCACTTCGGAGCCATCGGCTGATGCGAGGAGGACCCGGATCTCGTCGCTCGCCCGGTCAAGCTGAGCGGACTTCCGGCTAGCTGCGCGGTGGAAGAGGTTGACCACGCCCCAGGCAATATCCTCGACATCGGCTTCCAGGGCCGTGTCGGAAAACATCGCGAAAAGATCGGACCAGACTGCAGCGAGGGTGTGCTCGATCGCGTCCTCGCAGGGAAAGTCGCGCTCGTTGAAGGGAGCTGGCCTGATGCTGAGGCCTGAAAGGTCAAGGCCGCTCAACTGGTCGATGAAGCTGTCGTACATGGGGTGTCTCCTGATCGCGGGGACAAGGAAAGGAGGCACCATTGCCTCGGCCCTGTCCGCCGGAGCCCGATCAGGGCCGGGGAAAGGGGCGAGACGCACCGCGCAGCGGGAAACCTGCGGCCCTAGGCTGGCGCGGGCAACACGGGCCGACGGGCCGCAGGTTGCGGCGCGCC
>CAZJZO010000277.1:0-1549 GCA_964550495.1 uncultured Porphyrobacter sp. | reverse complement strand
CGAAGGCAACCGATAATCCGGTCTGGCCTTTGGCGAGGTTGGAACGATAGAGCGCGTTCGATGCGGATGCGGTCGAATGACCGGCATAGGTCCGAAACAGCCAGGGGCGATCTTTGGTCGTCATCGGGTATCCCTTGCGCGCAGAATCATTGTGCAGTGCGGCACACAATACGCACAAAATATAATTACGCAAGATAGCGTATGTTCGGAATTATATTGCGAGGCTATCCCGCCGCGTAGAGATCAACCAATTGAGCGATCCGACGCTGCAGCGGCTTGGACAGTTGCAAGATGGCAGAGAGGTCGAATTGACTGGCGATGCCGCTGTCGGCGGCGCGACGTAACGGCGCCGCGTAGTCCTGCCAGAGATCCTGGATGGCGTCCAACGCATCGCGCCTTTCAGGTGTGGCCGGGGTGATCGCGGCCTCGGGCTGTCCGTCATAGAGCGCGGAGTGACTGCGCTCGAATTGCTCGAGCGCGGCGGCCATGGACGCCTTGGATTGTGATGGCGACAGTCCGATTGCAAGTGCTGCAGCATCCTTTGACAAACGCGCGGCCAACATGGCCTGCCGATCGGCGATGTCGAGGGCGATCGCCGGACCCAGCGCCGCCCCAAGGTTCGACGCAACAGCAAGCAACTCGCCAACCAATGAGCCGGATGTCAGCGCCAAAAGCCCGTCTATCTGTGCAACAGCCTCGATATCAGCATCAGAAACGGTTCCGGCAGTGATGATGTCCCGGTACCGCGGCGCCGCCCGTGACCAAAGATCAATAGTCTTGGTCAGAGTGGGGTGCGCTGGCAGCTCGGCGACGTGGACGTCAAGCGAACGCAGTGCATGCTCGAACCGATCCGCTGCCCGTTCGGTTGCACGTATCTGCGCGCCTGCATCCAAATCCAGCGCTGCAAAATAGATGCCGCTGGACATGCGCTGAACCAGCATCCGCTGGCGGCCGGCGAGCGCGAGGACTTGCAGGCCAGATGAGGTCGTCGGAGATGCGCCAGCCCTGGCTGTAACCAGCGACATCGCAACGCATGCCGCATAGCCAAGGACCTTGCGCCTGGGGAATTCGCCGCCGTGTGTCATTTGCGATGGTCCTGCCGTTTCGCCGTTGCCCGGGAGAGACACATTCCATCACCGCAATTCGAGGCAAAATTGTGGTCCAGTGGGCCGCACGGCGCCGGGAGCCGGATTGTTGCCGATTGGCAGTGGAACTTCTCGCACGTGCCACGAATTTGGTGCGGTGCGAAAAGAATCGCTTGCGCCGGGGAAGAAATTAAATTACGCAAAATTCGACTCTTGCGAACAAATATGGCGCAATAAAATTACTCATGCCAATGGAGACCGAAATGCTGGATGCCGACAAGTCGCCCGACCTTGACCATGGGCGGAGCCTTTATGACGTGGGAGAGATCCCGCCGCTGGGCCACGTTCCGGAAAAGATGCACGCCTGGGCGATCCGGCGCGAGCGCCAGGGCGAGCCGGACAAGGCAATGCAGCTTGAGGTGGTCGATGTGCCCAAGCCCGACAGCCACGAAGTGCTGGTCCTG
>CAZJZO010000276.1:0-1550 GCA_964550495.1 uncultured Porphyrobacter sp. | reverse complement strand
GCCACTTCGCAGGCAGCGTCCGGTGCAGTGACACAAATGGTCGGCACTTCCACCGTATTGCTGAGCGATATCGAGGACGCCCCGTTCGAATTCAACGATATGGCCATCGCTCCGGTGCAGGCGAGCATCTCGGGCCCAATTCCCGTATTTCTTGGCAGCAATGGGGGGGCTCAAAACGGACGCTTTGCGGCCGAATGGGCGCAGGATGAGGAAGATGCCGCCAACCCATGGATCGATCAGGTGGCAACCGGCCTCGAACCACTGATCTAGGTTTGCTGCCGAGGCGGCGGCGCGCCACCTGCCGCCGCCTCCAGACGCCAGGTCAGTTGCGGAATGCCCTCGCAAACTGATCGACCAAAGGCTTGGTCACATAAGAAAGCATCGACCGGCTACCGGTCTCGATAAACAGTTCGGCGGGCATCCCGGAAACGAGCTCGAGCCCGCCGGTCGCCTCTGCAGCGCTGTCATCCAACACAACCCGCACGCGAAACAGTCGCGCGCCCGACGTCTCGTCGGTGACGGGGTCGGCGGAAACGAAGGTCACTTCTCCTTCCAACTCGGGCGTAGTGGCCTGATTGAAAGCGGACAGTCGTACGCGTGCCGATTGTCCAACGGCAACCCGGTCAATATCGCTGGGAAGCACCAATCCGTTGAACACCAGATTGTCGTCCCGCGGCACGATTTCGACGATGGTTTCCGCCGGCCGCACAACTTCGCCGACCGCACTATAGGCGAGTTTGTCGACCGTTCCCGCGTAAGACGCGCGAATTTCGGAGCGGTCGAATTGATCGCCAGCGCTGGCACTCGCCACACGCTGTTCGTTGATCGCCGCTTCGACCTGAGCCAGTTCTGCGCCGGCATCGGCCCGCGCGGTCTGACCGATCTGGATGCGTTGTTCCTCGGCCTGCGCAATGCCCGCGTTCGACTGTGCGATATTGGCCCTGAGCGCTCCGATCGAGCCGTCGAGATCGATCGCGGTGCGCTCCATTTCGTTGAGGCGGCGTATCGTGACATAGCCTTGGCCATGCATCTCGCGCAGCATTTCAAGCTCCGGCTTGATCAGTGCCTGCTGCTGCTCGAGCGAGGAAATCTGCGCATTGTATCCGTCGATCTGCCGGTTGAGCTGATTTACCCGTTCTGTGAGCTGCGCGCGGAGGCTCGATTGCTCGGACCGATTGAGCGCAAACCGGCGCTGCTCAGCGGCCATCGCCGCTCGCGCTTCGTCGCTGTCGTCCTCGATCAATTCCGCCGGGAAACGGATTGACCCCCGATTCTCGGTTTCGGCGGTAAGCCGCGCGCGTTGGGCAAGCAGTTGCGCCAGCGATCGCTCGGAATATTCTGCACTGACCGAAGTTACCTCGGTATCAAGCCGCAGCAGCAGTTCGCCCTCCTCCACGGCATCGCCATCACGCACAAGGATTTCCGAGATCACCCCGCCTGTCGGATGGGCAATTCGCTTGACCTGCGATTCAGGTGCAACTTCAGCCATTGCGATCACTGCCCCGCCGATCGGCACCAACACCCCGCCAACCAGGATGAGCAGCGCAAAC
>CAZJZO010000275.1:0-1560 GCA_964550495.1 uncultured Porphyrobacter sp. | reverse complement strand
TGGCGCCGCCGTTCAGCGCAGACGCACTCAAGGCAGGCGAGATCGACGGATCGTGCGTTGGCGAGCCTTGGAATTCGATTGCTGTCGAGCAAGGGGCCGGGCAAATCGTGCTCGCCACCGCGCAAATCTGGCGACGCGGCGTTGAAAAGGTGCTGGCACTCAGAGCCGAGCGACTGGAGGAAATCCGTTCGTCCATCGAAGGCCTCATCCGCGCCATGCGCCGCGCGGGCGAACACTTTGTCGACCCTCAGAACTGGGACACAAACGCAGCCATCCTCGCAAGGCCCGAATATTGCGACGCCTCGCATCAGCTTGTGAGGCGCGCGATATCAGACCGGTTAGTTTTGACTGCGGGCGGCGGCGTTCGTGAATATCCCGACTTCATGTTCCAATATCACGAGGCAGCAAACTTCCCTTGGGTGAGCCAGGCCGAATGGCTCTATTCGCAATTGGTCCGCTGGGATGGATTGGAATACGATTCGGGGGAAGCCGAGGCTGCGGCAAAGGTTTTCCGTCCGGGCGTCTATCGCAGCGCTTTGGCGGCTAGCAATGACCCCTTGCCCACAGCTAGTTCGAAGGTCGAAGGCAGCGTCTCAGAAGCTCTGCATGCCTCCACACAGAATGGCACTATCCTTCTAGAAAACAATACATTTTTTGATGGCAAGAGCTTCGACCCCGATACGCTCGAGGCCTATATTGCAGCGCAAAAATAGGGGCATTTCCTTGCTGCACTGCAAAATTGGGTTTGCATGACCCTGACCGATCGGTTATTCGATTCGTGCACGCAACGAGTTTCCAACGCAGGAAACTTACCTCTCTCTGCGTGATCGAACATAAAATTACACGGCAACGTTGCCGCCCGATTGTCCCTACGAGGGGCTGATCGAGGCGGCTTTTCGCGTTTGCTCTCGCTTCCAGGGGCTTTCGAAGCCCGCCAGGCAGAACAAGGAATTCGGGTTATGGCAAAATCGGGTGGTTTCAAATTTGATCGTCGCGGCGTGGTCGTTGCCGCTCTCGCAAGCGTAGCGCTTGTCGCCTGCGGGGAAGCGCCCGAGAGCGAAGGATCGGTTGTCGCCGCGTCGCTCGATGGCGAGATCGAGAAACCCAACCTGAAGTTCGGTTTCATCAAACTAACCGACATGGCTCCGCTCGCGATCGCAAAAGAGAAGGGCTACTTCGCCGAAGAAGGTCTGAACGTAACGCTTGAGCCGCAGGCCAACTGGAAGGTTCTGCTCGACGGCGTCATTGGCGGACAGCTCGACGGCGCGCATATGCTGGCTGGCCAGCCACTCGCTGCGACCATCGGTTACGGCACCAAGGCCGATCTCATCGCTCCGCTGAGCCTCGACCTCAACGGCAACGCCATAACTCTGTCAAACAAGGTCTGGGACATGATCAAGGCCGATCTGCCCAAAGGCGCAGACGGCAAGCCGATCCACCCGATCAGCGCCGAAGTGCTCAAGCCCGTGGTCGAAAGCTTCGAACAGCAGGGCAAGCCGTTCAATATGGGCATGGTCTTCCCGGTCAGCACCCACAATTACGAACTGCGCTACTGGCTCG
>CAZJZO010000274.1:0-1564 GCA_964550495.1 uncultured Porphyrobacter sp. | reverse complement strand
AGTCGCACGGTGCTCGAGTACCAGCACGCAGGAGCCGCGGGGCTGCACCTCGAGGACCAAGTCTTCCCGAAGCGGTGCGGGCACCTCGACGGTAAGACCTGCGTGCCCGCCGCTCAGATGGCCGAGAATGTGCGCTGGGCAAAGAAAGCCGCGACCGAAAGCCGAGATCCTGACTTTGTGATCTGCGCGCGCACGGACGCGGGCGGTGTCGAGGGCTTCGACGCGGCGGTCGATCGCGCGGCGGCCTATGTACACGCCGGTGCGGACATGATTTTCCCCGAGGGCCTGCGCTCCGAAGAAGAGTTTCAGAAGTTCGCGACCGACCTGCGCGGACGCGTCGATGGGCGCGTATATCTGCTCGCCAATATGACCGAGTTCGGCAAGACGCCGATGATCCCGGTCGAGCGCTTCGGCGTGATGGGCTACGACCTCGTGATCTTCCCGGTCACGACGCTTCGGATTGCGCTGGGTGCCGTGACGCGTGCCCTCGGCGAGATCAAGGAAACAGGCACGGCGGAGGGGCTTCTGGACTCGATGCAGGATCGGAAGGGGCTCTACGGGCTGCTGGGATACGAGCCGGGGACGCCTTGGGAGATGAAGGGGTGAGCGAGGCGGACTCCGATCAAGGAACGATAACACGCAAGACTGGCTGTCTTGCGCATGCCGTCTATCTGATCATCATCGCGGGCTTTCTCATTGCTCTGTTGTACCAAGGACTTTTCCGAGCGTACGAAGGGGCAGATCGTTCTGCAGGACAATTCGCCCTGATGAAGGATCTTCATCTGGTAGCGACAAGCGGGCCGTTTGACCCACAGAAGCTCGTCGTAGAAGGGTTCACACTGAAAGACTGGAATCTCAAGTCAACATCCGACTTTGACCAATGGCGAAGATGCGAGTTTGCGCATGTCAGACTTGGATCTTTTGTTGTCTATGTCAATCTCCAGTACGGCGCTACAAGTTCCATGGACAGCGTGATCGCAGTCTCATGGCCGATTCAGCGCGGCGTCGGTTCCAATGTCGTTCAAGGACCCTACATCCTGACACCGGAGCGTGGAGCTCAGGTCATCCACCTCGAGGACGACAAGCTCAACGAGGCCTTGATGCGTTCGATTCTCCCGCACATGCCCGACCAAGTCCCGGAAGTAACGGATGCCTTGGGCCGGTGGTGAGCCCGGCAGGCGAACGATGCCCCCCGCCTACCATCCTGCAAAGGCTTTCTTGGACTGAGACAGATCACCTCCGAAGGGACTCCCATGACCGCGACCGCCAATAAATCCACCGGCCTCGAAGGCATGACCGCCGGCTCCACCGCGATCTGTGCCGTGAAGCAGGACGACCTGCTCTACCGCGGCTACTCGGTCAACGACCTCGCGGAGAAGGCGACCTTCGAGGAAGTGGCCTACCTGCTGCTCCGCGGCGAAAAACCCACGGCGGATGAACTGGCCGCGTTCAAGAAGGAACTCGTCGCGGAACGCGATCTGCCGAAGGTCGTGTGCGATTACCTCGACAGCTGCGGCGACATGGTCCGCGCGGGTTCGGCGGTGCCGATGGATGTCTGCCGGAC
>CAZJZO010000273.1:0-1570 GCA_964550495.1 uncultured Porphyrobacter sp. | reverse complement strand
GTCGGACCCGGCATTGCGCAAATCAGCCGCGATGAGATCCGGCGGCGATTTCTGGTGCAGGTCAACGTCCGAGGTCGCGATCTGGCCGGATTCGTGGGCGAAGCCCAGGCAGCCGTCGAATCGCAAGTGGAACTGCCGCCCGGTTACCGCGTGGCCTGGGGAGGCCAATTCAAAAACCTGCAAGACGCGGTGGGCCGATTGTCAGTCGCGGTTCCGTTGGCGCTGTTTCTGATTGGATCGCTACTGTATCTGACCTTCAAGTCGGTCAAGCTGGCGTTGCTGATTTTCTTGAACGTACCCATCGCGACAGTCGGCGGGATTCTGGCGTTATGGATTCGTGACATGCCGTTTTCGATCTCCGCCGGTGTGGGATTCATTGCCCTATTCGGAATCGCGGTGATGAATGGCGTTGTGCTGATCGAACACATCCGTGCGCTTCGCCAATCCGGCAAAGAAGTAGGCGAAGCAGTCTTCACTGGCGCAGTCGACCGCCTGCGTCCCGTATTGATGACAGCGACAACCGACGCGCTCGGTTTCCTGCCAATGGCGTTTTCGACCAGCAGCGGTGCCGAGGTGCAACGACCACTTGCGACGGTCGTCATCGGCGGAGTGATCACATCCAGCCTGCTGACGTTAATCGTCCTGCCCGCAATCTACCACTGGTTCGAGCCGAAGCGCGAAGAAGATCGAGAAGAAGGGGTCGAAGAGTGACAAGAGAGCCAAGGCTAGTGCCCAAAGCCATGGCGGTTATCGCATTGACTCTCTTCGTTCCGGCGGTCGCGATGGCAAGCGGCGGCGAGAACTCCACCCATGGGCCGGTGTGGTGGTTGATCGGACTGTTTACTTTCCAGGGAATCCTCATCTGGTTGTTCACACGGCGGCGATACCTCGTCATGAAGGAGGGCAAGTTAAAGCCGGCTTTTCTGGAGCTTCAGCAATTCAGCATCTTTCTGCTGGCCGGCGCCGTCGTTGCGCAGTTGTGGATTCATGGCGAGCCGGACGCTTACCACGCCACGATGGGAGATGTATTGTGGACCGTTCCGTGGATCCATGTCGAAGTCACACTGCATTTTCTTGCCAATGAAGTGTTAATGGCTTTTTTCTTTGGCATCGCCGCCAAGGAGCTGACCGAGGCGACGTTGCAACGCGATGGCCCTTTGCACGGCATGCGCGGCTTGTTGCCGATGATGGCATGCCTCGGCGGAGTGGTCGGCCCGGCTCTCGTGTACCGCATGATCTGCACGCGCGAGTTGGCCGACGCGTGGGCCGTGCCGTGTGCGACCGACATTGCCTTTGCCTGGCTGGGCGCGCGAGCCATCTGGGGACCGAAGCACCCAGCGGTCGCTTTCCTGTTGGCGGTGGCCGTGGCCGACGATTTCATCGGGATGGGCATCATCGCCATTTTCTACCCGCAACGGGACTTCAATTTCGTCGGCCTGTTGCTGATCGCTTTGGGCATTGCACTCGCTGTCGCATGCAACCGAGGCGGGAAGCGAATTGCACTGCTCGGCACCTGGCAGGCATTCATTATCCCCGGCGCGATCTGCTGGTTCGGTCTGCACCTGGCGGG
>CAZJZO010000272.1:0-1573 GCA_964550495.1 uncultured Porphyrobacter sp. | reverse complement strand
AAATCGGGGCTGCGAAACTCCTGCCACTCCGTCAGGATCGCAAGGGCGTCGGCGTTCTCGATCGCCGCATGCGCGCTGTCGCAGAGCGTCAGCCCGTCCTGGTCAGGATAAATCCGCCGGGTTTCGTCCATTGCTTCAGGATCGTAGGCCTGGACTTTGGCACCGGCCTCCCACAATGCTTCCATCAACACGCGGCTGGATGCCTCTCGCATGTCGTCGGTCTTCGGCTTGAAGGACAGCCCCCACAGCGCGATGGTCTTGCCCGCAAGCTCGCCGCCATAGTAATCGCTGATCTTCTCGAAGATGCGCCGTTTCTGCCGGAAGTTCACGGTCTCGACGGCATCCAGAAGCGTGGCCTCGTAATCCCATCCCGATGCCGACTGCGCCAGCGCGCGCACGTCCTTCGGGAAACACGAGCCGCCGTATCCCGCGCCCGGATATATGAAGTGGTAGCCGATACGCGGATCCGAGCCGATTCCGATTCGAACTTTCTCGATGTCTGCACCGCAGCGTTCCGCGATGTTTGCGACCTCGTTCATGAAACTGATCTTGGTCGCGAGCATTGCGTTCGCTGCGTATTTCGTCAGCTCGGCCGAGCGAACGTCCATACTGATCATCCGATCGTGATTGCGATTGAAGGGTTCGTAGAGAGCCTTCAGCAATTCGGTCGTACGCGGATTGTCGGTACCGACGACGATGCGATCCGGCTTCATGAAGTCGTCGATGGCCGCACCTTCCTTGAGGAATTCGGGATTGGACACAACGTCGAACTCGAGACCGACACCTCTTGCATTCAGGGCGGCTCGAACTTCGGCGGCAACCTTGTCCGCGGTACCGACAGGCACCGTCGATTTATCGACGATAATCCGGTACTCGCCCATGTGTTCGCCAATCGATCGGGCAACGGCCAGAACGTGTTTCAGATCGGCCGAACCGTCCTCATCCGGCGGTGTGCCAACGGCAATGAACTGGAACAGTCCGTGATCGACACCCTTCTGGATATCGGTCGTGAATTCCAGGCGGCCGGCTTCGGCATTCCGGGCAATGTAGTCATCCAGCCCGGGTTCGTAGATAGGCACCTCACCGCGATTCAGGCGCGCAATCTTGTCTTCATCGATGTCGACGCAGACGACGTGATTGCCCATCTCGGCCATGCAGGCGCCGGTTACCAGGCCGACATAGCCTGATCCGAAGATTGTAAGGTTCATGTCTTCTTGAAGTGTCCGTACGTCGAAGTCGGCATTATACCGCTCGACGTTACGGGGAAATGTCGACTAGGCCGCTTTCTTGGCCGGGACGGCTGTCACATCGTCCAACGCATCTCGGCGTCGCTTGTTGTGGCGGGTGCGGGCCGAAAACTTGCGAATAAACCACCACTGGGTGAGCCCGACGACGGACCACAGCCCGAACATGATCGTCTCGTGTATGCCGAGGAAGTGCCCGGTAAGTCCGACAGCCAGGTACGAAACCTGCAGCAGCGTCAGGATTCCGAGGATTCTGCGAACGCCCATCCCGCCCCGGGCAAGGACGTGATGGAAATGATCACGGCCGGGTCGAAATGGCGAATTGCCTC
>CAZJZO010000271.1:0-1599 GCA_964550495.1 uncultured Porphyrobacter sp. | reverse complement strand
TCTGACCCAGAAGCATGGCATTGCCCGGCTTCGTGTCGGTCTTCTCGCCAGCAAGCACCGTGTCACCAACAGCAAGACGCTGCGGGCAGATGATGTAGGCAAGTTCGCCATCTTCGTACTTCAGAAGCGCGATGAAAGCGGTGCGGTTGGGGTCGTATTCGATCCGCTCGACACTCGCCGGGACATCCCACTTGCGACGCTTGAAATCGATGAAACGATACTTCTGCTTGTGACCGCCAGCAATGCCGCGCGACGTCACGTGACCCTTGTTGTTGCGGCCGCCGGTCTTGCGCTTGCCTTCGGTCAGAGACTTGACCGGGCCACCTTTGTGGAGGCCGGTCTTGTCGACCAGGATAAGGCCACGGCGCGCCGGGCTTGTTGGTTTATAGTTCTTGAGTGCCATCTCAGCTCACACCCTCAGTGATGTCGATCATCTCGCCTTCAGCGAGACGCACAACAGCCTTTTTGAAATCAGAGCGCTTGTACGGCTTGCCGCGCCAGCGCTTGGTCTTGCCCTTGGTCAGGATGGTGTTCACCGAAACGACCTTGGTTGAATAGATCGCTTCAACCGCTTCCTTGATCTGCGGCTTGGTCGCGTCATTCGCCACCTTGAAGACCACTGCGTTTGCTTCCGACGCGAGCGTCGACTTTTCAGTGATGTGCGGGGCAACGATCACGTCGTAGTGCCGCGCGTCAATTGCGTCTTTCTTAGCCATTGAAACGCGCCTCCAGCTTGGCGACTGCATCCTTGGTCAGGACCAGCGTGTCGTGGTTGAGGATGTCGTAGACATTGGCACCGGCAGCCGGGAGGACGTTGACGCCCTTGAGGTTGCCTGCGGCCTGACGGAAGCCAGCGTCAACGGTTTCACCGTCGATCACGAGCACCTTGCCTGCGAAACCGTGCTTGTCGAAGTGACCTTTGAGAGCCTGCGTCTTGGCATCCTTGAGAGCGAGGCTGTCGACAACGACGAGGCCGTCTTTCGCCTTGGTGCTCAAAGCCATCTTCAGGCCGAGTGCACGGACCTTCTTGTTAAGCGACTGGTTGAAGTCACGCTTGCGAGCACCGTGAGCCTTACCACCACCGATAAAGATCGGAGCAGCGCGGTCACCGTGACGAGCGCCACCTGAACCCTTTTGGCGGCCGAACTTCTTGCCGGTGCGCGCAACGTCCGAACGCTCTCGCGTTGGGCGAGCGGTGGCACGGCGGTTCTCAAGCTGCCAGGTCACAACCCGGTGCAGGATGTCAGCGCGCGGTTCCAAACCGAACACGTCATCCGACAGTTCGATATCGCCCGAGGCCTTCCCGTCGATTTTCTGGACCTTCACCTTCATGGCTTAGCCCTCCTTATTTTCGTCGCTGGCGGGAGCGTCAGCTGCGGGAGCTTCTGCTTCTGGCGCAGGAGTGTCGGCTGCGGCCTCAACTGCGGCTTCCTCAACCGGAGCCTCAGCAGCGGGTTCTTCGTTCGCAGGAACCTTGGTCTCGACGACAGCGCCCGGGAACGGGAGATCGTCAGGCTGCGAAATCTTGATCGCGTCGCGAACCATCAGCCAGCCGTTCTTCGAACCCGGGACCGAACCTTTGATGAAGAGAAGACCGCG
>CAZJZO010000270.1:0-1641 GCA_964550495.1 uncultured Porphyrobacter sp. | reverse complement strand
CCAGAGCTTGCGACCCATGTGGCAAATGCGCTCGCCCATTCGGGGGTTGATCCCTCGCGCCTCGAATTGGAGATCACAGAAAGCGTGTTCCTCAACGACAATTCGGGGACCGAGGCGATGTTCAAAGCGCTCAAGCGTGTTGGCGTGCGCCTTGCTCTCGACGATTTTGGGACGGGCTATTCTTCGCTCGGATATCTGAAAAAGGCACCCTTTGATAAGATCAAGATCGACCAGAGCTTCGTGCGCGGGGCGACCGAAAGCGGAAGCCACAATGGCGCGATCATCACATCGATCACTTCGCTCGCCGAAGCGCTCGATATGGATACCACAGCAGAGGGCGTGGAGACGCTAGATGAGCTCGAACTGGTGCGCCTGCTGGGGTGCAGCCATATTCAGGGTTACATCTATCACAGGCCGCTCGATGCTGAGGCCGCCTGCCAGCTTGTTGAGGGCGATCTGGCTGCAAAAGCGGATGGGCCCAAATCAGCGCGGATACCGCGTCAAGGCCTGCTGCGCCGGGTGAATATCGTCTATGAAGGCAACGATCATATCGCCAATATTCGCAACATCTCCGAGAGCGGGGCGATGATCGAGGGTCTTTGGAATATGCCGATCGGCAGCGAGATTCGAGTTGATTTCGCACAGGGGCACCATGTCTTTGCGACGATCCGATGGTCGCGAGAAAACCGGGTTGGCGCGGAGTTTCACGAGGCCCTTGCTCGCCGTGTCGATGGCAGTTTCGATGTGCTCCGCGGTGGTTCGAACACCGCCTCGCACGTTTCGAACGGTTAAGCTTCACCCGCTTTGGTAACTGCGGCGACGACCATCATTCATTGGCCTCTTGCCTGGGCGCTCCCTCGGTGTCGCGCTTGAAATGCCAAATTGGCAAATGGAACTTTAACTCTCGGCATTAGGGTAAAACTAACCACTCGGATTTACACAAGCGTAATCGCCACAATGCGGCGAGGATGAAAGATCGGGAAGGATTTGGCGAAGTGCCCTTGAAAGGCCTTTTGTCATCAGCAGGCGGTAAGTCCGTTCTTGCGCGTCGATTCTCGGCGCCGCAAACCATGTCTGACACCGAAAAAGTGGCCATGCTGGACCAGCTCGAGGAATCGGGTCTGGGTTGGTTCTGGTCCACGGATGCAGAAGGACGCCTGACCTATCTCAGCTCGGCCATCGCCGAACGTCTTGAAATCCCGCTTGAAGAATTGCTCGGTCATCCTTTGGCCAAGCTGTTTGATCCGGCAACGAACGAGCGCTCAGCCAAACCGCTCTCGCTTCTCTTGAACGCGCATAAGTCCTTCCAGGGCATCGCAGTGCAATCGGCCAAGAAGTCATCGGGTGCGGTGCTGCGGCTTGCGGGGCAACCGATCATGCGCGGCAAGAAGTTCCAGGGCTTCCGAGGCACCGGAACCGACATCACCGATGATTATCACCGCGAGCAGGAAACTGAGAAGCTGGCGCGTTTCGATTCGCTCACCGGTCTCTCAAACCGCCACCGCATGGCGCAAATCATCGAATCCACGCTGACAGCTTTCAAGGCGGCCAAGCGCAATTGCGCTGTCCTGATGCTTGATCTCGACCGGTTCAAGCAGGTCAACGACACGATGGGTCACTCGGCTGGCGACGAACTGCTCA
>CAZJZO010000269.1:0-1678 GCA_964550495.1 uncultured Porphyrobacter sp. | reverse complement strand
CGCCTCCACGGGCTGCGAGCATGGCGTCGGCGTACTTATAAGCCTGCCTTGCGATGATCTCTTCGCGAGTGCCGATTGCTTTCGCCGCATAGGGCAAAACTGGATTCCCACGGTCCCGACGCTGTCCGCTGCTTGTTGTGGCGGATGGCTCTCCGTAGTCTGCAACTGCCTGCGGTAACGCCTGCCCCGCGAAATAGTCGCGCAGGGTCATGCCGGGTTGCCAGTACGGTACGTCTCCGGGCGCGATTGGATAGGCGTAATCAAGTGGGTGTGTTGGTTCCGACATCCGCCTTCTCCTTCTGCTCATATTTCTTCACCAGCATCGCGAACCGCCCCGCGCATATCTTCACGCGGCCCTGGCTGACGTCTGGAGCTTCGAATTGCACATCGCCGTTCGCGTCGGGCGCTGACATCGGCAGCCCCTTGTGGCAGTGGAAAGGTTGTTCTTCGTCCAGCGTGTCCAGCACCTCGGCCCACCGGTACGGATCGGCGCGCTCTGGTGAGCCCTTGCGAAACGCGCAGTTGTCGCACATCACGGTCAGCGGCCAGTCGCGATGCTCGACCTCTTGCAAGCGCCGGCAGTCCATGCAGATCGCGTGCTTAATGCCGCTTTCGCGCGGATGGCAGGTCATGAGGTTCCGAGACCCGCACCCGCCGCAGCGGTTGGCCTCATCGCCTTCGTGGAGATCGGATAGCTGGCGGTCGAGGGTAGGGGTCATGGCGACACCTTCGGGTATCCATCGTGGATCACACCATCCAATTCTCGGCCGAGCGCTTTGATCTGGGATTGCGTCTTTCCTTCCCATTGCTTGAACAGGAACGGCACGCTTGCATCCTCACACTGGTCACGAAGTGATCGAAACCAATTGGGGTCGGCGGGCCGGTAATTTGGTCCGCTTTCGCCACCTGTAATTACCCAACTCAATGAGTTTTGCAGGTCATCGTTGCAGGGCATTTCATCGCCCCATTCATCGTAGGCGATACCGTTGAGCGTGTTCCACCAGACGTCGACTTTACCGTCCTCATCTTCCGACACGCCCGCGATTTCCGTCAGATTGATTTCTCCGATTAGTGGTTCGCATGATAGGAAGTGAACGGCTGCCGGCACGCTTAGTAGATGTGGGATGCGACGCTCGGCTTCTGTTTGGTTTTCGACCGTGGTGCCAAGCCAGACATTCGGCCAGCCGTCTCCCCAATCGTCTGGCAGATAACGTTCGATGTTCTGCGGCCTCTTGGTCAGCAAAAGCCAATCGAGATTCGGCGTGTCGGATATCAGCTTCCACAATTCGCGCCGCCAGGCATCCTCGATAGAGCGGTGGTTATCGAACACGTCCGCGAGGCTTGCGCAGAACACGCGCTCTCGCTGTCCCGTTCCCTCAAGGCGCTTGTTCCATTTGACCGGGTTACCCCATGTCTTAGTCCGACGACGCTCGCCGTGCGGGCCCCACTCAACGTGTCCGCTGCGCTTTGCCCAACCTTCCGCGTAGCAGTGATCGCATGCGGGGCTGACCTTCGTGCAGCCAGTCCATGGGTTGAAGGTGTGGTGCGTCCACTCGATTCCGCTGTTCTCAGCCATCTCAAAACCCCTCCGCATCAGAAACGCGCTCAGACAGGCCCCAGCCCACGATGCTTGACCACGCGCCCACGAAGTACGCTTCGAGGTCGTTGCCCATGGCGT
>CAZJZO010000268.1:0-1707 GCA_964550495.1 uncultured Porphyrobacter sp. | reverse complement strand
ACTATGAACACTGTGCCGACTTCACCGCAGGCGCGCTGGCCCGCGCGGTCCCGATGGCCGGGTTTTCGGTCATGGACCTCAGGTACGAGTATGACAACCAAGATCTGGTCCTCGAAGCCGTGGTTGACGGTGTCGAGCGGGCGCCGTTTGCCATCGAAGAAACGCCGACCGAAGTGGTCAGCATACTGCGAGATTTTGGTAAGCGTTATAAAGAGGTTGTTTCTAAATGGCGTACGCGACTGCAGTCCGACAAGGATAGCGGCAAGAAGGTCGCGATTTGGGGGTCGGGCTCCAAATGCATCGCGTTCCTGCATGCCATTGACATGGTGGATTTACCGACGGCAATCGTTGACATAAATCCGCATCGCACCGGCAAACACGTACCGGGGATCCCGATCCCGGTGTCCAAGCCGGATATGCTTGCAGACCTCCGGCCCGACACGATCATCGTGATGAACCCGATCTATATGGACGAGATCTCGGAAGAGTGCCGCAAGCTGGGGATCGATGCCGAGCTTTGTCCGCTCTAGTCGGTTCCTGTTCAATGTCAAAGGGTTACCGAAAGGGTGGCTGCGCCTGGGGGCCTTGCGCGAACGCCACCTCCGTGCTGCCTAGAGTTGATCGCGTTGCGCAAATGTCCGACATCAGCGCCTGTGGGCCGTATTGGGGGGGTTGCGTAGCGGAAGGATTCTGACTCATCTGAACCGTTGAGGAGTGAAGATGAGACGGAAAGCCGGAACCGACAGACCGACGGCCGATCGGGTCGTCAAAGACATCCGCCGCAAGACACGCAAGCATCATTCGGCGGAGGAGAATATCCGCATCGTGTTGGAGGTCTTGCGTGATGAAGACAGTATCGCGGCGTTGTATCGGCGCGAGGGGGTTGCCACGAGCCTTAGCTGTTCGTGGTCGAAGGACTTCCTGGATGCGGGAAAGACGCGCCTGGCAGGCGACACCACAGACCGCTAGGGTTAATATATCGCTTTAACCGAAACGAGAGCTTGGAAGCTTTGATGGACGTCCTCCAGCGAAAGGTATTTGCCGAGTCGGTTTGTCAGTCCGCAGGGGATCTGGCGCTTACCTACTTTCGCGACAGGGAGAACCTTGTGGTCGACACCAAGGGCGCGCAGGATTGGGTCAGCGAGGCCGACAAGGCGGTCGAAACCTTCATTCGACAGGAAATCTCAAAGGCGTGGCCCGATGACGGTGTCTTCGGCGAAGAACACGGCGCGCATCACGGCACCAGCGGCTTTGATTGGGTGATCGATCCCATCGACGGGACCACCAATTTCGTGAACGGCATCCCGGCCTGGACCATCGTTCTGGCCGGCGTTTCGAACAACCGGACTGATATTGGCGTCATACACGAACCCAATGTTGCCGAGACCTTTGTGGCCCAACGCGGAGAGGGCGCTACGCTCAATGGAAAGCCGATGTCAGTTGCAGCCGGTGTTCCGCTGAATGCGGGAACTGTCTCGGTCGGGTACTCTAACCGCGTTGAGGCAGGGCGTGTTCTGCCGGTGATCGAAGCGGTGATCGAGCGCGGCGCGATGTATCATCGCAACGCCAGTGGTGCGCTCTCACTGGCCTATGTCGCGGCCGGGCGGCTGTTGGGTTATGTCGAAGAGCACATGAATGCGTGGGACTGTCTTGCGGGACAGTTGCTGGTGCTGGAAGCGGGCGGGGTCATCGAGGACCAAAGCGCCA
>CAZJZO010000267.1:0-1712 GCA_964550495.1 uncultured Porphyrobacter sp. | reverse complement strand
CACCACTACGATCCACCGCGTAAGGCACTCAGCACCAACGACTTACGCGACTCACCCGTGCCGCTTGCCGGGTGAGTGAGGGGCGCAAAGTCCGTGGGACGGCGGCAGGAGCTCAACGACGACGACGTCTGGTGGGACGGCGATCAGAGCCGCCTAGGTTGCGGCTCCAGGTCGATGATTAGACGAAGGTGGCAGAGCCGGCTCAAGAAGCCAGTGGAAAGTAATGGAGGCGCAGCCCGACGACCAGTCGACGCAGCTGGAGCTCGAAGGAAACGGGGCTCGAGAAGTCCAGCACTCCATAGCGCTTCAGTTTCTCGCGGATCGGCGGAGAAAGACGCGTGAGCCAAGCATCATCCAAAGCGACCGGGCAGATGACGTCACGGTCTAGCTTCTGGGCCAACTCTAGGGCCGTCGCGATTTCCCATTCCACCCAGCCGTTCTCCACCGATGCGCGCGAGAGCACCACCACGACCGTCTCATGGCGGTGGATAGCAGCATGGATCACTGACTCGAGCGGACCAGCCTCGGCATCTCGAATATCTCGCCAGGTTTGGATACCGTTCCTGGCCAGCCCTTCGTCTAAGCGGTCGACGAAAGCGCTATCGGTATGGGCGTACGCGAGGAATACCGATGCTCGCCGTGGCTCGTCATCCGGCCGAAAATTTGGACCGGCGAGTGGCGATGGCGGGGAAAAACTGTGCTCCGCAGTAGGCCACGTCGCCAGCATAATGGCAGCACCGAGGATCAACGCCGCCAACGGATGCATCGGGCTTGCGCCCGCGACGAGCGCAGCAAGCAGCATCCGCGTGCAGACGCGAAGAATGCATCGAGGCTGCAGCGGTCCCTGCGCGCTGGAATCGCTATGCTTTAACAGCGCTGCGGCAAGGCCGCCGAGCGTCGCGAAGCCAGCGGAAACCATGGCCTAACAATCCGTCCGGGACGAACTGAGGCGAGTTCCGCGCTCGCTTGAATAAGTTTCTGAAGGATTTTCTTTCTGATACAACATGAAATGACCGCTGTGGAGTTGCTGTATTTCTCGAATACAGCGAACCGGCGGCCACGACCTCGCTGACACCTAGGATGCCAGCAAAGACGATCATGCGTATGAGTCGTTTGTTGCGACAGAAAAGCCAAGACCAACGGCACTCTCACCAGAAGGCGAAAGACCAAACTCGGAAAGAGGTGTTCCCCAATTGATATATGCGCCGTGACAGCTGGAACCTCTGAAGGGGCCTCAGCCAGGCGCTCCGACCAGTCGATATGTGGTCTTGAGAAGACGTGATTCATCGTTCGCTCTACCGCTTCAATATCTACAGCGACCATCGATCGCTATTCTGGCGGCATTTATTGTCGCGAAATTAGAGACCAGATCGTCTCATTCTCTTCTCCCCGGGCGCCCGAGAGCCCAAAGCACAACGCGAGCGACCGTGCAATGGCTTCTCACCCTGAGGGCGGGACGTTGAGCGGATCCCAAATGAGGCGCGGCGGCCCCCAATGCTCTGTTGCTTGACCGAATTCGGCCAAGAGCGGTCGCAGAAGAGACTGCGCGTGATCGGGGTCACGCTGACTCAGGCGCACATAAATGCGAACGATGGCGTTGAGCGCCAACAGGGCGCTGAGATCAGGCTCGGCCGCATCCAGACAGCGATCGCAAATGGGCTCTTCTCCGAAATAGCCGACTGGCCCCTCTCCCGTATGAGCCGGGCAAAGCG
>CAZJZO010000266.1:0-1733 GCA_964550495.1 uncultured Porphyrobacter sp. | reverse complement strand
TGTTGATCGAGTTGGCGCAGGCGGAGCAGTCCCCGTTTGTCGCGATCGAAGAGGGCCTTGCGCTAGCGTATCCCGCGGCGGTCGCCGACGTCTGTGATAACCCGGCTGATTTTCTGACATCGTGTCGCACGCAGAGTTTGTTGGTGGCCGCCAATAACACGCGCAAACCCACGGTCATTCGCAAACGCTCGAAAGCGCAGACTGAGTTACCGGATCAATACATCGTGCTCGTGCCGCGCCTGGCCGATGCGCTTGGGTTGTCTGGATCAGCGGCATGAATACCGAAGCCACCTATTGGCGGCCCGCCTACGAAATCTATGCCGTCGCCGGTTGGGGTGGGGCGGCGGCGATTTCATTTTGGGTGATGACCACCAATGTATTACCGGCCGGCCCGTTTTGGTACGCCATTGCATTCTCGCTTTTTCGTCTCACGCAGCGATTGTGGTCTGCGATTGGCGTGTGGCGACATCGCGGTAGTTTGAACGGCAAAGCGATTGAATGGATGAGTACGGTCCAACTGGTGAAGAAGATGAAGGCCAGACCCGATCATGTTTGGTTGGGCTGGGGGTTTGGATGGACCCGGGAGCACATGCAGCGCCTGTATGAGCTCGAGAAGGAAAACGCCGCTGACGTGTTACTCCCGAAGCTGGTTGCCGGCGGTCCGAAACCTCAGAAAGGCAGTCCCTATATTCATGGCGTTGAGACCGCGGAAAAGGACGTCTATGTCTCTCTCGATGAGATCGCGGGGCACATGTTCGTGCCGGCAGCCACGGGCGCCATCAAGACCCGCTTATTGAGTTTGCTCGCGATCCAGGCCATCCATCGAGAACCGCGCGAGTCGGTGGTGATTATTGACCCGAAGGGAGACAACGAGCTCCGCGATCTGATTCAACAAGAGTGCATCCGCGCCGGCAGGGCTGACGACTTTGCGTACTTCCATCCGGCATTTCCCGAGGAGAGTATTCGATTGGATCCGTTGCGCAACTGGAAGCGCGCCACGGAGGTGGCCTCTCGAATCGGCGCTTTGGTCCCGAGCGAATCGGGCAACGATCCTTTCTCCGCATTCGGATGGCGCGTGTGTCATCTGGTGGCGGAAGGTTGCATCGAGACATTGGGTAATCGTCCAACCCTGACGTCAATTCGTCGTTACGTGGAGGGCGGGGTCGACAGTTTGTTGCATAACACGATTGTTGCGTTGTTAGAAAAGGAAGGGATCGATTGGCGTACCGCCAGTGAGCCGTACATGAAGCAAATCAAACGGCAGAAGCGGCCGAGCCCGACGACACCGGACGAAACGGTCGCGCTGGTGGCGTACTACAAAGCCGAGCGCCAGGAGAATGCCGGCGTCGGTTTGATTGATGGCCTGATTTCGATGTTTGAGCATGATCGTGAGCACGCCCAGAAAATGCTCGCCAGCCTGATCCCAACGCTCACGATGTTAACGGCCGAAGATTTAGCTGATCTGTTGTCTCCGGATCGTTCTGATCCCAGTGATCCGCGACCCATCATAGATGGCGCGAAAATCGTCGAATCCGGCACGGTCCTCTACATGGGGCTGGACGCATTGTCGGATTCAGTCATTGCCGGTGCAATCGCGTCTATTGCACTCGCGGACATGGCAGCCCATGCCGGGGCGCGCTACAACGAAGGGATCAAAGAGCCGTTGGTCAACGTATTTGTGGACGAGGCCAACGAGGCGGTCAATGTGCCGTTTATCCAACTTCTCAACAAAG
>CAZJZO010000265.1:0-1752 GCA_964550495.1 uncultured Porphyrobacter sp. | reverse complement strand
CGGTCCAGAATGGATGCGACCACGCGTGCACCTTCGGCGTGAGCCCGCAGGGCCGTGGCGCCAGCCGTTCGCCGCCCGGTTCCAATGTTCTGCGTGACGTCGAGCAGCACCTCGAGCTGGGCGCGAAGGAGGTGGTGCTGACCGGCGTAGACCTCACATCTTGGGGTCATGACCTGCCAGACGCCCCGAGTTTGGGCACTCTCGCAGAAGCAATCTTGAACGCATTCCCCACCCTCGCCCGCTTGCGGCTGTCATCGCTGGACGGGGTCGAGATTGACGATCGGCTGTTCGAACTGTTCGCTGGCGAGCGACGTATCATGCCTCACCTCCATCTTTCGTTGCAGCACGGTGCCGACCTGATCCTCAAGCGCATGAAGCGGCGACACTTGCGTGCCGATGCGCTCGAACTTGTCGCGCGCCTCAGGCAACGGCGTCCGCAAATCGCAGTAGGCGCCGACCTGATGGCAGGCTTTCCAACCGAGACCGAAGCGCATCACGCCGACAATCTATCCATCATCCGCGAGCTCGAGATCGTTCATGGCCACGTCTTTCCGTTCTCACCTCGCCCCGACACGCCTGCCGCGCGCATGCCTCAGCTTGACCGCACGGTGATAAAGGCGCGTGCCGCCGAACTGCGCGCGGCAGTAGCGGAGGTTCGGACAGCCTGGTTGAACAGCCTTGTGGGAGAGAGCTTCGCTGTGCTCGCGGAAGGCGACGGCAGCGGCTATGCGCCCAATTACGCTCGCGTCGCATTGCCGCATGGCACCGTGGCGGGCCAGGTGATCGAAGTGACGGTCCGTTCAGTCAAGGAAGGCATGCTGAAATGAGCGAATCCAGCTGGAGCCAGCGCCTGTTTGGCGGATTCAGCAAGACTTCCGATCGATTGTCCTCGAACCTTTCAGGGATCGTCAGCACCGCCAAGCTGGACGATACAACGCTCGACGAACTGGAAGACGCGCTTATTGTTTCCGACTTGGGCCCTGCGGCTGCATCTCGCATCCGCGCCAAGCTGGCGGAAAAGCGCTTTGGCCTGCAAATCACCGAACGCGAACTCAAGGAGGCGGTGGCAGAGGAGATCGCCGATATCCTGCGCCCTGTCGCCAAGCCGCTCGACATCGTCGCCTTTCCGCGCCCGCAAGTGATCCTTGTTATTGGGGTCAATGGTTCGGGCAAGACCACAACCATCGCCAAGCTCGCGCATCTCTTCACCGAAGACGACTACGGTGTACTTTTGGCTGCGGGCGACACGTTTCGGGCCGCAGCCATCGGACAGCTTGCAACCTGGGCAGAGCGCGCCGGTGTCGATCTCGTACGCGGCCCCGAAGGCGGCGATCCCGCCTCCATCGTCTTCGACGCGGTCAAGCAGGCAACCGATACCGGGATCGACGCCCTGATCGTCGACACCGCCGGTCGACTCCAGAACAAGCGCGAATTGATGGACGAGCTGGAGAAGATCCGCCGCGTCCTCGGGCGCCTCAACCCAGAGGCCCCACACGATGTGGTGCTCGTGCTTGATGCGACCAACGGGCAGAATGCCCTTTCGCAGATCGATGTCTTCAAGGAAGTCGCAGGCGTTACCGGCCTGATCATGACCAAGCTTGACGGCACGGCGCGCGGCGGAGTGCTGGTCGCGGCCGCCGAGCAATACGGCCTCCCGATCCACGCGATCGGCGTCGGCGAAAAGATGGAAGACTTGCGCCCGTTCGATCCCGACTTGGTGGCGCGCGTGATTGCAGGAGTGGCATAGTGGCC
>CAZJZO010000264.1:0-1759 GCA_964550495.1 uncultured Porphyrobacter sp. | reverse complement strand
GGAGGCGGCGCGAGTGGCGTTTCTCAGATTGACTTTGACGCTCTGGAAGGTCGTGTGGATGCAAACGAAACGGCCATCAATGACGCCGCTACCACTCTCGCAACGGCTCAATCTGGTATCGCGAGCAACGCCGATGATATCGCCGCCAACACTAGCGATATCGCCGGTCTTGATACGCGGGTTACAAGCACCGAGGGTGAGATCAACCAACTGGACGGCGAGGTGTCCGATCTGGACGGGCGCGTGTCCGCGCTTGAAACGACCGTTTCATCCGGTTCTGGTGTTGACGCGAGTCAGCTCGCGAGCGTGCAAGGCCAGGTCGACCAGAACAGCGATGACCTTGCGGACCTGACTGGCCGTGTAACAGGTGCGGAAGGCGACATAACCGATCTTCAGGCGCAGCTTGGAGCGACCGACGGTGCAGTCTCGGCCCTAACGGACCGGATCATCCAGAACGAAGGTGACATTGGTGATCTTCGCGCTGAAGTGGCTGCGGACGGAATGGCTATTGCTGAGCTAGACGACCGTGTGGATAGCGCGGAGCAGTCCATTGTGGAACTGCAAGGTACGGCCAGCGCAAACGCCTCTGATATTGCAGACCTGCAAATCGGCGCATCATCTAGCGCGGCCCAGGTTGCTCAGAACACCCAAGATATTGGGTCTCTTGAAGACAGTGTCGCGGTCGCCGATGGGCGCATCACCAATGTCGACAATCGCGTGACCAATGTTGAGACCAACCTTCTCTCGCTGATCGAGATGGATGGTTCTGGCGAAAACAGCACCGCAGTTGGCACCAACGCTATTGCATCAGAGCTCAATTCGACCGCGGTGGGCGACAACGCTGAGGCCACCGGCCTGAACGCGACCGCAATCGGTCATGGCGCTGTCGCGACGGGCTCGGTCGCGGTTGGCGCTGGATCGCTGGCGAGCAATGCCGGCACCGCTTTGGGCGACGCGGCGGTAGCAACGGGCGCGCAATCGGTAGCTCTGGGCGATAGCGCGAGCGCGACGCAGGATGGGGCTGTTGCAATTGGCGCAGGGGCGACCACCTCTCGAGCTCAACAAGTGTCGCTGGGTTCAACCAACAGCACTTACACAGCCGCAGGCATCACCTCGGCCCGATCGCAAGACGTACAAGGTCAGGTGATGGGCGTGATCACCACGGATGCCGATGGCAACCTCGCCTCCGATGGCGGCGCGCTGCAAGGCCAAGTCAACTCCAACGCCGGCGGTGTGGCCTCAAACGCAGCGGGCATCGCTTCAAACGCTAGTCGCATTGCCATCAACGAAGCGGGGATCCTTGCCAACAACCAAGCCGTCACCGTCAACGGTGCCGCAATTTCGACCAACACGCAGGCGATCACGGTCAACTCAGACGCTATCGGTAAATGAGGCGGCGATTGCGGCCAACCGCTTCGAAATCTCGGGCAACACGCAGGCTATCGGCGCGCTGGACCAACGCCTCTCGAGCTTTGATCTGCGGTTGGAGAATTTCGGGCTCAACCTCGAAAGCAACCAGCGTCGGATCAGCGACTTGGAAGGTGGTCTGGCCGCTGTGGCCGCCATCCCCGATGCCTACCTCGCCAAAAGTGAAACCTATGCCATCGGCGGAAGCTCCGCCGTCGTAAACGGCGAGGTTGGCTTTGGCACCACGGTGACCGTGCGCGGTAACGATCGCTGGAGCTTTGGTGCTAGCGTTGGCCATTCCAATGGCCAGACCGTCGGTAAGGTGCAGTTTCGCTTCGCGAACTAACCGCAC
>CAZJZO010000263.1:0-1805 GCA_964550495.1 uncultured Porphyrobacter sp. | reverse complement strand
GCGTCTCCGTCTTGATGTCGAACACCATCGCCGAATAGGTCTCGACCGAGCCGATCCCGTAGAGACAGGAGACCGAGGCGACGATCACCACGTCGTCGCGTTCTAGCAACGCGCGGGTGGCCGAGTGGCGCATCCGGTCGATCGCCTCGTTCACGCTCGACTCCTTCTCGATGTAAGTGTCGGAGCGCGGGACGTAGGCTTCGGGCTGGTAGTAGTCGTAATAGCTGACGAAATATTCGACCGCGTTCTCGGGGAAGAAGCTCTTGAATTCGCCGTAAAGCTGCGCGGCGAGGATCTTGTTGGGCGCGAGCACCAGGGCGGGGCGCTGTAACTCCTCGATCACCTTGGCCATGGTGAAGGTCTTGCCCGATCCGGTTACTCCGAGCAGCGTCTGGGTCTGCTCGCTGTCGCGCGTGCCTGCAACCAGTTCGGCAATGGCGGTGGGTTGATCGCCCGACGGCTCGTAGTCCGAAACGAGCTTGAACGGCTTTCCGCCGTCCATCTTGTCCGGTCGGGAAGGGCGGTGTGGAGTGAACTCCTCACCGGTTTCGGGCTCGTCCAATCCGCGTCTAATCACCAGTTCTGACATGTGCGAACATATGGGGCACAAAGCTGCCATTGTGAAGTGCGCGATCCACGCCTAGCCTGTTCAAAAGACATAAGGTCGCATCGAATCGAACAGGCAGAGGAGATGCAATTTGAAGAGCTGGTGTTTCAGCGCAATTGGCTTGGCTGCAGCCATCGCAATAATCGGCCCGTCGAGCGGCAAGCTTGAAGCGCAGGAATTCGTCGATGAGATGCGCCCGCTTCCCGGCCAGTACGCTGCCGACATGCGTGTGCTCTCGGTCGACATGCCCGATGCTCCGCCCGACATGGCGAAGATGATCGGTTCGATGATGAGCCGGAAATTCGAATTCTGCCTTACGCCCGAACAGGTGAAGGAGAATTTCCGTGCAATCCTCAACCGCGGGCAGGATGGCTGCACCTACACCCGCTACAGCGCTACCGGCGGAAAGATCGACGCGGCGCTCACGTGTGAAGGCGACGAAGGACCGATGACGATGGTGATGTCGGGGACCGGGACTCCAACCTCGTCCGACGTCACCATGACGATGTCAGGCGATATGGGTATGGGACCGGGATCGATCACCATGCGGGTCATCAACAAGCGGCTCGGCGATTGTTCGTGAACGCCGCTGCGGCAGAATTCAATTGGAGGGAAACAGAGATATGAAACGCATTGCATCAATCGCGGCGCTGGGGCTTGCCCTGTCGGCCTGTTCCGGCGGTGACGTCACGACGGCAGATGCCGACACCGACAATGACGGCGCGGTCAGCGTCAATGAAGCGGCCGCAGTCGCTGAAGCAAGCGGCATGAAACCCCAACCCGGCAAGTATCGAGTCACCTCCGATCTGGGCGGGATGAAGACCAACGTCGAATACTGCCTGACCGAGGAAGAGGCCAATCGCGGCTTCGAAGAAATGATGCAGGAAGGCCAGGAAGGCGATTGCAGCTACGAGAAGTTCGAGCTGGCGGGCAACGATCTCGACGCCGTGCTGGTGTGCAAGACCGAGGCCGGCGATATGCGCATGACGATGGCCGGCGAAGTGTCGCCTACCGCGTCCGACCTGGAAATCGGCATGAGCGGCAGCATGGGCGGCATGAATGTCGATATGACCATGAAGGCGAAACAGGAACGGATCGGCGATTGCGACGAATAGGGGCCGGAACTGCGCTCGCGACGCAAGTCTGAAAACGCGACCGAATTCCGACAGACCGCGAAACCTTTTGCTTCATCATCCAT
>CAZJZO010000262.1:0-1825 GCA_964550495.1 uncultured Porphyrobacter sp. | reverse complement strand
AAGTTCCAGCGCTCGAACCAGAACACCTGCATCAACCAGCGTCCGCTGGTGAAGGTGGGCGAAGTGATCGAGCCGGGCGACATCATCGCTGACGGTCCTTCGACTGACCTTGGCGAATTGGCGCTGGGCAAGAACAGCCTTGTCGCGTTCATGCCGTGGAATGGCTATAACTACGAAGACTCGATCCTGATCTCCGAGCGCATCGTGAAAGACGACGTGTTCACCTCGATCCACATCGAGGAATTCGAAGTCATGGCTCGCGATACGAAGCTTGGGCCGGAAGACATCACCCGCGACATCCCGAATGTCGGTGAGGAAGCTCTGCGCAACCTCGACGAAGCGGGCATCGTCTATATCGGCGCCGAAGTGCACCCGGGCGACATTCTCGTCGGCAAGATCACGCCGAAGGGCGAAAGCCCCATGACGCCGGAAGAAAAGCTTCTGCGCGCCATCTTCGGTGAGAAAGCATCGGATGTTCGCGATACCTCGCTGCGTCTGCCGCCCGGTGTTGCCGGGACCATCGTTGAGGTTCGCGTGTTCAACCGCCACGGTATCGAGATCGATGACCGTACGCGTGCGATCCAGAACGAAGAGATTGAGCGTCTGCGCAAGGACGCGGCTGATGAACGCAACATCCTAAACAGAGCGACCTACAACCGTCTCAAGGACATGCTGCTCGGCCAGACCGCTTCGGCAGCGCCCAAGGGCGTGAAGAAGGGCATCGAGATTGGCGAGCAGGTGCTTGCCGATGTTGAGCGTCACGAATGGTTCAAGTTCGCGGTTGCCGATGATAAGCGCCAGGCTCAGCTCGAAGCGATCAAGTCGCAGTATGACGACAGCGTCGCGATGATCGATGCCAAGTTTGAGGACCGCAAGGAAAAGCTCGAACGCGGTGACGAACTGGCGCCGGGTGTTCTCAAGATGGTCAAGGTCTTTGTCGCGGTGAAGCGCAAGCTGCAGCCGGGCGACAAGATGGCTGGCCGTCACGGGAACAAGGGTGTGATTTCTCGCATCCTGCCGGTCGAAGACATGCCTTTCCTCGAAGACGGAACGGCGGTTGATCTCGTGCTTAACCCGCTGGGTGTGCCTTCGCGTATGAATGTCGGGCAGATCTTCGAAACCCACCTTGGTTTCGCGGCGCGCGGCCTTGGCATGGACATCGCGGAAAAGCTCGAAGAGTGGAAGCGTGACAATCCCAACGCCGCCGAAGACTACGCCACTGCGAAGCCGCCTGAAGCCGTGGTTGAGCGCCTGAAGGACGTTTACGGCGAACAGTATTTCGAGGACCTCGAAAGCCGTTCGACCAACGGTATCGTCGAACTAGCGACCAATCTTTCGGCAGGTGTGCCGATGGGTACGCCGGTATTTGACGGTGCACGCGAAGCAGACGTGTCGGATATGCTGGTGAAAGCCGGTGTGGATTCATCGGGCCAGTCGACGCTATTTGACGGCCGCACCGGTGAAGCCTTCGACCGCAAGGTTACCGTTGGCATCATCTACATGCTCAAGCTTCACCACCTCGTCGATGACAAGATCCACGCTCGCTCGATCGGCCCATACTCACTCGTCACCCAGCAGCCGCTTGGTGGTAAAGCGCAGTTCGGCGGACAGCGCTTTGGTGAGATGGAGGTCTGGGCTCTGCAAGCGTATGGCGCTGCCTACACCTTGCAGGAAATGCTCACCGTCAAATCGGACGATGTCGTGGGCCGTACCAAGGTCTACGAAGCCATCGTCAAGGGCGACGACACCTTCGAAGCGGGCATTCCGGAGAGCTTCAACGTTCTCGTCAAGGAAATGCGCTCGCTGGGCATGAACGTCGAACTCA
>CAZJZO010000261.1:0-1827 GCA_964550495.1 uncultured Porphyrobacter sp. | reverse complement strand
GCTTCGGGGTCATGGCCTTCCAATCCGGCCGGCTCCGCATGGCGGCGCAGCATCTTTGCGCAGATCGAATGGAACGTGCCGAGCCACTGCATGCCCTCGACTGCCTGTCCCAAATGTCCTGCGACGCGTTGGCGCATCTCGCGCGCGGCCTTGTTGGTGAAGGTGACGCACAGGATCTGGCTTGGCCAGGCGCGCCGTGTCGCCACCAGATGCGCGAGCCGCGAAGTCAGCGCGGCGGTCTTGCCCGTGCCCGCCCCCGCCAGCATCAGCACCGGCCCTTCGGTCGTCAGAACCGCCTCGCGCTGCGGCGGGTTAAGCCGCGCAGCATAGGCCGGAACAGGGCCATCGGGAGTACCGGAATCGGTCGGGTGGGGAAGGGAATTGCTCATCGATCTATCGTGAACAAGTAGAGAACAGTGCGCGCACCTGCAAGGCCGCTCTCGCTTCGGCTCGCTTTCGCCACAAGTCTCGTCGGGGCGTGCGTCGATCGCGCTGTGGAAGTCGCCCCGGTTGTGGGCGGAAAGCGCAGACTTGGCCATAAGCAGGGACGTCCGAATGGAGGGGTAAGCCTGTTCGGATGGCCACAAGGTTAGGTCGCGTTCGTACGCGCTTGGGACCATGCACAAAGGAGAACTCCCATGCGTAAGAGTACAACCCAACTTCTCGCTGCGAGCCTGGCGGCTGCGGTTGCGACAGCACCGGCTATGTTGAGCGCGCAGGACGAGACACCGATCGAAGAGGTGTCACTCACCGAAGAACAGCAGGCTGTCTATGACGGCTGGGCGCCGGACATGAAGCTCGCTTACGCGACCTGGCCGAACGACACGAAGAACTATTTCTGGACCCTGTCGGATGCTCGGCAGAAACTGTTCTGGAAGCTGACCGACGAAGACAAGCTCGCGATGACCGCAATGGCCGAGCCCGAGCGTGAGAAAGCCTGGGCCGGGATCGAAGCGGCTGCCGGAGGCACGCCGTCTGCAGAGACGGGAGCGGACGAACGGATCAACTGATCGTCGCGGAAATCGGATTTGCCTGCGTTGGTGGTCACGCGGGTAGGGTGTCCGGATCGGCCGGGTCAGGCTGCTGCCGCAGGAGCGTTAGCTTGCCTTTGCCGATCCGGCGCTCCGCGTCGACACGGAGGCCCTGGATCGAAACGTCTTCATCGTTGGATGTCTCGACTGCCATTAACGTTGCCGGGCCTATCCATCCGAGGCGCAGTAGCCGATCGAGTGCCACCGAGCCAGCGCCTGTACGATAGGGAGGGTCAAGCAAGATCAGGTCATAGGGTTCGCGCGCTGCCCTCAGCTTCATCACGGACCCGGCTTCGATGGACGTCAGATCGCGAGTATCCAATGTCGCGATGTTGCTGCGGATCGCTTCGAGCGCGGCGCGATCATGCTCGACAAAGAGGCAGTGTCGAGCTCCGCGCGACAATGCTTCAAGTCCAAGTGCCCCAGAGCCGGCAAACAGATCGGCAACGCGCAGGTCGTCAAAATCGCCGAGCCTGCTCGCGAGCATATTGAACAGCGTCTCGCGAGTGCGATCCGCCGTAGGCCGGGTGGTATCGCCCTTGGGTGCTGCCAGTTTGCGCCCACGCCATTGGCCGGCAATGATCCTCATCGGCGGGTCTGCCTCTTGAGGTTGCTGCGGAAGCGGTCGAGGTCGCCCTTGCGAATTCGGGCGGCCCGACCGCGGGGCAGATCGCCGAGATGGAACGGACCATAGGCGGTTCGGATCAGGCGGTTCACCCTCAGGCCAAGATATTCGCGGACCCGGCGCACCTCGCGATTCTTGCCTTCGGTAATGGTCATTTCGATCCAGTTGTTC
>CAZJZO010000260.1:0-1839 GCA_964550495.1 uncultured Porphyrobacter sp. | reverse complement strand
CCGCCGACACCTTTGAGACGGTCAACACCCTCGGCCTGCCGCTCTATGCGCGCACCATCCCGGACCGGGATCGCGACGAGTGGGTGCGGCTTGAGATCGAAAGCAACCCGCTGCCGATCTGCACTCGCCCGCAGGTGTTGCGGAGCGCAAGGCGGACCTGATGAACGCGTTCGCCGCGGCTTTGGACGTGCTCTTCGCGGACGCCCATCTCAGCCGCGATGTCGTCTACACCGCTGACGGCGGCATCGCAGCGCTGGTCCGCGCGATCTTGCGCCGGCCCGACGAGGTAGCCGAGTTCGGCGACGCGCGGCTTTGGTCGGAGACTACGCGGCTGGATCTGCGCCTTTCCGAGGTGCCGACCCCGCGCCCCGGCGATCGCATCGAGATCGACGGCGAAGCGTTCCTGATCCAGGGCGAGCCGGTCCGCGACCGCGAGCGGCTGACCTGGACCGTCGACCTGAGGCCCGCGTGAAGCTGAGGCTCGACATTCACCCGGACATCGTCGCGATGATGCAGTCCGAGGTGAAGGCCGGTGAAAAGGCGGTAACCGTCGCCATGCGCGAGGCCGGTACGGGGCTCAAGGCCGCCTGGCGCGGCCAGATCACTGGAGCAAGGCTCGGTCGACGGCTCGCCAACTCGATCCGGAGCCAGACCTACCCGAAGGCCGGCGAAAGCCTAAATGCTGCGGCGCTGGTCTGGTCCAAGGCCCCGGTCATCGTCGGCGCCCACGACACCGGCCCGCTGATCCGGTCGAAAGACGGCTTCTGGCTCGCGATCCCGACCGAGGCCGCCGGGCGGGGCATGCGAGGTGCCAAGCTCACCCCCGGCGAATGGGAGCGCCGCCGTGGCCTGCGTCTGAGGTTTGTCTATCGTCGGCGCGGCGCAAGCCTGCTCGTCGCTGACCGCGCCCGCCTCAATACCCGCGGGCAGGCGGTGGCATCGCGTGCGAAGACCGGCCGCAACCAGGTCACCGCGCCGATCTTCCTGCTGGTCCCGCAGGTCAAGCTACCGAAGCGGCTGGACCTCGCGCGGGACGCCGACCGGGCGTTGGACAGCGTGCCGGGGCTGATCGTGGCGAACTGGGTAGAGGGGCGAGCATCAGAGTCGACAGGCTAAGGCCGCATTGCTATCGTTTGCGAAGTTGTGAAGGACAGGAGCTCGCGCACGTGCCCACTCGTGATGAATTAAGAGGGTTAGCAAGACTTTGGGCTCAACAGAGGCGCTTCCCGCCAATAGACATGACGGGTTGGGGACGGTCTGATGTCCGCGAAACACTCCGGGACCTTGAAGAGGAACAGGCCACTTTCGATGCAGATTTCGAGGCCGATCCAGACAAGTATATTGAGGAGTACTGTGACTACTACAGGTATGATAGGCCCCCAACTGCGGCTTCCGAGCAGCTAATTTCTGAGCATGGACAAGATATCTATGACTTCATCATGGACCCACCCGAATGGAGGAGTTTTCTCGACGATATGAGGGAGCTTCTCGCAAGAGACCGGCTACTATCGGAACGCCAGATCGAGGTTGTCAAGCAGATCAGGGATGAAATGGGCTAGGAAGTCAGCCATAGGCGTCTATCTCCTATTTTGTTCCCAAATATGCACGGATTTATCGGGCGATCAGTTTTTTGGGCTGATTGTGTCAGGCTTCGCTGTTTCCATTACCGATCACATCTGATTATCGCGTCCTTTCTTCCAGATATTTACAGAAGGTATTTTCCACGTTGAAATTCTTGGTCGCAGTAAGCCGAGTGCTCATTGCCAGCGGTTGGTGAGCTTTTGGTGCATTTTCTTGTGTTCGTTGATTGGAACTTCATTGTGCCCACCCCTCCCGAAA
>CAZJZO010000259.1:0-1887 GCA_964550495.1 uncultured Porphyrobacter sp. | reverse complement strand
ACCAACTGCTCGGCCACGAACTGCTTCAGCCATTCGTTCTCGACCCAATGCGGCAGATGAATCGTGCCGGGTGAGAACACCGCACCGTCAGCCCGTTCCTCGTCGGTGGGCCGTTCCAGTCGCAGAAAGCGATAGGTCTCGGCCTTGAACGTCGACACCGCCACGGTCCAGAGGCGCGCACCACGCCGCAGACGTTTGCCGCCCTCGGTCGCGTCCACATAAGTCGGCCCGGAAACCGGGCTCGCGCGATTGAAGCCTTCGACACCCTTGACTGGTGCGACCTGTGCAAAACCTTGTGCCCGCGACCAGCCGTAGACCGCCGGGGCCTCGTAGCCGGTATCGATGGCAAGACGCGCGATCTTCAGATGCGCGCCACCCTTATGCGGCCACGTCCGACCGAGCAGGTCTGTCAGCTCGCCCCAAGCCTCATGCCGGTCGGGCCCGCCCTCGATCACGACATGGTCAACGAGCCAGCTTTCGAGTCCACGGCCCCAGGCCCAGACATCGACCTCAATGCGGTCTTTCTGCACATCGGCGCCGGCGGTCAGGAACAGCCCGCCCGCTGGGACATTGCCCGGTTTCCAGCGTTCCCGCTGGTCGTAAAGCCGCTGCCAGTCCGGCGCTTCGCCGGTCTCGACCCAAGTCTCGCCGAGGATCGTGTTCCGGAAGGCCTTGATCGCCTCATCCGACCCTTGTGCTGCATCCCACGCCCGCACGATCCGCTCCCAGCTGAGCCAACCGATGGGCGAATAGAGCGCCGAGAGATGGTAGCCGACCGTATTTGGGTCAGCAGCCGTCGTCGTCGCCCGCCATTCGCCAGCTTCCAGCATGGCCGTCTTGTGATGCTCCGCGATGGGCGCCTCGCAGCCCTCGCAGTGATATTCCGCCGTTTCCGGTTGTCCCTTTTCCCAGCGCAGCCGTTCGAACTTCAGCCACTGCATCGCACCGCAATGCGGACAAGGCACGAAGAACCGGCGCTGGTCGCTGGCCTCGTAGTCCCGTTCGATCCGGCTCATCCCTCGAATGGTCGGCGTTGAGACCAGAAACACCTTGCGCCGGTGGGCAAAGGTCAGCGAGCGCGCTTCGGCCAGCGTGACAGGATCGCCTTCCTCGTCGGCCGAGGCTGGATAGGCGTCAACCTCATCCAGAAAGATGTAGCGCGCCGGAGTCGAGCGGAGACCCACCGCCGAGTTCGCCCCGGTCATGATTAGGATGCCGCCCGCAAATTCCTTCGACAGCATGGTGTTTCCCGCGTCGCGCGAGCGCGCCGGTTTGACCCGCTCCCGCAGCTCCGGGCTTTCGTCGATCAGCGGGTCGATCCGCTGCCTCGAGTTCCGTTTCGCCAGCTCCACCGTCGGCTGGACCGCGAGCATCGGGCCCGGCGCCTGGTGGATGGCAAAGCCAATCCAGTTGTTGCCTGCCTCGGTTGCACCGACCTGCGCGGCCTTCATGAACACGATCCGCTGCGTTGGATCGCCGGGCGACAGCCGGTCCATGATCTCGCCCATGTAGGGCGTCCTCGCCGTGCGATAACGGCCTGGTTCGGCCGACGCGCGACCGGACAGCATGCGGTGCCGATCCGCCCATTGCGAAACCGTCAGGTCCGGATCGGGCGTGAGACCTTCACCCCAGGCGCGCAGAATTTCGGCCGCGCCATCGAAATCCTCATCTGAGATCAGGTTTGATGTCGGCGAGATCGTCGAGCTGGGCGCGGACATGTTTCTCCAGAACCTTCTGCATCGTGGCAGGCTCAACCACGATTTCTTGGCCTACCACTTCGCTGCATGAGGCCGAGAGCTCAGCCGCCATCAAAGCCGCCGCCCGAGCGGGCCAGTTGACCCAGACATCGCGTTCCTGCCGCGCCAACCGAAACACCAGCGACAGCGC
>CAZJZO010000258.1:0-1968 GCA_964550495.1 uncultured Porphyrobacter sp. | reverse complement strand
ATCGTGGTGGTCTCCGAAGCGACGGTCTGCGTCCCCAGCGCTATAGAGAGCGCGCCGGTCGCGCGTGCGCCCTGCTCCAGATCATCGCGCAGTCCGGGATTGGTCGATCCGATTGCAATCGAACCTTGCCGTGTCGCCTGCGCGTCATTCCCAATGGCGATAGTCGATGTTCCGGAAGAGAGAGACTCCGCACCGAGTGCGAGCGTATCTTCACCCGTTGCATTCGCTTCGCGCCCAATTGCAACGGCGTTCACTGCGGTTGAGTTTGCATCGAAGCCCAGCGAGACAGCCGCTTCTCCAGTAGCATCTGTGCGGGAACCCAAGGCAACCGCGAATTGTGCACTCGCCTCGGCTCCGTCAAAGCCGTTGACGCCGCTTTCTCCGCCAATAGCGACCGAACTGGAACCTGTGGCGTTGGAGGCATTTCCGATGCCTACCGCCCGGCTACGAGCATCAGAATTGACCCCGATGGAAACCGCCCCGACGCCGCGAGCATCCGCGTTGTTCCCGATTGCGATGTCCGAGCTGTTTCTCGAGCTGGCACCAACCCCAATGGCTACCGAGGCGTTGTCTTTAGCATTTGCGTTTGATCCTAAGGCGGTGCTGTTGTCGCCCTCTGCGCGAGCATTCTGACCGACTGCGGTGGCGTTGACATTGGAAGCATTGGCCAATGAGCCGAGCGCAACCGCCTGCTCAAAACCTGCGGAAGCATTGGCTCCGAGTGCAACCGAACGGTCGCCCGTTGCCTGCGCGCCGACATCGGAGCCGTCGCCGTCGCCGCCGATCGCAACCGCTGCGTCGCCACTGGCGATCGAGCTTTCACCGATACTGATGGTGCGCCGCCCGGACGCGTTCGAGAACGAGCCGAAAGCAATAGCGTCTGTTCCGGTGGTTGAGGCGTCCAGTCCAATTGCGAGTGCGCCGATGGCGATAGCGTCAGCGCCACTCCCAAGGGCAACCGAATCTTCCTCACTCGCGGCAGCGTCCGCGCCGATGGCAATTGAGCGCGCCCCGCTTGCTTGTGCGCCTTCCTGCCCGGTGTCGCCGCCATCCCCGCCAATCGCGATTGCTGTGACTCCGGTCGCTTCGGCAAAGGGGCCGACGGCTGTCGCATCGTCGCCCGTTGCAACGCTGTTCCTGCCGAACGCAGCGGCATCCTGACCCGTAGCGTTCGAGCGCGATCCAACTGCGGTCGCACCAAATCCGTCGCTCGCGTCGGCGAGAAAACCAATCGCTGTGTTCGCATCTCCATCGCCGCTGGCGTTGGATTGGGCACCATAAGCTGTATTCGCCGAGCTTGTACCAGACGCATCCGCGCCGTCACCGCAGGCTGTGTTGTCTTCATCAGACCCGCCGTCGGTTGGCGGAGTTTCGGGTGGAACGCCATCATTGGCGCATTCCGTTGCCGTCGCTGGGGTCGGTTGGAAAGCGAAGAAGGCGCAGGTGGCAGCGCCGGTGAGAAGAATGAGCTTGTTCATTGGTAGTCCTCCTGATCGCGCACCCCTTGCGCGCGTTGCATCCACATCGGTGTGGAGCCGGAGGAGGTTCAAAATTCTCGCGAATTTCCTCTCGTAGAACGAAGAATGGCCCGGTTGCTTGAATCGCGCCGGGCCGCTCCGTGGCGCTCTACAGCTTGTTGGGTGGCGTCAGAACTCCGAAGCGATACCGCGCCTGGCGTCGCAATCGATCTTGTTGGCAAGGTCGAACACGTCTGCGATCTGACCTTGGAGCGATGTTAACCGACCCGACAAGGCATGGAACTGCACCTCGCTCATCTGCGAAAGGGTATCGACCTACGTCCGCTTTTGGGTCGTCAGCGGCCGGTCTGGTTTTAGTTTCAACTGAGACTAAGCTGACAGACCGCTTACAGGTGGCGAAGGTAACGCTAGAATGGTCTGCTCATGCAGGTGAAAGCGGACATCTCGTTCGCCAACTCAATGGCCTAGCCAGACAGTTTGTCGAATAACC
>CAZJZO010000257.1:0-1986 GCA_964550495.1 uncultured Porphyrobacter sp. | reverse complement strand
CATCCTTTCTGACAAGTTCGAAACCACCGTTCCCGGCATTTTCGTCATCGGAGCGCTGGCAGGCTATCCGCTGATCAAGCACTGCATGAACCAGGGCTATGACGTCATCGAAACGCTGCACACCGGCGCTTCCGTGAAACCGGCGGATGAACCACTGCTGGAGAAGGTCTTCGAAAATCTGCCCGGCAACAAAGGGGTCGATTACTGGCTCGAGGTCTATCAGAAAAACGTCTCCATCTTTGATGGCCTGTCTATCCTCCAAATGCGCGAGCTCATGCTCGATTCGACGTGCTCGGCTTTTGATACGGGTGAAGTTATCTTCCGTCGCAATGATCCAGGATCGTCGCTTTTCGCGATCGCTGAGGGCAGCGTCGCGGTCGAGGTGAACCCGAACGACCCCTCAATTACTGTGCCGATCGGCCAGAGCTCGATCTTCGGTGAAGTTGGCCTCGTATCCGGACGCCGGCGCGGCGCGACTATTCGAGCCGCCGAACCCACCGTGGTGGTCGAACTGTCGCGTAAGGCGGCGCTCAAACTGATCAGCTCGTCGAAAGGCGCTGAAGAAGCGGTGACGCGCATCTCTATCGAGCGCCAGATCCTACAGATCTTCGGTTCAGGACTTACTCCGGATGATATCGCTCCGCTGGTTGCCTCGGCCGAGAAGATGGAAGTGAAAGCTGGCGAGACAGTTGTCACCGAAGGCGAGGACGACAAGGACCTGTTTATCGTGCGCTTTGGTTCGATGCGGGTCGAGCAGGGCGCCGATGCGACGTTCCTGGGTTTTATTCCAGCGGGGAACTTCTTCGGAGAAATGGCGATTATCGATGGCTCGCTGCGCACCTCAAGTGTGCGCGCGGCGGTCAAATCCGAAGTTATTCGCTTGCCGGGTGACGGTTTCCTCGCACTGCTCGCCAAGAAGCCCGAGCTGCGCGAGCGCGCGCAGGCGGTCATCGACGAGCGCCGCCGTTCCAACGCGGAAATCGAGCGACAGAAGCAAAAGGACGACGACGCGCTTTCGAGCTTCACCGGTACGGCTGGCTTCCTGCTCGATCAGGGTCTCGGCGAAGCGACCGACGCGCTTCTGATCGACGAACGGCTGTGCATCGGCTGCGACAATTGCGAGAAAGCCTGCGCGGATTCGCACGATGGCCTGTCGCGCCTTGATCGCGAGGCCGGCAAGAGCTTTGCCTATCTCCACGTCCCGATCAGCTGCCGCCATTGCGAGCACCCGCACTGCATGACGGACTGCCCGCCCAATGCGATCAAGCGCGGCGCGGACGGCGAGGTCTATATCGACGACAGCTGCATCGGCTGCGGCAATTGCAAGACCTATTGCCCCTACGGCGTCATCAAGATGGAGCCTGAACCGCCGAAAAAGCCCAGCCTTCTCAATTGGCTGATGTTTGGTAGCGGGCCGGGTCCGGGCGAAGCGTCGTACGGTTGGCGCAAGGAAAACGGCGACCCCAGCAAGGCCAAACAAGCGGTAAAATGTGACATGTGCGCTGGCATCGATGGCGGACCGTCCTGCGTTCGCGCTTGCCCCACGGGCGCAGCGATCCGCGTCTCGCCTGACAAATTCATCAAGCTGAACAAAATCACGGAGGACGTTGAATAATGGCTAGCGTCCCCAACAACCGGTTCAGCCAGGACGAGCGGCGCCGCAACGCCGATCATATCAGCTTTCTCAAGCACAAGGGCTATCGTTGGCTTTGGATTGCGTTGCTGCTCAGCATCGTTACCGGCGCCGGCTATGCGATGATAGATCAGGACCCTCGGCCCAATGGTGGCAGCTGGTACGGATATACTCTGGGTACAATAGGCCTTTTGCTGATCGTGTGGCTCTCGCTTCTGGGCGTCCGCAAGCGGCGGATTTCGGAAGGCCAATGGAGCCTCAAAGCCTGGACGTCAGCACATGTCTATCTGGGCCTGTCGCTGATTGTCGTGGGCACATTGCACACAGGTTTCCAGATCGGCTGGAACGTCCAC
>CAZJZO010000256.1:0-2074 GCA_964550495.1 uncultured Porphyrobacter sp. | reverse complement strand
TCCGGTCAATGGCTATTCTAGCCCCCTTCTAAACCCCCTAAATTGCTTAGCGGGCGGGTATGGTTTCGATGCGTACGTTCGAACTGGTTAAAATCAGGTTCATCCCAGACTGCCCTTGAGCAATTCTTCCGGGACATAATTGGCTGCGAGCACCCACAGGCCGCCGAACGCGATTGCGACGCCGTAGGGAATGGCGAGCCGTTCCTTTTGATTCTGAAGAAAGTGATAGGCGCCCATGACGATGGTCAGGACGCCGCCGGCGATAGCCATGATAATCAGCAGCTGGAGAAATGCGTTCGGTTCGATCCATAGCGCCAGCGCGGTAAGCAGTTTCACGTCGCCGCCGCCCATCATCCGCAGCGCGAACAGGATGGAGAGCAAGGCAAACGCGCCGATCGCCACTGCGAACTGCAGGGCTACATCAGGCCAAAGGGAAAGGCCGCTGGTCCACCAGAACACCGGAGCAGCCAAAGCGATCGAAGCGTTCAGCCAATTGTCGATCTGGCGGCGCTTGATGTCCGTGCCAGCGGCGAACACCAGCGCAATTGCCAAGGCAATCAGCAATCCGTAGTGAAGATACGTCGTCAGCATTTGGCCCCCACGAAGGTCGACGTCCGGTCAGTCCGGTCGCTCCTCTTGAGGGCGGTGCTACAGGGCAGGGCTTACCAAAAAGTAACCAACACCAGCACCGGGATATTAGGCACGTGAGCGAGAATGACATGAACGGCGTTGCCGTGCTGGACACTCCGATCAATCGGCGCGCTATCCCGTCAGCTGCCAGCGAAACCATCTGGACGGCGGAGGATGGCCACACCCTGCGGCGGATCGATTGGCCGGGCAGCGACACAGATTCTCGCGGATCGATCCTGTTCTTTCCCGGTCGCGGCGACAATTATGAAAAGTACCTCGAAAGCCTGGAGGAGTGGCATCGTGCCGGTTGGCGGGTCACCGCCGCCGATTGGCGCGGGCAGGGCGGCAGCGGGCGCCTGGGCAGCGACGAATTTACGGGACACATTGACGATTTCGGCACCTGGATCGACGATCTTGCGCATCTGTGGTCCGCGTGGATCGCAGAAACGCCGGGGCCACATGTTCTGGCGGCCCATTCGATGGGCGGGCATGTGGTGATGCGTGCGCTGATCGAGAACAAGGTCGATCCCGATGCGGTTTTCCTGAGCGCGCCGATGCTCGGAATGGCCGGGCCGCCTCTTCCGCTTACGATCCTGCACGCGGTGGCCAACATGATGACCGTGATCGGTGACCGGAAACGGCAAGCGTGGAAGTGGAGCGAAAAGCCCGGCGCGTTGCCCGAAGGCCGGGCAAATCTGCTGACCCACGACCCTGATCGCTATGCCGATGAGCAGTGGTGGCGCGAGCACCGCCCCGAACTGGTGATGGGACCGGCGAGTTGGGGCTGGGTCGAACGTGCCTATGCTTCGTGGAAGGAGCTTGAAGCTTCGGGAGCAATGGAAGCGGTGCACACGCCGGTCCTGATAGTCTCCACGACGTCGGACAAGCTGGTGAGTCACAGCGCCAATGTGCGCGCGGCCAAGCGATTGCCGAACGGAGAATTGTTTGAATTCGGCGACGAGGCGCATCACGAAATCCTGCGCGAAGTCGATGCGGTGCGGGATCGTGCGATGGCCGCGATCGCTGAATTTCTCGATCGCGTGGTGCCGAGCAGACGCGAACCATGACCGACACGATCCATGATTTCGCCGTTGTCGGTGCCGGGATGGCGGGAGCGAGCATTGCAGCCGAACTCGCGCCTCATGCATCGGTGCTGGTGCTCGAAGCGGAAGATGCGCCCGGTTACCATTCAACCGGGCGATCGGCCGCTTTCTGGGAAGAATGCTATGGCGGGCCGGGCGTCGTGCCACTCACTCTGGCCTCCGGCGTCTATCTTCGCGAACATGACTTCCTGCGTCCGCGCGGGGCGCTCTATATCGGTCGGGCGGAACAGAAGCCCGAGCTGGATCAGTTCGTCGAGACGTTCAACGGCACGGGCGTAACGATCGAACGGCTGGGCCGACAGGGCCTGGTCGACCACGTCCGCCTTCATCTTGTAGGCGCG
>CAZJZO010000255.1:0-2080 GCA_964550495.1 uncultured Porphyrobacter sp. | reverse complement strand
GTCCCGGGTCAGAACGATCAGCCGATGTTGCTGTGCGCCGGTGGAAGCGGTGAAGCAGTTGGTTTCGGACCTCCCAATCCCTCGGATTCTGATGACGGTTGCAATGAGAGTGACAGCCTGTGCTGGACCGACCCGAACACGGGGCCAGGAGTGTCCGGCGGATCGGGCCTCGTGAATGTTCCGAACTATATCGATCTTCTCGGGATAGGGCACATTCTTGTCGGTCTTTGCTCCGTAGGCGGATGCGAACAAGTGTTGGATCAGAATCAGCGGGCACCCCGGTGATTGCGGTGCCAACCGTTCTGAACCGGTAGAGGAGCTTTCCTACGGCCCTATCATTCCCCTATCCATTTCACCGATGACAACGCGCTCGATTTCCCGCCAAAGTGCTTGCAAGGACCGACGGCAGCAGAGACAGGCTTTTCTCTTTCAGGACCGTGTAACATGCGGTCCATGTCTCGCGATCAGCGCGCTTTGGAACGGAGTTGGAAGTTGACCGAATACACCCAGATCCTCGTTGACAAGACCGATGGCGTCGCCACCATCACGCTCAATCGCCCGGAGAAGATGAATGCCTACACCCGCACGATGGGTCAGGAGATCATGGCGGCGATGGACGATATCGACGCGGATGACGGCGTGCGCGCGGTGATCTTTACTGGTAGCGGCGAGCGGGCATTTTGCGCCGGTGCGGACCTGACGCCAGAGGGCGGGGGGCATGTCTTTTCCGATCCGACCGAGGTCGAAGATCTGTCCGACCCCAAAGTGCGCGACGGGGGAGGGCTGCTCACCCTGCGGCTGTTCGAATCGAAAAAGCCCCTGATTTCAGCCTGTAACGGCGTTGCGGTTGGGGTTGGCGCGACGATGCAGCTGGCGATGGACATCCGCCTTGCGTCTGAAACCGCGCGCTATGGCTTTGTGTTTGCACGGCGCGGGATCGTCCCCGAGGCCGCTTCGAGCTGGTTCCTGCCGCGCATCGTCGGGATCAGCCAGGCGCTCGAATGGTGCTATTCGGGCCGCGTGTTCGACGCTGCCGAAGCCAAAGATGGCGGGCTGGTACGATCGACCCATGCTCCGGACGAATTGATGGAGGCGGCGCGCGCGCTCGCCGGTGAAATCGCCGAGAACACGTCGGCCATTTCGGTCGCGATGACACGTGCGATGATGTGGCGGTTGATGAGCGCAGACCATCCGATGGAAGCGCACAAGATCGATAGCCGCGCGATCTATCGCCTGTCGCGCGGAGCCGATGCGAAGGAGGGGATCGCCAGTTTCCTCGACAAGCGCAGGCCGGTCTATCCCGGCAAGGTCAGCGAGGACATGCCCGATTTCTACCCGTGGTGGGACGAGCGCGCCTATGAGTGATGGCCGAGGCTCTTGCAATGGGCGATGGTTTCATGAGAAACCAGTTGCATGAGCAAAGCCATCTACGACAACCCCGCCGTCAATTCCGGACATCTGGCGGACTTCCTGCCCTACCAGCTTTCGGTCGCTTCGAACGCTGTGAGCGGTTTGATCGCGGAGAGGTACCGCAAGAGGTTCGCGCTCAAGGTCACCGAATGGCGGGTGATGGCGGTGCTGGGCGATACCGGACCGGCGACACAGCGCGACCTGACCGAGGCGACCCTGATGGACAAGGTCGCGGTTAACCGCGCGTGCAAGGTGCTGGAGGATCGCGGTCTCGTCGAACGGGCGCCCAACGCGCATGACGGCCGCTCGCATCTGCTCGCGCTGACCGACGACGGGAAGGCGATTCACGAGGAAGTGATGCCGCTGGCCATCCGGACGGAAAGCGAATTGTTCGAAGGGTTCGATCCGGACGAACGCACGCAGTTCAGAGCCTTGCTCGAGCGAATGCGGGGCCGCGCGGCGGAATTGCTCGACCGTCCCAAGTCCTGAAACGGGAAACGCGCGACCGGCCCGGTATGCCCCGGCCAGCCGCGCGCTCAATCCCCCGTTCTGACTAGTCGCTAAGCAGAGCGTCGTTGATCGAGCAGGCTGCCGGACCAAGGATCACGATGAACAGCACCGGCAGGATGAACAGGATCAGCGGCACCGTCATGATCGCCGGCAGACGCGC
>CAZJZO010000254.1:0-2194 GCA_964550495.1 uncultured Porphyrobacter sp. | reverse complement strand
GTTCGTTGTAGCTCAGGCGAATAGGCCCGTCGACTTCCGAGTACTTCACGCCGTCAAACGACCACATATAGCGTTCCATGTTGCCGGTAAGATGAAGCGTCAATTCGCGCTCGGGGCGTCGATTGTCAGCATTCGGAGTTAGCGCCCTAAGTTGGCTGTAGCGCAGTACACGATGCGGGACGTCGGCCAGACCCTGGCCGGGCTCGTCGAGTCGGCTCATCGGATTGGCAACTACGTTGGCGACGCCAGGGCCGCGGCGCGGCCGACCGGTATCGGCGCCGCTGTCGGCCATCGCGCCGTGATCCATTGCACCATGGCCAATCGAATCGTGATCCATTGAGTCGTGATCGGTCGCGCCGTGATCCATCGATCCGTGATCCATCCCACCGTGGTCCATCGAGCCGTGATTCATACCCATGTCGCGCATCGTGACTCGGGGAGACGGGCGAAGCGCGGGTACCGCTGCCTGCAATCCGGCTCTGGGAGTCAGCGTACCGCGGGCAAATCCGCTTCGGTCCATTGTTTCGGCAAAGAATGTGTAGGCCTGGCTGCCCTTCGGATTAATGACGACGTCGTAGGTCTCCGCGACGCCGATCTGAATTTCATCCGTCTTCACTGGTTCGACGTACTGCCCGTCAGTCTGAACGACGGTCATTTCCAATCCGGGTATGCGTACGTTGAAAAACGTTTGCGCGGATCCATTGATAATCCGCAGCCGTACCCGATCTCCCGGAGCAAATACGCCGGTCCAGTTCTGTGCAGCGTCCATGCCGTTCAGCAAATACGTGTAGGTGGCTGCCGTGATATCGGCGATGTCCGACGCCTTCATCCGCATGTTGCCCCACATTCGGCGGTCCGCCATCGTCGCAAGCCATCCGTCTCGTCGCGCATCCCGTACAAACTCCCCGAAGGTTCGGCGATTGTAGTTGTAGTAGTCGTCGCGAACTTTGAGGTTGTTGAGAAGCCGGTTCGGGTCCTCGAAGGTCCAGTCGGACAACAGCAGGATGAACTCGCGGTCGCTCTCAATCGGATCTTCGTCCTTGGGATCGATGATGATTGGACCATAGACCCCGGTTTGCTCCTGAAATCCTGAGTGGCTGTGATACCAATACGTGCCGTTCTGGCGGAGCTTGAAGCGATAGCGGTATTCGCCGCCGGGCTCAATGCCGGCGAAGCTCAGGCCGGGAACGCCATCCATGTTCGATGGCAACAGGAGGCCATGCCAGTGAATGGAACTCTGTTCGTTCAGTTCGTTTCGTACCAGAAGATCGATGTCGTCTCCTTCACGCCATCGAAGTAGCGGTCCGGGAACGGATCCATTGATGCCATTCGCCGCCGCTCCGCGGCCGCCGAAATTTATGCTCGTTGGCCCAATGGTCAATTCTCGCTTTGGATTCGCCAGGAGGGCTGCACTGGGGCTTACGCTTCGCGCCCAGAGCGGTCGCGGAAGTATCAGGTTTGCGCCGGCGCCAATAGCGGCGAATGCGCTGGCGCCAAGCAGGCGCCGCCGGGAGATTCGTTTTGTGGGATTCATTTGCCTGTCCAACCGAGAAAGAACGCCGCGCAGTGCGCGACAGGGATTGCGTTGTGCAATCTCTTTCTAGATCAGCAGGCGCTCCCGGCGCAGGACCGGTGTTGAATCGGGTGGTTGGGAATTTGACGGTGGCGGATGTATCGCCCGAGCCGTGGCTACGTGAAGGGTGGGGAACGGCTCGCCGTTTGTAGTTATTGGCGCAGGCAGCTCCAGTGAACTGATCGGGGCAGCCCCACGGCTGACGGCGTCGCCTGAGTCTGCCATGCCGCAGTCTGTCGGCGTCTCTGGACCATGACAAGGTAGCGGCTCACTCGGTGTCTGTGCCGATCCATGATTGCCGTCATGGTGTTTGTGCGCGCCCGCAATGTTCGATGGTGTCTCGTTCGCTGCCGGAGCACCGATCTCGATCGGCGTCTCACCACCGCCAGGCAGGCCGGCATTCGCTGCGCCGCAGGGACACAGCGGCAGCGTGAGCGCGATCGCGGCCAATATCAGGCGGGACATGCGGGTGGAGAGCGGCATACTTAAAGCCTAGGGGTGGAAGACTATCGGTGCAAGGGCGCAGCGCAATATTCGACCGTTAAACTGAAGGGGATGGCTGATCAGGGTGAGAGGATTGGATTCGGGCCTGCGCCCTCACCCTCGCGTTGCTCGGGCGCC
>CAZJZO010000253.1:0-2219 GCA_964550495.1 uncultured Porphyrobacter sp. | reverse complement strand
GCCCGTTCGATCCCGACTTGGTGGCGCGCGTGATTGCAGGAGTGGCATAGTGGCCGACGCCGAAACCAAGAAAGCCGGATCAAGCTGGCTCAACGTAGCGGTCGATTACGGCCCGTTGCTGGTGTTCCTGGCAGTGTATCGCTTCAACGCGCCCGACGATCCCAACCCCGCCGGAGAGCTGATGGCAATCATCTACGGCACCGGAGCCTTCATGGTGGCGGCAATTTCGGCGTTGATCTTCTCAAAATGGCGGCTCGGCAAAGTCTCACCGATGCTGTGGTTCTCGACCGCGCTGATCGTGGGCTTCGGCGCGCTGACGATTTTTCTCGGCGATCCGATTTTCGTCCAGCTGAAGCCGACGATCATCTATTCGGTGTTCGGGATCGCTCTGCTGGTCGGCTGGCAAATGGGCAAACCGCTGCTCAAGATCCTGCTCGAAGCAGCGTTCGAGGGCCTCACGGACGAAGGCTGGCTCAAGCTGTCGCGCAATTGGGGTTTCTTCTTTCTTGTGCTGGCGGCGCTCAATGAAGGTCTGCGTGCCTATCTCAGTTTCGAAGGCTGGCTATGGGCGAAGTTCTGGGTATTCCTGCCGCTCACCTTCCTGTTCACCTTCGCCAACATTCCAATGCTCCTGAAGCACGGTCTGGATATCGGAGAAGAAGAAGAGGTGCTGAAAGACGAGCCGCCAACCGGGTGACGCCCGCCATAGTCAGGGGAAGAGAGGTCGGAAATGGTGTTCAGATGCAAGTCGCTTGCGTACGCCACAATGGCCTTTGGCCTCGCCGCTTGCGCGCCTGATGCGTCCAATCTCGATCTGGTTGACACCACGTCGGAAACCAATTTGCCGCGCGAAGCGGATGGCCAGCGGGCCGATCTACTTTCCGCATTCTTCGGACTGGACAATGCGTTGCCGCTGCTGGCCAATCGCATTTGCCGAGGCGGCAACGGCTTGGATGGGATGCCAGTCATCTTCTCGACCGAGGTCGATCACACGACATTGCAAGCAGGCGACTTCAAGGTCACGACCCGTTCGGGTCAAGTCGGTGAGATGCACTGCGTTTCCCTGCTCCCCGCGACAGATGCTGGCGAACTGCGGACCGCGTTGCTGATCGGCGAATTCGGCAATGCCCAGGACGATCCGCCTGCCCGTGTCGAAATGATCGGGCATGTCACCTCGATCGACGGCACACTCGATTTCAAAGGTGCAGCTGTGGAGGTGACCGCTTTGGCAGATGGACCTTCGTTGGTCATGGCCGAGGTCGTTTCGAAAGACGCCGAAGATCAGGGACTAGGCCTCGCCCAAACGACTGGAGACAAGTGTCCGGCAGAAGACATCGCGCAAGCCGTTCGCGTGGTATGGGCCGGTGGTGTTCGGCTGAAGAATGGCGAGGAGCCAGGCGATGCGCAGCGCGAACTCTACGAGATCACTGTCCAATCCGAGTCCGGCGAACAGCGAGTTGTCACTCCCGTCGCGCTCGCGGACCTTGGCGACAACGACAACAATCATGTGCTGTGCATGGACACAGACGATCGGGCGGTCTCGGTCTCGTTTCCGGCCGGGATATTGATCGACCCCAATGGCGATTTGAACCCGGCGAGCCGTGTTGAAGTCCGAAACAGCGATGGAGGGACGACGGGATGAAGATGCCGGACACTGGCACCAGCTGGGCTGACCTACGCAAGGCTCTCATCGAAAGAGGACAGGGCGACGCCAAATGGCGCGACGGCAAGACCGCCGTATACGTCTTTAACGCGGGCGCGGACGTCACCAAGGTCCAGCACGAAGCCTATGCGATGTACATGTCCGAGAATGGACTTGGTCCACTCGCGTTTCCCTCGCTCGCGCAGATGGAGCAGGAAGTGATCACAATGGCGCTTTCGATCCTCCACGGACCGGAAGGCTCCACGGGTGCGATGACATCGGGCGGAACCGACAGCATCACCATGGCGATGAAGACAGCGCGCGATTTCGCCCGCGCCGAGAAGGCCCTCAACGGCAAAGCGAATATCGTCCTGCCGCAATCCGCCCATCCTGCCTTCGACAAGGCCGCGCACTTGATGGACATCGAAGTGCGGCGGATCGCTCTCAAGGACGATGGCAGCTACGAAGCCGATCCTACCGCCATGGGCGAGGCCTGCGACGCCAGTACGATCATGATGGTCGGCTCTGCACCCAACTTCCCGCACGGCATCATCGATCCCATCGCCGAATTGGGCGA
>CAZJZO010000252.1:0-2246 GCA_964550495.1 uncultured Porphyrobacter sp. | reverse complement strand
TGCGCTTTTCCGGTCCCCGTGTATGGCGACCCGACAAGGCCGCGAATTTCGTCCCGACTGCACTTGCTAACTGCGATTCGGACAGTCAAGACTTGTAGTGGATAGCATGTCTGACACTCAGCCCACCCTTCAGCAGGAGATCGATGCCGCATTGGAATGGTGGCGGGCCGCTGGCGTAGACTATGACTTTGCCGATGACGCTACGGCTTGGCTGGCAGACAGCGCTGTTGGGGGGACCGTTGCAGAGCAGGCGTCCTCGGCGCCGACGACGAACACTCAACCGCCCCAGCCGACGGGCAGTGCTGCTGTCGCTGCACCTGCCGACGTTGCACGGGCTGACCTGCTGGGCGATTCGCCTCCACAAAGCCTCGCTGAATTCCGCGATTTCTGGCTCACAGCTCCGGGTCTGGATACGATCGGACCGCGAGGGCGCGTGCCACCACGCGGCGAAGGCGGCGCCAAGCTCATGATTCTGGTTGTGGAGCCGGAAGACGGAGACAAAGATATCTTGCTGGCGGGTCCGCAAGGTCGCCTGTTGACAAAGATGCTTAACGCGATGGGGCTGAGCGACCAGGACATCTATCTCGCCTCGACGCTGCCTCGGCCAACCCCGATGGCTGACACGGCTGCAATCGCAGCCGGTGGAATGGACTCCGTTACCGCCCATCACATCAAACTTGCGGCGCCAAAACGAGTTCTTGCGTTCGGCGGAAACATCCTGCCGCTAATTGGCCACGAATTGCCGAAAGACCCCATATCTTTACGCGAAATCAACTTAGTTAATCCACCTAAGCCGCTTCTGGTGAGCGAGGCTCTCGAAAGCTTGATGACGATGCCTAGGCTCAAGGCCCGGTTCTGGCGGAGATGGATTGAATGGTCGGCGGAAGAAGAATGATTGACTGCGTCCGACCCGCTCTGGTCGCCCTCACGATTACAACTGCCCTTTCCATCCCAAGCGTTGCGCATTCGCAAAGCCAGAGCATGGTCGCGCACTACAATGGACAGTCCAATCAGGCGACCTCGGTGCCTGGCGTGCTGTCCAGCAAGGAACGCGAGTATTACCGCGAAGTATTCGGATCGATCGACCGCCAGCAGTGGAAACAGGTTGAGAAACTGCTGGAAGAGAATGATGGCGGCGTGCTGCACCAGATGGCGCTGGCCGAGTATTACACTCACGCCAAAAGTCCGAAAGTAAGCGCCGGCAAGATCGGCATGTGGTTCGGGATGGGTGTAGAGCTTCCGCAATCGGAACAGCTTGGCCGGATGGCAGCAAAGCGTGGCCTCGAATGGATGCCGAGCTTTCCGAGATCGCAAGGATTCCGTCGCCAGCCTGCCGCTTCGAAACGGATCCGCCCTCGCACCGTCAATGACGGAACCATGCCCGCCAGCGCCAAGTCCGCGATTCTGGATGCAATCAAGAACGACAATCCGATCGGCGCCTATGAATCGCTGCTCGAAGTCGACGAACTGCTTAGCCCCGCCGCTCGCGCAGAATGGCGCCAACGCGTCGCCTGGAGCTTCTACATCGAAAACGATGACGAGAATGCGTTGGCGCTGGCCGAGAAAGTATCCGAAGGCAGTGGTGCCTGGGTTGCAGAGGGCGAATGGGTCGCCGGGCTTGCCGCATGGCGCCTCGGCTATTGCGCCTTGTCGTCCGAATCCTTCGCTCGCGCGGCGCAGCTGTCGACCAATGTCGAGCTGACCACTGCCGCCCATTACTGGGCACATCGCGCGCTTGTTCGGTGTCGAGAACCGGGACAGGCACAACAGCATCTGCGCGCGGCTTCGCAACATCATGAAACGCTTTATGGCATGCTTGCCGCAGACCAGCTCGGGATCGAGTTGCCGGCAGGCGCGCAAGCCACGGCATTCAGCGAGGACGATTGGCGCGCCATCAGTGACCGTTCCAATGTGCGTGTTGCGCGCGCGCTCGTCGAGATCGGCCGACTAGGATTGGCCGACGAAGTGCTGCGACACGAGGCCCGGATCGGACGCACGCGGGATTATCCGGCGATTGCTCGCCTCGCGCGCGAACTCGGACTGCCCTCGACGCAGCTGTTCATGGCGCACAACGCACCTTACGGCATGCGCAGCGAAAGCGCGTTGCGGTACCCGGTCGCCAGTTGGAAGCCCAAGACCGGGTGGCGGGTCGATCCGGCGCTTGCATTCGCTCACGCCCTGCAGGAATCGAATTTCCGCGCCGGAGCGGTGAGTCCAGCCAATGCGCGCGGCCTGATGCAGATCAT
>CAZJZO010000251.1:0-2305 GCA_964550495.1 uncultured Porphyrobacter sp. | reverse complement strand
GAATTCTTGCGAGCATAGAGCGATGAGATGAATAGCCTGCGCAGGTCCGGGTATCGTTCCTCCGTTCCTTCCGGTGGCTCGGTCGGCAAGTTTTTGTGCAGAGAATGCTGCCACAGATCATCGATAAGGTGCCGACAAAGGTTCGACATCCACCACAGGGGTACATTCTCCGCATTGTCTGCAAGACTGACTGCGGCGTCGAGCAACACCCTTGCTGTCTCGATCGGCTCGGTGTCGCCCGTCTCAAGTGCGAAATCAAAATACGCCAGCGCCCGGCAGATCGTCGTGTTGAGGATGGTCGACAGTACCTCATCGACATCGGGCTCGTCACCCCGTAGCGCCTCGGCGATCTGCTCATCCTTGTGAGCGTCGTCGTCCAGCCACTCACGAACGAAGCCACGCAATTGGCTGAGATCGCGCAGGATCAGATGTCGGATCGCTGTTTCGCCGGGTGAGGTGTTAAGATCGCCAGCGGTCTCATTGAAGAGCGAATAGGCAACGGCTGAAAATCCGGCGAGATGATATGCTGCGGCGGCGATGGTGCGGCGGAAGCCCCGGTCTGGCGACTCAGGATCACCATTGCGAACAAGGGCTTCGAAGGCGTTCGCAGCGCGCTCGAACGCCTTGCTGGTCAATTCCGAGGTGCCGGCCAAAGCACGCAAGGCCATAGCGCCACGAAGCAGGGCGAAGCCGTGTTCAGCGAGATCGGTTTCGATCATGGTGCCGAGCTGCGGCGCATTCGGCGGCAGCACACCGTTTTCGCGCATCAGTGACCAGGCTGTGCCGCGATACAGGAGGCGTCCGAGTATACCATCGGCGGTCGCGGTCGTCAGGAAGGTGGTCAGTTCATCAACCGACTCCAAGGTCTTCCGCCTCCTGGTAAATGGCTGCGATGAAGTCTTGGTGGTCTTCGATGTGTATATTCACGACATATTGGTCGCGATTGGTGCCCGCCGCCTCGAGGTCCTTTTTCAACGAACCGTGCGGACCGTTGCCCGACACGGTGAAAAGCATGTGATCGATGCGATCCGCGCGGAGAGACTTAATGCCTACTTCATCGCGAAGGCTGCGGCCCAGTGTATTGTCGTCCGCATCGTCGCTCTCCAGCAAGCGGTTGGCAACGAACAGCAATGAGTCGGGTGTGCAGCGACCGCTATCGCGGTTGAGCACCTTGCGAGCGCTCTTAACTGTAGACTTGCCGAGCACCTTGTTACTCTTGGCTTCGCCTTTCAGGAGCCAGAGCTTCTCGCCTTCGCCGTCATACCCGGCGCCGATGAAGTCGTCGCCACGCATGGCCATATTGCGGCCGTCCTTATAACGGAGACGACGCACCGGAACACGGAGACCAATCTCCTCTTCAACTAGCTCGGTCGCCAGAATTTCGCCAAGATCGCCTGATCGGCCCCTAGAAGTCTGCGGCATCGCCTCGCTAAGTATCTCTGCGGCAACCTTGTATCCGAGGCGATCCACGTCCTCGGCAATGCGCTCCAAGCGATCGTAATGCGACCGGATCGTTTCTGCCAAGTCATCGTGGATCTCGTCGCGTCCACCGTCCTTCTCGACATAGGTCCAGAAATACTTGCGGTTATCTTGCTGCTTGGTTGGCACACACCATCTTTTGTAAAGCTTCAAATAGGTTCCTCGCTCGATCTATCGTCACCCCTAGTCCGACCGAGCCAAATACACTGGGCTGAGGTCGTTTAGTTCCGCGCATGTCGGCCTATTTCTGCCAAGAGGCAACAATCCATCTGATTCTGAAAGAGTTGTGCTCGGGGCCCTGCAATGGTCACCTCCGATACGTCGCCCAAAAAATTGGCTTGAGGCCTGCGGCACCTTGGACCGGACTAAGGTTGAAGCTACCATTTTGCAGGAAAGAACAGGGTCGGCTGATTTGGCAATATCAACCGATCCTTGACCGATATCTGCGTGCCTGCCCGCTTTGGTTTACCCTTCGAAGACAACACCTCCAATTCACGTGCATGCGCTAATTCCGACAGGACTTGAAAAATATCCTCATTGGTCCCTGCCGTGCGGTTCCCAATCTCGGACAACAGACGTGATACCTCTAATTCCCCGCCGTTCATTATTCGGTGGACTTCCGAAGGCAGCGCGTTGACCAACTCTTTGTTAAGAGTGGTTCTGTCTATATCGGAGAAGTTGAACAGCGAGTCGCAACTTTCCTTCAGTCGAGTGTCGTATCCGAGGTTAAACAACCCGCCAGAACCGACATGGGTGAAGCTGTTCTGCTCCTGCCAGTGAACGCCGAGCATCTTATCGCGCGCCGCTTGATGCTGCGACAGGTGGG
>CAZJZO010000250.1:0-2325 GCA_964550495.1 uncultured Porphyrobacter sp. | reverse complement strand
TGAGCAGCGACAGGTTCGTCTCGGACATGCCGATGCGCGCGGCCAGCTCCTTTAGGCGGATCTTTCGCTTGGCCATCATCACATCGATGTTTGTGATGATCGCCATCAGATCACGCTCTCGCTGTCCTGGCGGTATTCGGTGCCTGACTGGATAGCTGCCGAGAACAGCAGAGCTAGCAGTCCCAGCAGAAAGGTGCCCAGCGGCGGATCGTAGTGCAGCCAGATGTTCGAGGCGCCTTTGACGTCCCATGAGACGGAAGGGTGCAACACCATTCCGTCCGGGACTTCTACGGCCGAGAGGATCATCGGCTGCAGGGCGAAAGCGTGGATCAGCGAAACACCGCAAACGGTGATCAGCAGCCACGCGATCCGTCGCAGCCACACGGCGTTATCATGGGTGAGCACTTCGCCCCGGGAAAAACCGGAGAGGACCTTTCGAAGCAAAAGCAGGGCGGCAATTATCAGGCCGAGACTTACCAAAGAGGCAAGCGACCCCAGCGCATGCGCCAAAGGCTCACCCGCAACGCTCAAAAGCCCATCGGCAAAGCTGATGCTTGCGTTGTCCGCCAGCTCCACTCCGGTGCCGACGGCTTCGGCCTGAACCGGCCAGCTGATGGTGCCGAAATCGCCGCTGAACAAGGCTGCGACAAGCCGGACTACAGACACGATCGCGGCGATCGCGAAGAGGGCGATAAACAGATCAACGGTGCGACGCACCAGCGTGGTCTTCATGACGAATCTCCATCGAATTCTTGATGGGCCTTCTACGCCGATTCGATCCAAAAGCAATAATAATTTATGTAAAACATAAAAACAATGGCGATTTACATCATGTGAAGTGAGTGGGAAGGGTGACAGAATTGCGCGCTCGCAGCCACGCTGGCGCGGTCTGCAAAGCTCTGTCTTTGTGAAGAAAAAGGTCGTGGGAGGTGCGCGATCAGCCTTCGCGCGCGCGGCAAGGTTAGATATCGAACGCGGTGTCGAACTTCTTGCAGCTCCACACCACCTGCGTGCTGTAGCGACGGATGATGGGATTGCTCATCAACGCGTCTTGCGCCCACTCCTCGTACCATTGCAGGTTGGGTCCGTGGACGATCAGGATGTAGTCGTTCTCGCCTGCAATGTGATAGCTCTGCTGAACCGGAGCGAGGGCGCGCATTTGTTCGTCAAAAGCGTTGTAGTCTTCGGGCGTCTCGGTCGCGAAGCTGACGGTGACTATCAATGTCACACCCACATCGTCGGGATGAAGGCGCGACACATCAGCGGCGATGACGCCATCCTCGCGCATCTGGGTAAGCCGGCGCCGGACTGATGAGGTTGAAAGTCCGATCCGTTCGCCGATCTCGGCGTTTGTCAGCTGGTTATCGCGTTGGACGATGCGCAAAATGCTTCGATCAAGATCGTCCAGTGTGGCTAAATTAGCCATTATGGCTCCACGTTTTGACTATATTGACCGCAATTTCGGCAAATTAGGTCACTTTTGCAATCGGAATCTTCCTATGATCTCGGCAATTGGAGGACGATCCATTGCTGAAACCGATCGCTGCATATCTTGCTTTTTTCACCGCCCTCAACCTGGGGCTCGCCAGCTACGCTAACGCCGAGGAGGCTGCATCGCCGCTTCAGGAGCTGGAGGGTATCTGGCGCTCAACCGATTATGGAGAGGTCTTTGTCGTTAAGAGCGGCACAATCAAAGAATACCAGTTGGCTCGAAAGCACTGCGTATCGGTGGAGGAGGGAGAGGAATCGCTCGCGGATTATGTCGATCAGGTCGCCTTTTCTGCCGATGGGCAAAGCGTCTTATTGAGCGCCGAGGAAGAACCCTATCCTTACCGCTTTCAAAAGCTGAGCGCGCTCCCCGAAGCGTGCCTCACCCCCACACCCAATACGCCGCAAGGCAATTTCGACGTCTTCGTTGACACCTATTCGACCTTCTACCCGTTCTTCGGGCTCTACGATGTCGATTGGGACGCGCGCGTGGAAGAGGCGCGGTCCAAGCTGCGCCCTGATATGAGCGATGCCGAGCTGTTCCAGCTGTTCAAAGCGATGCTCAAGGACGTCGACGACGCGCATATCGAAATCACCGGCGAGGTTGAAGGCGATAACAAGGTCTTCAAAGGCAATCTCGGCAAGACCGAGCTTGCTCTCTTCAAACGCGCCGACGCGGCCGGCGAAAACCCCTTCAAGGCGCGCAACGCCTACCGCCAGAAATACTGGTTTGAGGACCTGAAGAACGTTGTCCACGAGGGCCAAGGCTTGATGGGTGGCGATGAGCGGATCCAGTTCGGGCTCGTCTCCGGCGATATCGGCATGATCAGCGTGATG
>CAZJZO010000249.1:0-2386 GCA_964550495.1 uncultured Porphyrobacter sp. | reverse complement strand
ACGCGCGGAGGCAGCCGGCGGCGCATGCGAATAACAGCTCTAGGCAATATCGGCTCAAGCGGGCCGCGGATGCAGCGAAGGTGTCCGCGGCCCTTTTTGCGTCTTCAATCGAAGCGGTTGTTCTTGGGGAACCCTTGTGGCGGCAGCCTTCCTGCTGCACTGCGGGCGACTTTCCAAAGATGGATTTCCGTTTCGGTGCGGGTTCTCTCGCCCGACCCTCCCATCTGCCAGCTCAGCCCATCGGCGAGAGTAAAGGTGGTCGCATCGGACAAGCCGCCATCGCGATAGCGTTGCAACATCACGCCCTGCCCTTTGGCCATTACGGGCATCTCTTCGAGATTGAACACGACCAGCTTGCGGTTGTCGCCAACGGCGGCGACATGATCGTGACCTTCGGGGATTTCGCGAATAACCTGGAGCCTGGCATCACCTTTCAGGCTCACGACCTGCTTGCCTTTCTTGGTTTCGGCCAGAAGTTCGTTGGTCTCGGCAATGAAGCCCTTGCCGACAGATGATGCGAGCAGCAGCCTGCCACCATCCTTGTGCACCAGCATTCGCGCTATCGACGTATCGGCTTCAAGATCGATCATGGTGCGAACCGGCTCGCCGAAACCTCGCGCACCCGGCAATTTGTCGCAACCCAGCGTGTAGAACCGGCCATTGCCCGCCGCAATCAGCAGCTTGTCGGTGGTCTGCGCATGGAGGATGAAGGCGAGCGCATCGCCTTCCTTGTATTTGAAATCCTGCGCCAGATCGACATGCCCTTTGGCCGCACGGATCCAGCCTTTCTGGCTGAGGATGATTGTGACCGGTTCCTTCTCGATCATTGCATCCATCGAAAATTCGACCGCCGGAGCCGCTTCCTCGATCTTGGTCCGGCGCGCGCCGAGTTTGGTGTCCTCGGCATAGTCTTTTCGAAGAGCGTCCAGATCCCTTTTCAGCCGCGTCCGCTGTCTATGCGGTTTCGCCAGCAGGTCTTCCAGCTCATCTTGTTCTTCAAGCAGAGCGGTCTTTTCGTCGCGCAGCTTCATTTCCTCGAGCCTGCGCAAGGAACGAAGCCGCGTATCGAGGATGGCCTCTGCCTGCCGATCGGTGAGCTCGAATTCGGCGATCATGACCGGCTTCGGCTCATCCTCGGTGCGGATAATCTCAATAATCCGGTCGAGGTTGAGAAAAGCTATGATGTAGCCGTCGACCAGTTCCAGCCGCTTGGCAATTTGGCCCAGTCGATGCTGAGTCCGGCGTTGCAGGATCTCGATCTGCGCCGCCGTCCAGTTCTGGAGCAATTCCTTCAGCCCCATCACCATCGGTGTGCGGCTCGCGTCGAGCACGTTCATGTTGAGCCCGAAGCGGGTCTCCATGTCGGTCAGCTTGAAGATGCTTTCCTTGAGCAGTTCCGGATCGACGTTGCGGCTGCGCGGGACCAGCACGATGCGGATCGTCTCGTCGCTTTCGTCGCGAACGTCGTCGAGGATCGGCAGCTTCTTGTCGGCGATCGCCTGTGCGATCTGCTCGATCAACTTGCCCTTCTGCACCTGGTACGGGATTTCGGAGATCACCAGCTGCCACTGCCCGCCGCCGAGCCGCTCGATCCCTCGCGCCTGATCCTCAGCCTTCTCGGCTTCAGGCGCATGGAACACGCCGCGCAATCGAAAGCTGCCGCGACCGGTCTCGTAGGCATGCGAGATGACTTCGGCGCTGTCGACTATATGTCCACCCGTGGCAAAATCGGGGCCCTTGAATGTCTCCATCAATTCGCTGTGCGTCACGTCGCGGTTGAACAGGACAAGTTTGATCGCGTCGATGATCTCGGCGACATTGTGCGAAGGGATATTGGTCGCCATCCCCACCGCGATCCCGCTTGCGCCATTCGCAAGCAGGTTGGGGAACAGGCCGGGCATCAGCTCGGGCTCTTCTTCCTCGCCATTGTAGGTCGGAATGAAGTCAACCGTGCCCGCGTCCAAGCCTTCCATCAGCTGCATCGCGGTCTTGGTCAGGCGCGCTTCGGTGTAGCGGTAGGCGGCAGCGTTATCGCCATCGACATTGCCGAAATTGCCCTGCCCTTCGACCAGCGGGTAGCGCAGGGAGAAATCCTGCGCGAGCCGGACCATCGCGTCATATGCGGCGGTGTCGCCATGCGGGTGATACTTGCCGATCACTTCGCCGACGACGCGGGCGCTCTTCTTGAAAGTGTTGGTCGGGTCGAGTTTCAACTGCCGCATGGTCCAGAGCAGACGGCGGTGAACCGGCTTCAACCCGTCGCGCAGATCTGGCAGCGACCGGGCGGTGATAGTCGAGAGCGCATAGACGAGATAACGCTCCTCCAACGCCGCATCGAACGGCGCGTCTACAATGGCTTCGAACGGATCGGAATCGTCAAAATCGG
>CAZJZO010000248.1:0-2403 GCA_964550495.1 uncultured Porphyrobacter sp. | reverse complement strand
CATGGTGCTTGCGGTCCAGACATACACCGCGTTGCGCGAGACATAGAAGCTGCGGCTCCATGTCCCGGCAATCGCGCGGGCGCTGCATTCCATTTGCGGCGCGGACAGGTCGCAGCGAGTGACGACATGCAGCATTTCGAGACTGTATTCGCCGCCGCGATACGGCTCCGCAATCAGGAAATCCTGCGGTTTGACCAATGGGGTTGTCTCGGCATTCTCCCCGTAGCCACGCAGCGCGGGCAGCGTTCGTTCAAGGTTGCCCCACTGGGCATAGACCGGCGCGTAGAGGATCAACTCGTCACCGATCAGACGCGAGGCGTAATTGCTTGAAGAGTAATAATCGCCGGAGCGCAGGTAGTGCGTATCTCGATAGGCCAAGTTGCCATTTTCGGAGAGATCGAAGCGATTGAGCTCGGTTCCGTATTCACCATAGGAATAGCCGATGACAATCACCTGAGTGCCGCTGACGAGCATCTCGTCATACCAGGTGCTGCCGGGATCGCGCTTGCCGGGAGGGAACGCATCGATCGCGCTGACCGGCTCGAGATCGTCATCGCCATGGTTGATCGTGAACAGCCGACCACGGCGCAGGACGACTAGGTAGTCGCCGGCATTCTTGACGATCCCGCCTTCATCGACACCGGCTTCCTGAGTGTTGGTTATGCTTTCGGGCGCCGCTCCCGCGCTCGCATCTTCAGCGGCTGCTTCCATCACCATCGGCTCGGCAACAGAATAGGATACCCGGCTTTCCGCCAGCTTTTCTGCGAGCGCTTCGAGCTCTGCTTGGGAAGCGAATCCTCTTAGCGCAGACCCTTCGCCGCTTACCGCAACCGGCTCATCCACCGGAGCGCAAGCCACTAGGCTGACAGTCGCAACGAGAAACGCTGCGCTTATCCGACCAAACCGCATCACCCTCTCCCCATGCAATTCGAGGAGATAGTATCGCATGTTCGGCGATTAACCCACGCTGGCTGCGCAATTAATCGACGATGCTCACAGCGAACTGGCAAAGCCTTCAAGCTCTTCCATCGAAACCAGCGCTGCGGTCTCTGCTTCGCCCGCGATCTTGCGGATCATCGGCGTCAGCACCTTGCCGCCCAGCTCGACAAAGCTGCCGACACCGTCGGCGTGCATGGCCGCCACGCTCTCGCGCCAGCGGACGCGCCCTGTGACCTGCTGCACCAGCAAATCGCGCTCCTCGCCCGGATCCGTGACCTTGCTCGCAGTGACATTGGCGTAGAGCGGCAGAGCAAGCGGTCCTGGCGGGTTTTCGGCCAGAGCTTCGGCCATACGATCCGCCGCTGGTTGCATCAGCGAACAGTGGAACGGGGCGGATACAGGCAGGATCACACCGCGCTTGATCCCGTGCTCCCTGACGACGGCAATCGCGCGCTCGATCGCTCCTTTGTGCCCCGAAATGACGACCTGCATCGGATCGTTGTCGTTGGCGACTTCGCACACCTCGCCCTGCGCTGCGGCAGCCGACAGTGCGGTTGCCTTCTCAATGTCCGCTCCCAGCAATGCCGCCATCGCGCCAACGCCCACCGGAACCGCCGATTGCATCGCCTGTCCGCGCAGCTTCAGCAGCCGGGCCGTTGTTGCGAGATCGAACGCGCCCACGGCGCACAAGGCGGTGTACTCACCCAACGAATGGCCCGCGACGCAGCCTCCGGCATCGGTCAGCGCGACGCCGAAGTCGGTTTGTAGAACGCGCAAGGTCGCAATCGCGTTGGCCATGATCGCCGGCTGCGCATTTTCAGTGAGCATCAGCTGATCTTCCGGACCGTCGCGCATGATGGTCGAGAGGTTCTGCGACAGCGCTTCGTCCACTTCCTGAAACACCTCGCGTGCGGCAGCGCTTGCCTCCGCCAGTTCGACGCCCATGCCAACTCGCTGGCTTCCTTGCCCCGGGAACACGAATGCGCGCATCTATACTTCTCCTTACGGTGCCAATCCGCCAGCACAGGCTGGCGCGGTTACGCAGTGGTCGGCGGGCTGGCAAGCCCGAACGGAACCACCTTGTTCGCCGCATAATGACCGATCTCGGCGCGTCCGAGATAGGGGATTCCTGCCCGCGCACACCAATATTTGGCGATGTCGACCTCGTCCTGCCCGAACTCGACGTAATTCTCCGGGATATCGGTGACAGCTCCGAGGCGCAGGCCGGCCAGGCGCGGCAGGCTGTTCGCGAGATGAAAGAACAGTCGGTCGATCGAGTAGAGATGCTCGCTCACTTCCTCGACCATCACCACATGGCCCGAAAGGTCGGGCATGATCGGTGTGTTCGCAATCATCGCAAGCGTGATGAGATTGAAGGCTGCGGCAGGTGTAGATCCGGGGAGGCGCGGTTCCACCCCGCTGACATCACCGCCAAGCCACTGCAGCCCTCTTCGCCCGGCCTGG
>CAZJZO010000247.1:0-2403 GCA_964550495.1 uncultured Porphyrobacter sp. | reverse complement strand
TAGGGCGCGGAGTATGTGTTCGCGGTCGACAGCGGCACCAACCAGCTGGCCTGGAAGCTGCGTCAGGACGATCGGGTCACCGTTCTTGAACAGACCAGTGCGCGGATCCTGACACCCGAGCAGATCGACCGACCGTGCAATTGGGTGGTGTGCGATGCGAGCTTCATCGGCCTTGCGAAAGTGCTCGAACGCCCGCTCGAACTGGCTGCGCCCGAATGCCAGCTGGTCGCTCTGATCAAGCCGCAATTCGAGGTCGCGAAGGCCGAAGTCGGCAAGGGCGGCGTGGTTCGCGATCCGGCACTTCACGCGCGAGTGTGCAGCGAAGTTCGCCAATGGCTGGAGGAGCTTGGCTGGGATATTGCAGGAAAAGTCGAAAGTCCGATCACTGGCCCGCAAGGCAATGTCGAGTTCCTGATTTCGGCGAAGCGCGGTTAGGCCACTTCTTCTTCCGGCCAGTCGAGCGAATTGATCTTCGCATCGAGGTCGATCGGGATCTGTGACAGCACTTCGACGCCGCTGGCCTTTTCGTAGGCGGCTTCATCGCCATGCTCGGCGACCAGCTCGGCGTGTTTCACATCGCGTTCGCGAATCAGCTCGGCGATCTCTTCGCTGTAGAGCGCCACCATCGCGGTGACGAAGCGATTGACCAGATCGTCTTCCTTGGTGTGATCGACGTTGTAGAGCGGCAGGTGATCGATCATCACTTCGGCCGGGTAGAGGAATTCGTTGGTGACGAAGCGGTTCACGGTGAACCACGAGCGCGGGATGCCGTTGGTGTCGATCGACAGCGCGATCAGGTGAGACACATGCGCGCGGGCATCCTCGCCTTGCGGCGGCCAGACCTTGGGCTCGAGCCCCTCGGGCAGTTGGGTTCGGTGCAGGAACAGGTGGAAGTGGCCGTGTTCGTCGGCATCGCGGCCGCCAGGCGCGTGAACATGGTAGTACCAGCGCGCCTTGCAGAACTCGTCGCGCGCATCGTTCTTCGGATAATGCTCCCAGAACTTGGCGCCTTCTTCAGGTACGACGCGCAGCATCAGCGGGCGCTGTTCCTGTGCCATCCGGGTAATGGTCTCGATAACGGTCTGCGCGGCTTGAAGCTTATCCATACTGTCCCATTCGTGTGGCCGACCATCGAAGGTTACGGGCGGTGCCAAGTTTATAGTCGGCACGGCCCACATAGCAAAACGGCCGACCGCAACATGACGTTGCGATCGACCGCTTCGCGTGTTTGTGATGCGTTAAGCTTAGGCAGCTTCGCAAGCGGCGGCGCAGCATGCACCTTCGCAAGCGGCTTCGCAGCCAGCGCCTTCGCAAGCGGCGGCGCAGCATGCACCTTCGCAAGCAGCTTCGCAGCCAGCGCCTTCACATGCAGCGGCACAGCAAGCGCCTGCACATGCAGCGACTGCAGTTTCGTCAGCAGCGGTGTCAGCACCGTCTTCAGCCGGTGCCGAGCAAGCAGCGGTTGCAACAGCGAGACCGCCAGCGACAGCAAGCATCGAAGCGAAGTTGGTCTTTTTCATTTAACTCGTTCCCCTAAATTGGGCCCCGTCTCGGGCAGGACGCGCGAATGGATGATTTCTTGCCGCTTGGCGTCCCGAATCACGGCAAGAATGTGGCGACGCTAGCAGAAAGATATCAAAACGCACGCCCAATTAGTGATCCTGTCGTTTTGATTGGTGATTTTACCGCATTGTCAGCCTGGATGAGGGCCGGTTCGAGCGCATAAGTTTGGCGCATGCGGGCTGAATGTGTATCCCGCCGCGCAACGCCGCTTCAGGCGAATCGCGAGCGCAAAGTTGCCGAATCGCACTATCGGGAGAGACGATGAATTTCCTCGCTTCAAAGGCTCAATTGCGCGCCAGTTTTGTGCGTTGGTCTCTGTTCCTCGTTCCGCTGATTGTGTTGCTCGGATTTCTCGGGGGGCAGATGGGCAGTCCCGACACGGTATGGTTCCAGGGGCTCGAAAAGCCTGCCATCTTCCCACCACCGGCGACATTCGGCGTGGTCTGGACGGTGCTCTACATCATGATCGGATTCGCGCTGGCCATGGTGGTCAGCGCGTGGGGCGCGCGCGGACGCGGGCTCGCGGTGATCGTGTTTGCTGTCCATTTTGTCGGGAATCTGGCGTGGACGGCTGTCTTCTTCGGCATGCAGAACATGACGGGCGGGCTGATCGTGCTCGCCTACGCAGCCGTGACTCTCATTGCCGTAATTTGGGCGTTCTGGCGCGTCCGCCGCAACGCTGCGTTGCTGCTGCTGCCATATTTTGCGTGGGTGTGTTTCGCGACTCTGCTGAATTACCAGTTCATCGCCGAAAACCCCAACGGAGGACCGCAGGGCGAAAGCGGCGCGGCCGAGCGTATCGAACCTTAGTTTTGCGCAGCCCACCATCCCGGCGGCAAT
>CAZJZO010000246.1:0-2403 GCA_964550495.1 uncultured Porphyrobacter sp. | reverse complement strand
GCGGAGGATCCAGCGTGGCGACTGGGCGATTCTTTGGTTCCAACGTCGGTCCCATGGCCGCTAGATTGATCGGCGCCTTGCGGTGGATCGGGCTGTCGCTGGCGGGTTTGTCGCTGGTGTTCCTCCTCGCAGCATGGATAGGAGCAGCCATTCCGCGCAACAGCGACTGGACCGAACCGGACAACGGCGTCACCATCCTGGTCGGCAGCAATGGCATCCACACCGAGCTCATAATGCCCGTCACCTCCTCGATCGTGGACTGGCGTGCGCATTTTCCACTGAACGAATTGGGCGACCCATCGCGGGACTACACGCATGTGGGCGTGAGTTGGGGCGAACGCAGCTTTTTCCTCGAGACCCCAACCTGGGCCGAATTCAATCTTTTCACGGCATTGGGCGCCCTGACTGGCGGAGAGGGTCTGCTCCATGCCGCCTATTACGTCCGCCCTGCTCCGGCAGAAGATTTCCGCGAGCTGCGCATTCGTGAAGAGGAATACCGGAAACTCGCGGACCTGATCCTCAAAGACCTTTCACGGTCGGACAGCCAGCCTCCGCATCCCGGCTACTCGAGTCACGATGCATTCTACGTTGCGCGCGGGACGTATCACATCGCCAACACCTGCAACCAATGGACCAGTGACCGTTTGTCCGCTGCCGGGATAAAGACGGGATTATGGACCCCGTTCCCTGGCGGCGTCATGCAATGGGTACCAAAACCCGAAACGGGCTAGGAAGCGGAATACGCTTGGCGCTTCTGCTTGAGGAACAGCCGCTCCGCGCGCGGCGGGTCGAGCCTTATTGCGGCATCCAGCGCTTCCCTTGCTTTCGTCAAATCCCCGGATTGCGCGAGCAGTTCGGCGCGAGCCGCGTGGAACGGGCGCGCCGACTTCAGACGATCAGCAGGAAGGTGTTCCAGTTCGGCAAGTGCAGCTTCTGGCCCTTCGACATGCGCCAGCGCCAGCGCCCGATTGAGCGCTACCAGCGGGCCGGGCCTGACTGCCATCAAAGCGGTGTAGAGTTGCAGGATTGCACCCCAATCGGTGGCGCCATCGAACGCACGCCTTGCATGCGTCAGTTGGATCGCCGCCATCAACTGATATGGACCCGTCTCTCCAAACATCGCAGCATCGTCGAGCCACAGCCTTGCCTGCTCGATAGCGCCAAGATCCCACAACCGTGTGTCTTGTTGCGACAGGGGAACCATAGCCCCCTCGCTATCGACACGTGCCGCCTCGCGCGACCGCGCGAGCGTAACCAGAGCGGCGAGCCCCAGTGCTTCGGGTTCGTTCGGCAACAGTTCGGCAACCATTTGCGCCAGCCGTGCCACCTCGTCCGACAGTTCCCGATCGAGCTCACTAGCGGCATCCTGATAGGCGACCGTGTACGCCAGTTCGAGCGTCAGCAACACGGCTTCCAGCCGGTCACCCCATGCCTTGCGCGGCGGCAGTTCGAACGCAATCCCTGCCTGGCGAATCTTGCTTTTCGCCCGGGTGATGCGCTGAAACATCGTCGGCTCCGTCGTGACGAACACCTTTGCGATCGCGCTGATCGGCAAACCGCAAATCGTTTTCATCGCCAGAGCCGCGCGAGCCTCTACTGCGAGCGCCGGATGGCAACAGATAAAGATCAGCCGCAGCCGTTCGTCGGGGATCGGCTCGGGAAGTTTGATGACCTCTGCCATTTCGCTCACCATTGCTGCTCCGTCAGCAGCGCGTGCCTGGGCCTGGTGCTTCCGGATCGCATCGATTGCTTTGCGCTTGGCGACCGTCAGCAGCCATGCCGCTGGATTGTCGGGCGGCGTGTCGAGCGCAAGATACGCCTCCGTCGCCTCCGCGAATGCGTCCTCCGCAGCATCAAGATCGCGCAAATGCGCGGCCAGGGCGGCAATTACCCGTGGCCGCGCGAGTACGATCGCATCAGCGCGGTCGTTCGAAGCGCTCACTCGCCCATCGGCCAGACCGGTCGAACCTCAATCGCGCCCTTGCCGGGGATCGGAATCGTCTTCGCCCATTCGAGCGCTTCATCGAGGCTCGGCACATCGATGATGTAGAATCCGCCGAGTTCTTCGTGCGTTTCCGCGAAGGGTCCATCCTGCAAGGAATGCTTGCCATGATCCCATTTGATGGTGGTTGCCGTGCTGCCGGGTTTGAGACGCTCACCGCTGAACGCGATGCCTTTTTCCGTCAGTCTTTCGGCAAGAGCCATATGTCCTGCCAGGGTGGCTTCCATCAATTTGCCGCCTTCATCCCCTTCATAGATGCTCTCGTCCTCATTGATCATCAGCATGTATTGCATGTGGTATCTCCATGATCGGCCGCGCCACTCCGGCGAAGCTCTGACCTTGAGACGGAAGCCGCAAGCCGAATTCGACAGTGCACCGAAAAAATTTCCTAGGCGCTTGCC
>CAZJZO010000245.1:0-2414 GCA_964550495.1 uncultured Porphyrobacter sp. | reverse complement strand
GCTCGGCTGGAAGACCCGCAAGGAGGAAGACACGATCCTCGATTGCGCGAAGAGCCTGATTGAACATGGGGTGGTGAAAGTCTGATGGACCTTTCCGGCAAGACAGTCCTGCTGACCGGCGGCAGCGCCGGGATCGGGCGCGAGATCGCGCTTCAATTGAAGGCCAAGGGAGCGCAGGTCGTGCTCACTGGCCGCAATCCGGAGCGGTTGTCCGCGATGGAAGCGGACGGGTTCGAGGTTATCTCAGCGGGGCTTTCCGACGCCGCCGGCGTTGATGCGCTGCTCGAACAATGGGGTGATCGCGAACTCGACATTCTGATCAACAATGCCGGGCAACTGGTCGATCACGATTTCCGCAAAGGGGCTGTCGATCCCGATGCGGCGGACGATTGCATCTACGCCAATCTCAACGCGCCGATCCGGCTGACGGTCGGCTTGATGAGGCATTTGCAAGCGCGACCCGAAGCGGCGGTGGTCAATGTCACCAGCGGTCTTGCGATTGCGCCCGCTGCGCGCCAGCCGGTCTATTGCGCAACCAAGGCGGGACTGCGGTTCTATTCGCTTGCCCTGCGCGAACAGCTCAAGGATACCAGCGTCCGCATGATCGAGGCTTTGCCGCCGGTGGTCGACACGCAGATGAACGACGGCAACCCGATGAAAAAGATGCCGGCCGAGGAATGCGCGCGGCAGATCGTCGTCGCGATCGAGAGGGATCGCGACGAAGCCAATATCGGCATGACCAAGGCGCTGCGGGTAGCGGAATCTCTTTCTCCCCGGTTGGCGAAGTCAGTGACTCTGCGTTTCTGAAACAGTGCCAGGGATCAAATAATTTACGTAAAACATAAAAAATAGCTTGCGAATCATAAAGCGCGAAGTATGACGCCTTCCAGATTGAATTCTGGGAGGTCAGCATGTCTGCGAAGTTCATCCGCCGGATCGTCGAGGTCTTTATCGCCATCTTCTTCATCGGTGGCTTCCTGCAGATTGGCCGGGCCGTTGCGGCCATGTTCGATGGCAAATTCGGGACAGTGCGTTGGCCGGTCGAAGCGAGCGCATTCGATCTTCAGGCCCCGGTAGGTGAAGGGGTGCAGGCGTGGTTCACCGACGCCACTTTGGCTGTGCCGGGACAGCCCTTCTGGCATAGCGTCGACCTGCTTTTTTCGCTCACCAATATCGGCATATTCATCGCCGCGCTGATGCTGCTGCGTTCGGTCCTTGCAAACTTCACCGCTGGCGATCTGGTGGACGAAGAGAACGCCAGCGCCATGCGCAAGATCGGCCTGCTCCTGCTTGCGGCTTGCGGTTTGTCGGTGGTTCGCGCGGTCCTGCTGCAATCGGCCATTCTGTCCGCCGTGCAGGAACAGGCGGGGACAGTTCTCCACCCGTCCATCTCGTGGGATGTTTCGGGCATGACGAACGTGTGGCTCCACTATGACGTGCCGATCTTCACATTTGCTCTGGGTGGATTGGCGCTGCTGTTTGCCGAAGCCTTCAGGGCAGGTGTGGCCTATCGCAAAGACAGCGAAAGCGTCGTTTGATGCCGATCATCACCAATCTCGATGTCATGATGGCCAAGCGGAAGGTCAGCTTGAAGGAGCTGGCCGACCGCATTGGTATCTCGAACACCAACCTGTCGCTGCTCAAGACCGGAAAGGTGCAGGGTGTGCGGTACAAGACCCTCGAGGCAATCTGTCGCGAACTGGACTGCCAGCCGGGCGACATTCTCGAATATCGCGCCGAGGAGGAATGACGCGGCTGCGCTTTTGATACGTTGACCGCGCAAGGCTGCTCCGGCAACGACCCTTTGACGAGACAAAAGCCAAAGGGACCGGGATGTCTGCCAATATCGCCGAAATGGAACGCCGCCGCGAAGCCGCTCGCATGGGCGGTGGGCAAAAGCGCATCGACGCGCAGCACGCCAAGGGCAAGCTGACCGCGCGCGAGCGGCTCGACGTGTTGCTCGACGAAGGATCGTTCGAAGAGATCGACACCTATGTCGAACACGACTGCGTCGATTTCGGCATGCAGGACCAGCGCATTCCCGGCGATGGCGTCGTCACCGGATCGGGCACGATTAACGGGCGGCTGGTCTATGTGTTCAGCCAGGACTTCACCGTGTTTGGCGGTTCTCTGTCGAAGCGCCATGCGGAGAAGATCTGCAAGGTGATGGACACCGCGATGAAGGTTGGTGCGCCGGTGATCGGCCTCAACGATTCCGGCGGCGCGCGCATTCAGGAAGGCGTGGCGTCACTGGGTGGCTATGCCGAAGTGTTCCAGAAGAACGTGCTCGCCAGCGGTGTCGTGCCGCAGATCAGCCTCATCATGGGGCCATGCGCGGGCGGGGCGGTGTACTCCCCGGCGATGACCGACTTCATCTTCATGGTGAAGGACAGCTCGTACATGTTCGTCACCGG
>CAZJZO010000244.1:0-2424 GCA_964550495.1 uncultured Porphyrobacter sp. | reverse complement strand
TCCTGGATCAGCACGGTCTTGCCCACGCCGGCGCCGCCGAACAGGCCGATCTTGCCGCCCTTCGCGTAAGGCGCGAGCAGGTCGATCACCTTGATCCCGGTGACGAGAATGTCGGCTTCGGTCGACTGGTCGATGAATTCCGGAGCCTCGGCGTGGATCGGTGCGGTCATGTCGGCGCCAACCGGGCCGCGCTCGTCGATCGCTTCGCCGACGACATTCATGATCCGGCCGAGCGTCTTCGGGCCGACCGGCACGGAAATCTGCGCGCCGGTGTTGATCACTTCCTGACCGCGCACGAGGCCGTCGGTGCCGTCCATCGCAATGGTGCGGACGGTGTTCTCGCCGAGGTGCTGCGCGACTTCGAGAACGAGCGTGTTGTCGCCGTTCTTGGTTTCGAGCGCGGTCAGAATGGCGGGCAGTTCGCCTTCGAACTGCACGTCGACGACAGCGCCGATGACCTGGGCGATGGTGCCGTTGGTGGTCTGGTTGAGAACTGGTGCGGTTGCCATTTCTAAGTCCTTTTTGAACCTCTTGGTGCCCGATCAGTGCTTACTCGGGCAATTCACAAATATTGTCTCTCATCCGTCCGCCTGAAAGATCGCAAAGATCAGGATCAGCCGGATATGTCTCGTTTGCTTTGTTGCCGATGCATTCCCGATAGGGATTTGCCCCGATCATGACTTCGTCGCTTAGTCCCTCGCATCCTGGAATTGGATCTTCGGGAAGATGGCCTTGGGGTGCCTGCGAACACCCAACTGCCAGCAACGTTATCCAAAGCGTCAGTGTTATTCTCAAAGCGCCTCCGCGCCTGCGATAATTTCAATCAATTCCGTCGTAATCGCGGCCTGGCGGCTGCGGTTGTACTGGATCGTCAGCTTGTTGATCAGGTCGCCTGCGTTGCGCGTGGCGTTGTCCATCGCGGTCATCGAAGCGCCTTGCTCCGAAGCTTCGCGCTCAAGCAGCGCGCCGAACAGCTGCGTCTTCACGTAGCGCGGCAGCAGCTCTTCGAGGATTTCCTCTTCGCTCGGCTCGTATTCGACCACGGCGCCGTCTTCCGAAGCTTCGGGTGAGGGGACCGGGATCAGCTGATTGATGGTCGGGTTCTGAACGAGCGCCGACTGGAAGGTCGGGAAGACCAGATGCGCAACATCGAACTTGCCCTCATCGAACAGCGCGATCAGCTCGCCGGCAATCCCGTCGGCTTCGTCGAAACCGGGGTTCTTGACCGTCGATGTGTCGAAACCGCCGGTGATCTTGCTGGCATAGTCGCGCTTGAGCGGCGCGCGGCCTTTCTTGCCGACGAGGTAGAACTCGACGTCCTTGCCCGCTTCGATCAGTTCCTCGGCCTTGGCCTTGGCGGCCTTGACGAGGTTGGAGTTGAGACCGCCGCACAGGCCCTTGTCGGTGTTCACGACGACCAGCAGGTTGCGTTGGTCCGACCCGGTTCCTGCCAGCAGCTTTGGTGCGCTATCGCCCGAAACCTTGCCTGCGAGCGACGCCATGACGGCACCGAGACGTTCGGCATAGGGGCGTCCGGCTTCGGCAGCAGCCTGCGCACGGCGAAGCTTCGCCGCGGCGACCATCTGCTTGGCCTTGGTGATCTTCTGGGTCGACTTGACCGACCCGATCCGATCCTTGAGTTCCTTGAGTGAGGGCACTTAAGGCTCCCTTAGGCGAACTGCTTGGCGAAGGCTTCGAGCGCCGCGACCGTGCGGTCCTTGACGTCGCCTTCGAACTTCTTGCTTTCGCGGATATCGGCGAGGATGTCGGCGTGCTCGGCGCGGAAATGCACCAGCATCTGTTCCTCATACTCGTTGACGCGCTCGACCGGCACATCGTCGATGAAGCCGTTGGTGCCGGCGAAGATCGACACGGTCTGCTCTTCGAACGGCATCGGCGAGAACTGCGCCTGCTTCAGCAGCTCGGTCAGGCGCGCACCGCGGTTGAGCAGCTTTTGCGTCGCGGCGTCGAGGTCCGAGCCGAACTGCGCAAACGCCGCCATTTCGCGATACTGTGCAAGGTCGAGCTTCATCGAACCCGAAACCTTCTTCATCGCCTTGGTCTGGGCGGCGCCGCCCACTCGGCTAACCGACAGACCGACGTTAATCGCCGGGCGGATACCCTGATAGAACAGGTCGGTTTCGAGGAAGATCTGACCGTCGGTGATCGAAATCACGTTGGTCGGGATGTAGGCCGACACGTCGCCCGCCTGCGTTTCGATGATCGGCAGCGCCGTAAGCGAACCGGCACCATTGTCCGGATTCATCTTGGCTGCACGCTCAAGCAGGCGGCTGTGGAGATAGAACACGTCACCCGGATAGGCTTCGCGGCCGGGAGGACGACGCAGCAGCAGCGACATCTGACGGTAGGGGACAGCCTGCTTCGAAAGGTCGTCATACACGATCACGCCGTGCATACGGTTGT
>CAZJZO010000243.1:0-2450 GCA_964550495.1 uncultured Porphyrobacter sp. | reverse complement strand
CCGATTAGAGTAGCGATCAGCGGACGCCACGTGGTTAGAAGTTCGCCGATCTCGGCCATTTCGAAGGTAGACCTAGGCTTCGGGATCGACCGGGACTGGCACTCCCTTGGAGTTCCATTTCCAGAACACGAAGGTCAACGGCGTTTCGCCGGTATTCTTGATCCCGTGCGTGTCCCACGCCGCCGCATAGAGCATGTCGCCCTTCTTGGCCACGAAGGTCTCTTCACCGATCGTCCATTCGCCCTCGCCTTCGAGCACCATCAGGAACTCTTCCTCGGCGTGTCGGTGCGGCGGGTGGATCTCCAGACCCGGCTTGATGGTTGCCGTACCAGAAAGAAGTTCCGACACGCCCGCGGTTTCACCCGAATAATATTCGACGAAAGATCCCCATTCCTCTTCGCTCGAGTTTGCGCTTTTGGTGGTCAAAACCTGTGTCTTCAGATCGCTGTCATTGCTCTGCTCCTTGGGAGTTCCATCCTGTGCGTTGCTAGAGCAAGCCGCTGTCATCAAAGCCGCGACGAGCGAAAATTTGCGAAAGTTCATTGGTTCCCTCCAGCCGAATGACTCAAATTGATAACGTTGTCATACCGCGAGTGCAAGCGCGAGATGGAGCGTGCGCAAAAGCAGATCGCAATCGGATTGCTCCGTCCCGAGGAAAAGCTCGCTTGCCCTCGAAAGCTAACGGAGCAACACGAAACCGGAGTTCGGTGTTTTGGGTGGGTGGCGGAGCAGGAGGGATTCGAACCCTCGATACGGGGTTACCGTATACACACTTTCCAGGCGTGCGCCTTCGACCACTCGGCCACTGCTCCGCATTGTGTTTTTGCACTACCGCTTCGCTGCTTGAGTGCAAGCCTGTCCGTGCTGCCTCGTCCCTGGCGAGGAACAGGGGCAACCGGCCAAGGTCGCGCGCTCTAGCCACGAATGGACGACCCTGCAAGCCGATCCGAGTTGTTCCCGATAGGCAGCCCAGAGCAATTATGGTAAACGAGTCGCATTGGACAGCGCTGCGCGGAATGGCATTCCCTGCGAACGCTGCCTCAAGAGCCCCTTTCCGCCCTCGAAAACGTGCGGAAAGGGGCTTTCTTGTTTGGTCCTAGCCGGAAATCCAGTGCACCTCGCGCCATTCATAACTTGATGAGCGCGGGTCTGGTGCGCGCGGGAAGACATAGTCGGCCTGCGGCTGGTAGCCGAGCTCGCTGCGCGGATGTGGAGTGATCTTGCCACCTGCAGCCTTGTAGGAATAGCTCCGGATCACCTTCCCGCTGTCATTCAGCACTATGTCGACCCTGTAATTTCCGGGCTTGGACAATTCCGCAAGCGTCACGTTGCGCGCCTGATGCGCCTTGTTCGCAGCGTGGGGCACCTGGAAAAACGCGTTTCGGCGGTGCATCGCCTTTGCACCCAGATTGCCGGTGCGCGGGTTGCTGTGCGCGATCAGCTTGCCGTTGCGATAGGCCTTTGCCGTGAATCCTCCGGCCCGCGATCCTTCAGGCAAATCCTGCCTTCCGCCCCAGAAATAGATCGAAGCCGCAGCGTTGGCGCTGCCAGAATGCGGCGCGAGATAGGCCCACTTCTGCCATGGCCCGGTGAAACGGTAGGTCGATCCCGGATTGAAGGGATCGTTCGAGGTCGAGGCCTGCTGCACCGAAAACGGGATTGCAGTGACCAATTTTCCGCTGACATAATACTCGATCACGTAATCGCCGGGTGCAAGCTGTTCGACCGGGCTTTGTGCGGGCATCATCCGGCCAAACACTTGCGCCTTCATACGGTAGTCTTCGTAGAAGCGGTGCTCGGCGACCTTGCCTCCACCGGCGCGGCGGATCACCACCTTGGCATTGAGCGAGGCCGGTGCAAAAGCGAGGTCCGTGGGTTGGATGGCGATGCTGCCATTGGGATAGGTCGGATACTGCAGAAACGAATTGAGACTGACCGATGGGTTGTTCTGCGCAAGTGCGGGTACCGCGCCGAACACGAAGATTGCGAAGGCCAGAATGAGTTTTTGAGCATGCTTTAGCACTGCCGTTCCCCCGTCTTGATATGATTGATCGAAGATACACCGGTTTCGAGCGCAGGATCATTCCCCAAATTGGGTACGCCGCCATTTTTGAGGCAAGACCAGGAAGGCGGATCAAGTTGCCAATGGCAATGTTCGATCGACGGTGGCACAGAGCCGCCATGAGAAAGCTCACCATCGCATTCGCCGCAATATCGCTCGCCCTGCCGGCATCTGCCCAGGATGAAACGCCTGAGACGCAACCCGGCCCAACGGATATCGTGAACTCCGCACCACAAAGCGAATGGGTGGTGATCCCGCCCGAAGACTTGCTGGTGATGACCCTCGCGCCCGATGACGAAGGCAACGAACGCAAAGTCGTGATTCAGCTGATGCCCGTGCCCTTCTCGCAAGGCTGGGTGAGCAATATCAAGACACTCGCGCGAGCCAA
>CAZJZO010000242.1:0-2492 GCA_964550495.1 uncultured Porphyrobacter sp. | reverse complement strand
GTTCGGTAGGCAATCGACAAATCGTGGCACCAATTGATTGACGGCGCTGAATGCATCCGCATCGGGACGCTTCAAGCCGGCCGCCGCTGCGATCGCAGGTATGTGCAATAACAAATTGGTGCTGCCACCCACGGCGGCATGAATCAACATCGCGTTATAAACGGCATCGTCGGTCAACACGTCACGCAGCGTCAAACCATCGGCAACCATTTGCCGAGACGTGTCAGCCGAATCACGAGCAAGTTGAGTCCAGATCGGTTGACCGCTGGGTGCCAACGCCGCATGGGGCACTGTCATCCCCAAGGCTTCGGCGACGACCTGGCTGGTAGCCGCCGTTCCCAAAAACTGACAACCTCCGCCAGGCGTTCCGCAAGCGCGGCAACCTTCCAGCGATGCTTCCTCCAATGTCATTTCACCACGGCTGTATCTCGCACCGATGGTTTGGACTTTGCCCGCATCTTCGCCAACGGTGGGCGGCAGTGTGACACCGCCGGGAACCAAGACGTTCGCCAAATCACCGCATCCGGCCAGCGCCATCATCATTGCCGGAAGGCCTTTGTCACAGGTCGCAATCCCGATCACACCTTTGCGTCTTGGCAGCGAACGAATCAAGCGTCGCATCACGATCGCGGCGTCGTTGCGATACGGTAGTGAATCAAACATGCCGCGTGTGCCTTGGCTGCGACCGTCACACGGATCGCTGCAAAACGCAGCAAACGGTACGCCGTCATGAGATTCGATCTGTTCGGCCGCCGCCCGTACCAGCAATCCGACTTCCCAGTGTCCGGTGTGATAACCCAGCGCGATCGGATGCCCATCTTCGGCGCGAACACCGCCTTGAGTGCTGAGGATCAAGTATTGATCCCCCAGCACGCGGCGCGGGTCAAATCCCATGCCGACACTTTGAGTCAAACCAAAAAGATCGCCGCTGCTCCAGTTGCGCAAAATCTCATCGCTGAGCGGTAGGCTGCCGCTGGGGCCGTCGGCGCTAGTCTGAAGGGAGGATGGGTCGGCAGGTGCCGCGAAATAGGAAGGCATCAAAAGCAGTGTCGTTGGTTCGAGCGCAGGGTCCGTCTGAATGACTCGTAGCCGTCATCTTGCGATGGACGGCTACGGTTGACCACACAATCTAACAACTCCACACCGGTCGCGTATTAGTCCCGCTGTCCGAGGTAGCGGAATATGTAGTACGCAAGCGTCATGATGGCTTGCAGTGTGCCGGCCACATAGGTGAGCGCGGCGGCGTTAAGTACTCGCGCGACGTACGGAGCTTCCATGTCGGCGATCAAGCCATGCTCAGTCAAGTGGCGCTTGGCTCGTGCGCTGGCGTCAAATTCCACCGGCAAGTTGACGACTTGGAAAAACACCACGCCCGAAAACAAGATGATCCCCATCAACAGCAGTGGCGGGAAACTTAGGATCACTCCGAACATCGCCATGGCCACACCGATGCCGCTGCCGAAACTTGCGGCGGGCACGGCCATGTTGCGAACCTTGAGCGGTGCGTAGGACTTGGCATCTTGGAATGCATGACCGGCTTCGTGACAGGCTACTCCCAGCGCCGCCAGAGAACGTCCCTGATAAACATCAGGGCTGAGTCGTAACACTTTGGCGCGCGGATCGTAGTGGTCACTTAAAAAACCTTGCACCGGTTCCACACCGACATCGTAGAGCCCGGCGGAATCGAGCATCTGACGTGCGGCTTGGGCGCCCGTCATCCGAGCGGGCATCTCACTCATCTGTTGGAACGTACTTTTGACTCGCCACTGGGCGAACAGACCCAACAGCAAGGGTGGTCCGATGAACAACAAATACACCGGTTCGAAAAACATGATTTTCTCAGCGCAAACAAACGGAAATCAATGCTGGTCGGCCAAAACGGCAGCCGACGAAACAGCCAATGGTGATGTAGTGCAACTATAGGGCCATTCGTCCCAAATGGCCGAATCTTGCCACTGCTATTGGCGCGCTTGCGGAGTAATCTTGCGACTGATGGTTTTGTCGCCGCGTTTTACAACGATTTCAACTTCTTCGCCGATTTTGAGGGCCTCGATCGCGTACGTGTAGTCGTAGATGTCTTCCACTTTGCGACCGGCCAATTTGACGATGATATCCCCCGATTGGACACCGGCTTCGGCAGCAGGCCCCCCGCTAGCAACTCCGCTGAGTTTCAGGCCTTTGATATCACCGGCGACGTAATCGGGAATCGTTCCCAGGTAGGCCGTTAATCTTGCTCGCGGGGCTTCTTGGCGTTGCTCCCCTTCGTCGAGTTCAAACTTGGGCGGTTGGGAAGCAGTCATGATGCCTCGTGCAATCAAGGCAAACAGTCGTGAGATTTTGGCGGCGCCTTCGTAGTTCAATTTGTCAGCAGTGTCGCGCGGCGTATGGTAGTCCTCGTGAGCACCAGTGAAGCCGGAAAGGATCGGTACATCGCGAGCCACAAACGCAGATGCATCCGTGGGAAGCCGCGTGCTGGTTCGGTCCAATTGCAG
>CAZJZO010000241.1:0-2497 GCA_964550495.1 uncultured Porphyrobacter sp. | reverse complement strand
GCCGGCGGCAGGTCGTAGAGGTTCTTGTCCATCGCGTCGCCAGGGTGGATCTTGTTCTCGATCCCGTCGAGGCCGGCCATCAGCAGCGCCGAGAAAGCGAGATAGGGGTTGGCGAGAGCATCGGGGAAGCGGAATTCGACGCGCTTGGCCTTCTCACCTGCGCCGTAAGGGATGCGACAGGAGGCTGAACGGTTGCGAGCCGAGTAAGCAAGCAGCACAGGAGCTTCGAAGCCCGGCACCAGGCGCTTGTACGAATTGGTGGTGGCGTTGGTGAAGGCGTTGATCGCCTTGGCGTGCTTGATCACCCCGCCGATGTAATAGAGGCAGTTTTCCGACAGGCCGGCATATTCGTTACCGGCAAAGGTCGGGGCGCCGTCTTTCCAGATCGACATATGGGTGTGCATGCCGGAACCGTTATCTTCCTTGATCGGCTTCGGCATGAAGGTCGCGGTCTTGCCGTAAGCGTGCGCGACTTGCGCGACGACATACTTGTAGACCTGCACCTGGTCGGCCGTCTTGGTCAGGGTCGAGAAGGTGATGCCGAGTTCGTGCTGGGCTGCTGCCACCTCGTGGTGGTGCTTGTCCATCGCGAGGCCCATTTCCATCATGGTCGCGACCATCTCACCGCGAATGTCCATCGCGCTGTCGACCGGTGCGACGGGGAAATAGCCGCCTTTGGCACGCGGGCGGTGGCCCATGTTGCCCATTTCGTATTCTTTGCCGGTGTTGGTCGGCAGCTCGATGTCGTCGATCGCAAAACCCGATCCGGCATAGCCGTCTTCAAAGCGAACATCGTCGAACATGAAGAATTCCGGTTCAGGGCCGACATAGACCGTGTCACCAATGCCCGACGAGCCGAGATAGGCTTCGGCGCGCTTTGCGGTCGAACGCGGATCGCGGCCGTAGAGCTGACCATCGGATGGTTCGACAATGTCGCAGAAGATCGACAGCATCGGAGTGGCCGAGAACGGATCGACATAGGTCGCGTCCATATCCGGCTTCAGGATCATGTCGGATTCGTTGATCGTCTTCCAGCCTTCGATCGAAGAACCGTCGAACATCAATCCGTCTTCAAGCGCGTCTTCGTCCATGACGCTGGCCGCCATGGTGAGGTGCTGCCACTTGCCCTTGGGATCGGTGAAGCGCAGGTCGACCCACTCGATTTCCTCGTCCTTTATCTGTTTCAGGACGTCATTCACGCTTGCCATTTTGGTGTCTCCAGAAGTTCTTGAGTTGTTGTCCGCCAGCAGCGGACGGGAGAGGTTGGTAATTCAGTTCACACGGCGTCGGCGTCGGTTTCGCCCGTGCGGATTCGCAGCGCACTATCGATGGTGGTGACGAAGATCTTGCCGTCGCCGATCCGCCCGGTCTGCGCAGCGGCGGCAACCGCTTCGACCACGCGTTCGGCCTGATCGTCTTCGACGACCACTTCGAGTTTCACCTTGGGCAGGAAGTCGACGACATACTCGGCCCCGCGATACAGCTCGGTGTGGCCTTTCTGGCGACCGAAGCCGCGCGCTTCCGTGACGGTGATGCCTGAGACGCCAATCTCGTGGAGCGCTTCCTTCACCTCGTCGAGTTTGAAGGGTTTGATGATCGCTTCGATCTTCTTCACGTAATGCCCCACCTTTGGCTCTTCGGCCATTTCGGTCAATTGATTGACAAAACCCTACCAAGAATCGTGCCAACGCGAGTGTTATTCCGGACTAGCCAAGCCGCCTCGGGGCGCAAGGAATCGCTCGGAGTGCCTAAGGAACTAGCAACATTGTGACGAGCCGCGCAACACTGCACATTGTGCAAACGCACAATGCCTAAATTTTAAGCAGGCGTGCCTCGATCTAGAGCCGCAATCCGGTGGTTTCGGGCAGGCCGCACATGATGTTGAGATTCTGGATCGCCGCGCCGCTTGCCCCTTTGCCAAGATTGTCGAGCCTGGCGACCAGACGCGCGTTCCAGCCTTCTGCATTGCCGAATGCGAACAGTTCCATTCCGTCATTCGCCGGTGCGCCATCGTGCAGCAGGAGTTCGCCAGGTGCTTCGTCTTCATGGGTCGTGACGATCTCGGACCCGGCAAAGAACTCGCCGAGCGCAGCCCGGAGTTGGTTGGCAGTAAGGTGATCGTCGATCGCGCCGAGATGCAACGGCACTTCCACCAGCATACCGCGATAGGCGGGTACGACTGCCGGCGCGAACAACACGCCATGGGTCAATCCCGCGTGGAGTTGCATCTCCGGCCTGTGCTTGTGGTCGAGGTTGAGGCCGTATGTCCGGAAAGCGAGATCGGGTGAGGCCTCGTAGCGCTCGATCAGCGCCTTACCGCCGCCCGAATAGCCGCTGACCGCGTTGCAAGTGAAGGGCCAGTCTGCCGACAGCAGCCCGGCACGGACCAGCGGTCCCACAAGCGCCAGAAACCCGGTTGGATAGCACCCCGGGTTGGAAACGAACTGCGCCTCGGCGATCTTGTCGTGTCCGATGATCTCGGGAAAGCCATAGGTCC
>CAZJZO010000240.1:0-2554 GCA_964550495.1 uncultured Porphyrobacter sp. | reverse complement strand
TCAGCCAGACGGGCGTCGAGATCGTGCAGGATCGCAAGGCCTTTGCCGCGGTGGTGGAGGCTGAACGCGGTCTCGTCCCCGTCATTCTCATCGGGGTAGCGCACTGGGTATTTGTAGCGATCGAGATGGTGCTTGAAGGGACCGTCATTGCGCTCGATCAGTGCTTCGTCGTCGCCGTTCAGCCAGCCTTCGGGATCGCTTTCTCCCAGCGCCCAGCGCATGATCGCAATGCTTTCGTCGATCACGCCGTCATGCGTCACCAGCACCGGCACCGTCGCTTTGGGGGAGGCCTCGCCAAGCTCGGGCGGCTTGGCAGCGAGCTTGACCTCACGCAGCTCGACCGGGATTCCCGCGACCCACAAAGCCATCCGCGCGCGCATCGCATAGGGGCAGCGGCGAAAGCTGTAGAGGATCGGCGCGTTAGTCATCCTGTTCGGAGAACTCGGCGCCGACATGATGGGTTCCGCGTTTCTGCGCGAGCTCTTCCTGTCGTTGGCGTTCGGCATAGCGGGCACGCTGGTCCTCGTCGCGCTCGGCTATGCAATAGGAGCAGCTGACGCCCTCGGCATAGTCGGGTGAGGCCATGTCCTCATCGCTGATCGGGCGGCGGCAGGCGCGGCACAGCGAATAGTCGCCCTGTTCGAGCCCGTGCTTTACCGTCACTCGCTCATCGAACACGAAACAGTCGCCGTGCCACGTGCTCTCTTCCTCGGGCACCGTTTCGAGATATTTCAGGATGCCGCCCTTGAGGTGATAGACCTCATCGATCCCTTCGGCGCGCAGGAAGCTGGTCGATTTCTCGCAGCGGATACCGCCGGTGCAGAACATCGCGACCTTTTTCTTGCCTTCGAGCAGTTCGTCGCGGTTCTCGCGGAACCACGTGGGGAATTCGCGAAAGCTCCTGGTGTGCGGATCGGTCGCGCCTTCGAAGGTGCCGACCGCGACCTCGTAATCGTTGCGGGTGTCGATCACGAGCGTGTCGGGATCGGCGATCAGCGCGTTCCAGTCCTGCGGATCGACATAGCGACCGACGCTCGCGCGCGGGTCGATGTCGGGCTCGCCCATGGTGACGATCTCGCGCTTCAATCGCACCTTCATGCGGTGGAACGGCATTTCGGAAGCGGTCGAGAACTTGACGTCGAGCTCGGTGCAACCGGGAAGCTGGCGGATATGGTCGAGCACCGCGGCTATGGCGTTGTCGGTTCCGGCGATGGTGCCGTTGATGCCTTCATTGGCCAGCAGGAGCGTGCCCTTGACGCCCGCTTCCTCGCACGCGGCGAGCAATGGGTCTTTGATCGCCGAGGGATCGTCGAACGGCGTAAAGCGATAGAGCGCGGCGACCTGGAATGTCTTTGCGACCATATTTCAAGCCTTCATCGCCCGGCGGACCTCGTCCAGCAGAGTGGCACTTCCCGCGGTGAAGATGTCCGAACAGCCAACTGGAGGAAGCTGTTCGGACGCTTCCTCTTGGCATCGCTCGTGAAAGTTCCCTTGTATCACAGCGACATCGCCCAAAGACTCAGTGGGATTCGCATTATCGGGCTATCTGCAATCAAACCCGCATCACCCAGCCGTGTTTGTCCTCGACCTTGCCGTGCTGGATGTCGACCAGCCGCTCGCGCATCTTCTGGGCCATCTGGCCGATGCCGCCACTGCCGATGGTGAACTCGCCGTCGGGTGAGGCGACGGTGCCGACCGGGGTCACCACTGCTGCCGTGCCGCAGGCGAGCGTTTCGAGCAGTTTGCCGCTCTCGGCTTCCTCGCGCCATTGGTCGATCGAGTAGAGCTCCTCGCTTACCTCCAGCCCCTCCTCGCGCAGCATCGCGATCAGGCTGTCGCGGGTGATGCCGGGAAGGATCGTGCCGGTCAGCGGCGGAGTGATGACGCTGCCATCGTCGCGGATGAAGAACAGGTTCATGCCGCCCAGTTCCTCGATCCATTTCTTCTCGACCGCGTCGAGAAACACGACCTGATCGCAGCCATGCTCGATCGCCTCGGCCTGCGGGACGAGCGAGGCGGCGTAGTTGCCGCCGGTCTTGGCCGCGCCGGTGCCGCCGGGGGCCGCGCGGACATAGTCCTGGCTGACCCAGATCTTCACCGGGTTCACGCCCTTCTTGAAGTAATTTCCGCTCGAAACGAGGATCACCACGAATTTGTATTGCTTGGCCGGGCGCACGCCGAGGAACGCTTCGGAGGCGAACATGAAGGGGCGGATATAGAGCGAGCCGCCTTCGACCGGGGGCATCCAGTCGGCATCGGTCTCGACCGCGAGCTTCACCGCGTCGAGGAACAGGGCCTCCGCAATTTCCGCCATCGCCATCCGCCGCGCGCTGGCGTTGAAGCGGCGCGCGTTTTCTTCCGGGCGAAACAGCGCAAGGCCGCCACCCTCATGCGCGAAAGCCTTCATCCCTTCGAAGATTTCCTGCGCATAGTGGAGCACGCTCGCCGCGGGATCGAGCGTGATAGGTTCACGCGGACCGATGCGCGCCGAATGCCAGCCGCCCTGATCCTCGTCATAGTCGATCGTGACCATGTGATCGGTGAACACCGTGCC
>CAZJZO010000239.1:0-2557 GCA_964550495.1 uncultured Porphyrobacter sp. | reverse complement strand
TTCCGGAGTAATGGGACTGATGCGAGGCATGTTTGCTCCCTCGTTCTGGGTGACGATGGAGCGGCAGATAGCCAGGAAGGACTTTGGAGCAATCCTTGTGTTATTGATTGCGACTTTGTGCAAACTAGACTGGACGATCTGCAACTTTATGCGTGCGTTTGGCGGTATTTGGTCGGTGTCTCACCGAACTTCGCAGTGAAGGCGCGGGTAAAGGCAGCGGGTGAACGGTACCCGGTTTGGTTCGCTATCTGCTGCACATTGGCCTTGCCGGAATCCAGCAGCGACAGAGCCTTCTGAAGGCGCCAGTCCGTCAAGTAGGACATCGGCCCTTGACCCATCAGATCGCCAAAGCGATCCGCAAAGCTGCTTCGCGACATGCCGACTTCCTTCGCGAGACTGTTCACCGTCCACGGGCTGGCGAGATCCTTGTGAATGATCGCGAGGGCTCGGCCTATTTGGGGATCCTGGAAACCGCGCAATGCCGGTTGCAGCTGCTCTTGCTCTTCGCTCTCAATGCCCATCCGCATCAATTCGATGAACATCACCTCGGAGAGCCTGCGGACCGAAGCGTCCAATCCGGCCTTGTCGGAAAACATGTGCCTGCCAATCATTCGCATGATGTCATCGAGCCATGGGTTTCTTGCGCGCATCGCTGACGTGGCAATCAGGTGGTCAGGCATAGCTCGCAACATCGCGTGATCGGCTTTCTGGCGGAACGTGAAATGCCCGCAAATCAGCTGGGTGCTTGCTGAAGGATCACCATCGCCAACTCGTAGAACGCCGCCACCATCATACTGGACCTGCTCAAGCACGGTCTCCAGCGGCGGCGCGTCGACCACCGGCGCGTCGGACAGAATGTGCGTCTGTCCGCGAGGAATCAGGATCAGATCGCTTGGATTGAGCACGATCACTTTGTCGCCCGGCAGCGTGACCGTGCATTGACCTTGTACGACCATGTGGAACCGCGCTGCCCCGGTCAGAACAGGTACGGTCACTGACCAAGGGGAGGAGAAATCTGTCCGGAAATACAACGCGCCGTTGAGATCGAGCGTGTCCAAAACATCATCGAGAACGTCCATTCCGCGAAAATACGATTTTGCGGAGCGTCCATCAAGAATGCGCGGATTCGCCGAGCGTCCAAAGAAGTTTGCCCAACGTCCAGACGGTGAGTCGGTAATTAAGGCGAAGGGAGTTGTTATCCTTCCTTCTTCCGCTTAGCCTTCTTTCGCTCGTGCGGGCAGAGCAACGCCTTGCGCAACCGGATCGACTGCGGCGTCACCTCGACCATTTCGTCATCGTCGATATAGGCGATCGCTTGCTCCAGGCTCATGCGGCGGGGCGGAGTCAGGCGGATTGCGTCGTCCTTGCCGCTGGAGCGGATGTTGGTGAGTTGCTTGGACTTGAGCGGGTTGACCTCGAGGTCTTCCGGCTTGGCGTTTTCGCCGATCACCATGCCTTCATAGACCTTCATCTGCGGCGCGATGAACAGCTCGCCGCGGTCTTCCAGCGCGTTGAGGGCGTAGGCCACACTTTCGCCATCGCTGTTGGAGATCAGCACACCGTTGATGCGGCCTTCGATCGGGCCCTTGTAGGGGCCGTACTTCTCGAACAGGCGGTTCATGATGCCGGTGCCGCGCGTGTCGGACAGGAATTCGCCGTGATAGCCGATCAGCCCACGCGAAGGGGCGGAGAACGTGATGCGGGTCTTGCCCTGGCCGCTTGGGCGCATTTCGACCAGCTCGGCCTTGCGGCGCTGCATCTTCTCGACGACCGTGCCCGAATGCTCGTCATCGACGTCGATGACGACGGTTTCGTAGGGCTCTGTGCGCTCACCATTCTCCTCGCGGAACAGCACTTTGGGGCGGCTGATCCCGAGTTCGAAGCCTTCGCGGCGCATCGTTTCGATCAGCACGCCCAATTGGAGTTCGCCGCGCCCGGCGACTTCGAAGCTGTCCTTGTCGTCGCTTTCGGTGATGCGGATCGCGACGTTGGTTTCGGCCTCGCGCAGCAGGCGGTCGCGGATCATGCGGCTGGTGACCTTGTCGCCTTCGCGGCCCGCCAGTGGGCTGTCATTGACGGCAAAGCGCATCGCCAGCGTCGGCGGGTCGATCGGCTGGGCGGCGATCGGTTCGGCCACTTCCGGGGCGGCAATAGTGTTGGCAACGGTCGCCTTCTCGAGGCCTGCCAGCGCGATGATGTCTCCCGCCTGCGCGGTCTCGACCGGCACGCGTTCGAGACCGCGGAAGCTCAGCAGCTTGGTCGCACGTCCGGTCTCGACGACATTGCCGTCACGGTCGATCGCGTGGATCGGATCGTTGACATTGACGGTGCCGGACTGGACCCGGCCGGTCAGCACGCGGCCCATGAAATTGTCGCGGTCGAGCAGGGTGGCGAGAAAGCTGAACGGGCCGGACGTGTCGAGGCCGGGGGCAGGGACGTGATCGGTGATGAGCTTGAACAGCGGCTCGAGATTGCCGTCCCGAGCGCCGTCGTCTTCGCTGGCATAACCATCGCGGCCCGATGCGAACAGCGAGGGGAAATCGAGCTGCTCGTCGGT
>CAZJZO010000238.1:0-2578 GCA_964550495.1 uncultured Porphyrobacter sp. | reverse complement strand
GTCAGAACCGTCCCGCGCAGCTTCTCGGCTTGGGTGCGGTTGGTACTCTCGCCAAAGCGGGCGATGCCGCCGCCCTTATTGTCCGAGCGGATTTTCTTGAGCGTCAGTGCGCCGTCATTGAAAGAGCGGTGGCGGGAGAGCGCTTCCACGCCCTCCCCGAACAACTTCAGTCGCACTTCGCCATTGACGCCGTGCGCGCCGGTGATGGCAGCAAGTTCCACCAATCCGGGCGCATTCGACGTATCAGCCATGGGGCTTGATCAGCCCTCGGCCTTTTCTTCTTCGCCAGCATCGTCGGCAGGTGCTTCTTCTGCGGGTGCCTCTTCAGCAGCCGCTTCTTCCGAAGGAGCTTCCTCGGCAGCCGCTTCTTCCGCAGGAGCTTCCTCGGCAGCGGCTTCTTCAGCCGGAGCCTCTTCTGCAGCCGCTTCTTCGGTTGCTGCTTCTTCAGCAGCAGCTTCCTCGGTTGCGGCCTTGGCTGCTTCTTCGGCTTCCTTGGCCTTCTCGGCCTTCTCTTCGGCGCGTTCCTTGGCCTTTTCGCCCGGCTCGGCCTTTTGCGGGTTGTTGCGCGCTTCGCGCTCCATGATTCCCGCAGCGTCGAGGAAACGCAGCACGCGGTCGGACGGCTGGGCGCCAACGCCGAGCCAGTAACGCGCGCGATCTTCGTTGAGCTTCACGCGGTTGTCGTCGTCCTTGGCGAGCAGCGGGTTGTAGGTGCCGATTTGCTCGAGATACTTGCCGTCGCGCGGGCTGCGGCTGTCGGCAGCCACGATGCGATAATACGGACGCTTCTTTGCGCCGCCGCGCGAAAGACGAAGTGCAATTGCCATGAGTTAATACCTTTCGATTGATACTGTCTGATTAGATTGAATTCTTGAAATCACTTCTTGGGCTTGGGCCCGCCGAGACCGGGAAGTCCCGGGGGCAAACCGCCCGGACCTCCAGGGCCGCCAAGGCCGGGCAAGCCGCCAGGTGGCAGTTCGCCTGCTCCGCCGGGGCCACCCATGCCGGGCATGCCACCGCCGCCGAACATCGATGCCAGACCCTTGAGCCCGCCCATCTTCTTGATCTGCTTCATTGCCCGACTCATCTCCTGATGCATTTTCAGGAGCTTGTTCACACGTTGAACGTCGGTACCGCTGCCCGCCGCTACACGCTTCTTGCGCTTGGCGTTCATCAGACCGGGGTTCTTGCGTTCCTTCTCGGTCATCGAGCCGATGATCGCATCCATATGGAGCAAGACCTTGTCGTCCATATCGGCCGCCGCCATCGCCGCCTTGGCCTTCTTCATGCCCGGCATCATGCCCGCCAGCATTCCGAGACCGCCCATATTCTGCATCTGCTTCAGTTGCATGCGCAGGTCGTTGAGGTCGAACTTGCCCTTCTCGAAGTTCTTCGCGAGCTGTTCGGCCTCTTCTTCCTTGATCGTCGCCGCCGCCTTTTCGACGAGGCTGACGACGTCGCCCATGCCCAGGATGCGGTCGGCAACGGATGCCGGACGGAATGCCTCGATCGCGTCGAGTTTTTCACCCGTACCTGCAAACTTGATCGGCTTTCCCGTAACCGCACGCATCGAAAGCGCCGCACCACCGCGCGCATCGCCGTCCATTCGGGTGAGCACGACGCCGGTGAGCGGCACCTCATTGGTGAAGCTCTGCGCGACGTTGACCGCGTCCTGACCGGTGAGGCTGTCGACCACCAGCAGCACTTCGGTCGGGGCCGAAACCTGCGAAACCGCCTTCATCTCGGCCATCAAAGCTTCGTCGACATGCAGGCGACCCGCGGTGTCGAGCAGCAGCACGTCGAAATTCTGCAGACGCGACGACTCCATCGCGCGCCGTGCGATATCGACCGGCTGCTGACCGGCGACGATCGGCAAGGTTGCGATATCGACCTGCTCGCCCAGCACCGCCAGCTGCTCCTGCGCCGCCGGACGGTTCACGTCGAGCGAGGCCATCATCGCCTTCTTGCCGTGCTTTTCGCGGATCAACTTGCCGAGCTTGGCGGTGGTCGTCGTCTTACCCGAGCCCTGAAGCCCGACCATCATGATCACGACCGGCGGCTTGGCTTCGAGGTTCAGGCCCTCGCCGGCCATTGCGCTGTGCGGATCGTCTGGATCACCGCCAAGCGTCGCAATCAGCTCGTCATGAACGATCTTGACGACCTGCTGCCCTGGCTTGACCGACTTCAGGACTTCCTGACCCACGGCTTTCTCGGTCACGGCGTCGATGAACCGCCGGGCGACCGGCAGCGCAACATCGGCCTCAAGCAAAGCAATTCGCACCTCGCGCATCGCATCGCGAACGTCCTGTTCGCTTAGCGCGCCGCGGCCTTTGAGCTTGTCAAAGACGCCGCCCAGGCGGTCGGACAGATTGTCAAACATCGTCTTCAACTCCTCATGGCTGACGATGAAATCAGCCTAAACGCGAAAAACGCCGGCGGACGAAACCTCGTCGGCCAGCGTGCGGAATTCTTCGACAGAAGTCCGGCTTAAATGTCATTCGATGGTGGAGCCTAGCGGGATCGAACCGCTGACCTCAACACTGCCAGTGTTGCGCTCTCCCAGCTGAGCTAAGGCCCC
>CAZJZO010000237.1:2149-2593 GCA_964550495.1 uncultured Porphyrobacter sp. | reverse complement strand
CCTGTATCGGTCCAACCAGCCGTGCCGCAGGTCACACCGTCCAGATCGAAGATGACGCAGTTTCGGTCGCCCAGGCTCTACATCGTTTATGCTGTTCTCTTCGCCGTCGCGGTTGCTTTCACCGTGATGCGCCTGACCCCGGCGACCGATGAGGCCGCGATCATCAATAACGTCCTGATCGAGCGCGCGGACGAAGATTATTTCAGGTTTACCCAAAATGGGGCTCAGGACGCGCACGATCTCTACACTCGGGTGCTCGCGAGTGATGCCAACAATGCGCGCGCCAGGGCGGGCAGGCTCAGCGCCCAGATTCAGCAGGTGTCTTTGCGCTATCGGGACCCGGCCGCCCCGGCGAGGCTTTCCGCTCGTGCTCTGCCGGACCTGATCGATGGTTGGGTTCAGTCTGAACGGGCGAGGCGACATCCGCTAGGTGAGCCGATGGTG
>CAZJZO010000237.1:0-2139 GCA_964550495.1 uncultured Porphyrobacter sp. | reverse complement strand
CCTTTGGCCCGGCCAATCTGAGCGACTGGAAGCCTTCGGGTTTACCCCGTCAGCGTATCGCCCGCTTGCTGACGCGATTGAGGCCTATGAGACCTTGCTACAGGAATCGCCCGAAGATTGGCGGGCCGGGCTCCGCCTTGCTGAGGTCCATGCCTTCCTGGGGGAGTATCAAGCGGCGCTTGAACGGGTCGAAGCGGCCTACATTCATTTGGACTTCCTTGGCGAATTCGAAACTGACCTTGCTCCATTCGCCGATCTCGCGTTTCTGGCGGGACGCTTGAATGTCGCCACGTCCGATCCCGGTCGGGCGCGGAATTGGTTTCAAATCGCTCTGGGTCATGATAGAGGCCATCAGCCTGCCTTCACCGCCTTGATCGAGCTTCACCTGGCTTCAGGTGACACAATCGCTCGCGATGCGCTGTGTCAGGCCCATCCAGATCTCGCCGCAAGCAGCGCTGGTTGTCCCTAACGGTCAGGGCTGAAGCGTATCGAGCTGTTGCCTCAGATAGATCAGGTCGGCGCGGTTGTTTTCGATGAAGGGTTCCAGATTGCCGCGCATATGCGCCAGCGCATCGCGGAGCTCTTCATTGCTATGAAGCGTCTCGGCGATGGCCGCTGTGTCAAATCCTGAAAAATCGATCTCACACGCTGTTTTAAGAGCAACGACATAGCCTTCCTCGGCACGAATATCGCCGCACTCGTCTGCGATCAGGCGCTGCAGGTCAGAGGGCATGCGCCGACGCAGCAGCGCACGATACTCTGAATCCACGACCACCCGCGACAACAGCGGCAAATTCTTTGACGAGTAATGGCGCAGCATCAGGCGCGAGAGATCAGGATCGATCAAATGGCTGAACTCGCGCGCGGCCAACATCTGATAGTCCGCGCCGATGCGCTGCGGCGTGGTGACTTGAGTGGCATTGTAAAGCGCGATCAGGAAGGCCTCGTCGTCCGCCGGTGAGGGTCTGGCGAAGTCGGCGTCGGCCGCGACGGCGTAGTCGCTCACGACTTCGAAATAGGTGATCGTCCGCTCCATCAGCGTGCCTTCAACGATAAGGTCGTTGATCAGATCACCACTCAACCGAGCCGCCCGGGTCCGGTCTTCACGTTCCTCGATCCAGTCATGGACCTGAAGGCCGGCAATCACGGCTGTGACAATGACGACAAACTGGATCGCGCTGAACGTCCAGGGCAGGTCGCGCCAGGAGTTGCGCGGGGGTTCAGGGGTCATCGCAAAGAGCTCTTCGACTGCCAGATAAATGCCGCGAAACGCGGCTCAATCGGCGCGATACTGGGCCGAACCCCGCCTCCAGATCAACGCCGTCGCGCGGCAAGTCAGCCTTCGCCTGTTTCAGGGTCAGCTTTGCGCGCTTCAAGTCCGTCACGCTTGAAGCCCTGTGAGGGATAGGCTCGCGCTTTGTTCTCCTCGCAACAGATGCGGCGTCGGGTCAGCGCAAGCTGGCCGAATCCTCTGGCGCGATGGCCGCAGATTTGCTTCGATCCAAACCGACGTGCCCGAGTTGGCACGCGGATGGTGCGTTGCCGCGCGTGGTTGCGGCAACGAGGGGATAAAAAACATGCTTAAGTCGACCTTGCTCCTTTCGGCGGGGCTCAGCCTTGTGCTGTCAGCGCCCAGCCTTGCAATGACGACGTCGGGGCTCAGCCTCGATGACCGGACCCACACCAGCGCGGAGGTGCGCGGTGGCACCAGGGACCGGGAGCGAGACAGACGAAGCAGCGGGCGCGACAGCGCCCAGGGTGATACCGCAGCCCTGACCGCGGTGATGGAGGAGCTGGCAGCCATCCGTGCCGAGCTTACCGCCACGCGTAACGAGCTTGCTCAGCTGCGAGAGAGCAATCGCTCACTCCGTGCGCAGGAAGCAAGCGCTAACCGCTATGAACGCTATGGTGAACCAGCGCTTTTGGCGGTGTTAGCGGGTGCTGTCGTCGCGCTTGCAGCCGAGGAAGATGGCACAGAGAATCCCGAAGCCCGCGCTGCGCTTCAGTCCGCGGTTGAGGCGATCGAAATTCTCCAGGTTGAAATCGCTGGTATGCGTGAATCGGCTCAAGAAGATGCAGGTAACCAATCGCTCACTGCTGTGCCTGTCAACCCAACACCCTTCGCGCCCAATGTTGCAG
>CAZJZO010000236.1:0-2643 GCA_964550495.1 uncultured Porphyrobacter sp. | reverse complement strand
ACCGCGAGATAGTGCGTATCGTCAATCTTCGCCATACCGCTGAAGCCAGTGGTCAACGCAGGCGAACTCACGCCTTTCGGTTGCGCGGCACAACCGCTCATGAGCAGAGCAGCGGCGCACGGCACAGCGGTCAAGAAACGGGGAAACGTTGCTCGCATCGGCTGCAGAGACATCCTTGCAAAATCTGAGGCCCGTTGGTCAGCGCTCCAGAATCTCCCGCGCCTCCAACGCAACGCCCGCAGCAAATCCTGCGCGAGGATCAATGACATCCATGTGATTGGCGCCGGGAACGATGACGTGTTTTGTCGTATCGCCCGACTCGCTGGCGTGGTCGGCGTCGCGCCGGGTCATTTCCAGTCGCCATTCCGAATCCCGGTCACCAATCATCAGCGTCTGGGGTATGCCGAACGGCCGGAGGCGCGCAGGATTGGTTTCGGCAAAACGCGCGGCTCCGGATTCGAGAGACTCGGCGCCGACCAGGGTCAATACGTCAGTTCGGTTGCCAAGCTCGAGCGACACCTCCAGATCGTTCACGCCGGCGATGGAAACAATGCCCGCCAACGGCAGCGGGTCCGTGCGGTACAGCGGGCTGGATTCAGGTAGTTGCTGTCGCCCACCCAACCACAACGCGAGGTGGCCGCCCGATGAATGCCCGGAGGCAATGATTTGGTCGAGGTTCAGCGGATAGCTCTCGGCAACGGTACGCAGATAGTCGGTGCCATCCGCGATGTCCTCGAAGGTGCCCGGATAACCGCCACCGCGATTGCCGATGCGGCGAAACTCCAGATCCCAGGTCGCAAACCCCTGCTCAGTGAGCGCTTCGGCAAACGGTTCGGTATGATCTTTCGACCACTCCGCCAGCCACGCACCGCCGTGAATAAACACGATCACCGGGTAGCCACCCGGCGGTGGAGGTGTAGACGGTAGTCGCAGGTCGGCAAACTGCAGCGGGTTGCGCTCACCATAGACGATGCGCGCATCGGGTAGCCGTTCGGGATGCCAGCCAACCGTCTCCATGTACCCGATGTCGGAGAAGGAATAGGTCGGAGTCGGGGCCGTTTCATCGGCCTGCGCGTGGTACGCGACCAGCACCAGGAAGATCGATATCGTGAGTCTCATGTGTCTACACTGTTTCCATTGGTAAAGTGCCCCGACGGGGTTGTCACTGCCTATAAATCTTAGCGCCGGCGCGCGGCGAGTGGCGGCCCCCTATGGAAGCTTGATCGGCCAGCTATCACCACGTCCCAGGCCGAACTTGCTTTGCAGCGCGGCCAGCGAACCGTCTTTTCTCATGTCATCGAGCGCATCGTCAAACTTCCGCTTCAAATTGCTTCCGGATGGCGAGAGGACGAAACCGTATTGCTCCAGCGCGACCGCATCTGGCAAGACCCGAAGCCTGCCTCCACTTTCAATTGCAGCCTCGACCGCGACGAATTCGTCAACCACGAGAGCATCAACTTCACCTCGCTCCAGCGTCGGAACCCGACCGTCCTTCTGAACCGCGTCCTCATCGCCCTCGCGCTCACTCAATAGGACCTGAATGGCACCAGGAATCTGGCTCAAGGCTGCGACTGATGTTCCTGCCCCCGAGGCGCCGACTCGCAGCCCCGTGAGATCAGCAATTGTTTGCGGTTCGGCGTCTCCATTCCGGACGAGTGCGGCCTGGCAGGTATTGAAATAGGGACTGGTGAAGAGGTACGTCTCTTCGCGCTGCGGCGTAATGCCCGTGGTGGCCGCAACAACGTGATGACGGTTGGCGAGAAGATCCTCGAAGAGGCGATCGTAAGGCAGGACGATGACCTTCGGTAACAAGCCGGAGCGCCGCGCCAGTTCCCGCGAGAGCTCGATGTCGAAGCCAGTGACGTTCCCGGAATCGTCGACATAGTGAAACGGTGGAAACGTAGCGTCAGTCGCGATAACGACTTCACCGCGACCGGTACCGCCACTGTCGCTTGGAATCGACGTAGCCGCGCAGCCCAGAATAAGCATGATCGATAAGAACAGCGACACCCGAATGATCACGTGCAGCCTCTCACTCAAGGCCGGTCAGCAGGTAAACAAAGAAAACGAACAGAAAAATACCGGTGCCCAGCCAACCGAGCGCCCCGAGCGCGGCTGACTGGTCACGACCCTCGATACCCTCTTTGATCTTCTGGATCTCGTCAAACGACAGGGCGTGGGCAACTTCATGGTCCGGATCGAAGAGCAGCGCGTTCGCGTCGTCGAACTGGTCGTCCAGCACCACCCACAATCCGACCGTTGGCATCCCGATCGCCCCGAGAGGAATGTTCATCGCGCGCCGGCTGGAGACGAAGGTCGCAATGCCCTTTTGTTCGAGGCGCATGCTCGCAATATCGGCTTCGGATTCAGTCTCGTACTCTGTTACGAGCTTCACGAACTCAAGCCACCCTGCACGCGAAAGGCACAATCTGACTATGCTTCAACGCCATGCGCACAGCACCTAATTCTGATAGCTCTTGTTGGGCAGGCCCTCAGTCTCCAACATGAGCCGCTCTACGAAGGCCTGGTATTCCGGATTGAAGAGCCCCCGGCGCAGCGACCAATACATCTCGAACCCCGGAGTGCCACGAATTGTCGCCAGAGTGTTATTAATCGCGGATAGCATCTTCGCATCCAGCGTAC
>CAZJZO010000235.1:0-2648 GCA_964550495.1 uncultured Porphyrobacter sp. | reverse complement strand
GGGCATGCAGTGGCTCGGCACGTTCCATTCGATCTGCGCCAAGATGCTGCGCCGCCATGCCGAACTGGTCGGATTGGAGAGCAATTACACGATAATCGACACCGATGATCAGTTGCGTCTTCTGAAGCAGCTGATCATCGAGAACGATCTCGACGAAAAGCGCTGGCCTGCGCGCCAGCTCGCCGGATTGATCGATCGGTGGAAGAACCGTGGGCTCAATCCCGGCGATCTCGATGCGGTCGAGAATGAGAGCTACGCCAACGGCCGCGGTCAGGCGATGTACCGGCTGTATCAGGACCGACTGAAGGCACTCAACGCCTGCGACTTCGGCGATTTGATGCTGCACATGCTCAATATCTTCCGCGCGCACCATGACGTGCTCGCCGACTGTCAGCAGCGGTTCAAATACATCCTGGTCGACGAGTATCAGGACACCAACGCAGTCCAGTATCTGTGGCTGAGACTTCTCGCTCAGGAACACAAGAACATCTGCGTGGTCGGCGATGACGACCAGTCGATCTATTCGTGGCGCGGGGCAGAGGTTGCGAACATCCTTCGGTTCGAGAAGGATTTTCCCGGCGCGCACGTCGTCAAGCTGGAACAGAATTATCGATCCACACCGCAAATCCTCGGCGCGGCATCAGGGCTGATCCGGGCCAATTCCGAACGCCACGAAAAGACACTGTGGACCGAAGCCAATGGCGGCGAGAAAGTCCGCGTGATCGGCGTTTGGGACGCGCCTGAGGAAGCGCGCAGGGTCGGCGAGGAAATCGAACGGCTAGAAGGTGAAGGCGCGCCGCTCGATCAGGTCGCGATCCTCGTTCGGGCGCAATATCAGACACGCGAGTTCGAAGACCGCTTTATCCAAATCGGCGTGAATTACCGGATCATCGGCGGATTCCGGTTCTACGAGCGAGCCGAAATCCGCGATGCGCTGGCCTATCTGCGGGTCATCGCGCAGCCGCAAGACGATCTGGCGTTCGAGCGTATCTACAACCAACCCAAACGCGGGCTCGGTGCGAAGACGCTGGAGAAGATGCACCAGCATGCGCGGCGCACCGGGATGCCGCTGGCAGCCGCCTCGCTCGACCTTGCAGACAGCGACGAGCTGCCGAAGCGCGCGGCAAACAGCATCGGCGGTTTGATGCGTCAGTTTCTTGTCTGGCGAGAAGCGGCGGAGGCCATGACCCCGTCGGACCTGCTAAGATTGGTGCTCGATGAAACCGGCTACAACGACATGCTGGCCAACGATCGCTCGGCCGAAAGCGCCGGCCGCGCCGAGAACCTGTCCGAACTCGCGCGCGCGATGGAGGAATACGAAACGCTGGGCGACTTTCTCGAGCATGTTGCGCTGGTCATGGACAACGATGCTGCGGATAGCGAGGAAACCGTCACAATCATGACGATCCACGCCGCCAAGGGCCTCGAATTCGATCACGTCTTCTGCGTCGGATGGGAGGAAGGCGTGTTCCCCAGCCAGCGCGCGATCGACGAAGGCGGGCTCGCGAGCCTCGAAGAGGAACGCCGCCTTGCTTATGTTGCGATCACCCGCGCAAAGCGGCGCTGCACGATCCTGCACGCCGCCAACCGCCGCATTTACGGCCAATGGACCAGTTCCATCCCTTCGCGCTTTATCGAGGAATTGCCTGACGAGCATATCGAACAAGAAAGCACAATGACCGGCGGCGCGTCGCTATGGCGGGCGAACTGGAGCGAGAACGAAGATCCCTTCGCGCATGTCGCCCGCGACCGACCTGACCGCGCCCAGGCTCGCGGTCCCGGCTGGCAGCGTGCGGTTGCAACGGGCTACGAAACCCGACAGCAACGCGTGGCCGAACCGGGCCGCTCAGCCGCGAGCTTCGCCGCCCAGCCCCGCAGCGACATCGTGATCGGCGCCATGGTCGAACATGCAAGGTATGGCGTCGGCTGTGTCATCGATCAGGAAGGCAACAAGCTCGAAATCAACTTCGAGGAACACGGAACGAAGCGGATCATCGACAGCTTTGTGACGGTGGTGGGATAAGCGAGGCCTATCCGCGGATAATGAGAGCCATTGGGCGGCTACGTTCAAACGAGGAGAACCTCATATGTCGAAGGTAGTATTGGTAACCGGGGCAAATCAGGGCATTGGCCTCGCGATTACCGAGCGGTTTGCGAGCGCGGGCTTCGACACTATTCTCTCGGGCCGGAATGCGAAAGCTGTCGAAGCGCAGGTCTCTCGCCTCGAGCAAGCAGGGCATTCTGTCCGTGCCCTACGATTGGACGTTGGCGATACAGACGAAGTCTCCAATGCGCTAAATCGGATTGCTGCCGACGGACTGCAAGTGTCGGTACTCATCAACAATGCTGGAATCCTTCCTGACGGGACTCTGGCCGAAATGCCAATTGCGGACATCGAAGCAAGCTTCGCGATCAATGTGCTCGGACCGATCAGGCTCATACGAGCCTTGGCACCGGGAATGGCCCAGCAAGGCTACGGTCGTATCGTCAATGTCTCATCGTCTTGGAGTTCGTTTGCAAACGGGCTAGGTGGTCCCGGCGCATATGGGGTGACAAAGGCGGCGCTCAACGCAGCGACCGTACGCTTTGCCCGAGAACTCCCCTCCTCCATCAAGGTCAACGCAATGGATCCGGGATGGGTGCGCTCA
>CAZJZO010000234.1:0-2684 GCA_964550495.1 uncultured Porphyrobacter sp. | reverse complement strand
GATGATCAGGCCGAGCATCTGGCCGGCAAGGAAGCGACTTGCGATATCACCGTGAAGCAGGTGAAGGTCGAAACCGAGACCAAGATCGACGACGAATTTGCCAAGAATCTCGGCCTCGACAGTCTCGAGAAGCTCCAGGAAATCATGAAGGGGCAGCTTGAGCAGCAGACCGCCGGGCTTACTCGCACGCAAATGAAGCGGGCTCTGCTCGACCAGCTGGCTGCGGGTCACGACTTCGAAGTGCCGGCGACCATGGTCGAAGCCGAATTCGACCAGATCTGGGTTCAGCTTCAGCAGGAAGCGGGCAAGGAAGAAAGCCCCGACGAGGCGCTCAAGCAAATCGAAGAGGAACGCGACGATTACATGGCGATCGCTGAGCGCCGTGTCCGTCTTGGCCTGCTGCTGTCCGAGATCGGCCAGGCGAACAGCGTCGAAGTGACGCAGCAGGAAATGTCGATGCTGGTTCAGCAAGCCGCGCAGCAATATCGCGAGGAAGATCGCGAACGCTTCATGCAGTATATCCAGCAAGAGCCGATGGCTGCCGCGCAGCTGCGTGCACCGCTCTATGAAGACAAGGTTGTCGACTTCTTGTTCGACAAGGCCGAAGTGACCGAGCGCGAAGTGACGCAAGACGAGCTTCAGGCGGCGATCGAGGCTGACGAGGATGTCGAGGCCGAAAAGGCCAAGGCTGCGACCAAGAAGAAGGCTCCGGCCAAGAAAAAGGCTCCAGCCAAGAAGGCCCCGGCGAAGAAGGCCGAAGGAGATGAGAAACCTGCTGCCAAAAAGGCTCCGGCCAAAAAGCCGGCGGCAAAAAAGGCCCCAGCCAAGACGACAGCAGCAAAGAAACCAGCGGCCAAAAAAGCTCCGGCCAAGAAGCCAGCAGCCAAGAAGGCCCCGGCCAAGAAAGCCGAATAATCGGCGGGCCGGGATTACTCGGCCGGCTTCCAGGGTTTGAATGAAGGCGTGGGCAGCGTGGCTGTCCGCGCCTTTTCGTAAGCGGCGCCGACTTTCAGCACGGCGTGGTCTTCCCACTTGGCGCCGAAGAAGCTGATACCTACCGGCAACCCTTCGACGTGGCCCATGGGCACCGTTAGGTGCGGATAGCCAGCGATGGCCGCGGGTGAGCCAAAGCCGATGGAACCGTTGAAATTGTCGCCATTGACCAGATCGCTGACCCAGGTCGGGCCTCGCGTGGGAGCAACCAGGAATTGCACGTCATGCTCGGCGAAGAGGCTATCGAGTGTTTCCGGTCCAGCGATCCTTAGCGCGTTTGAACGGGCCTGTTCGTAGGCTTCCCGGTCGGTGGTCAACTCGGCAGCCTGGAAGATGCCCTGATCGAACCAGCGCATTTCGAGCTCCGAGTTTTCCTTGTTGAACTCGATCAGGTCAGCGAGGCTGCGGGGGGTGTTCCCGCTTTCCATCTCGGGGATTGAGCGCAGATATTTGCCCATTTCCTCGCGCAGTTCGAACAGCAATATCGTGAAGCTGTCATCCCAGATCTCGTTGTTGATTTCGAATTCGATGTCGACCAGCACGGCTCCAGCGCGCTCCAGATCTTCGAGCGCGGTTCCAAACACTGCCTCAACATCGTCACGGTTGCCGATCTGGTTACGCATCACCCCGATGCGAACACCTTCGAGCGAATACTCCGACAGACCCTGAGTGTAATCCTGAATGCGCGGGACATCGACGGTCGCGGCATCGGCGGGGTCTTCGCCTGCGATCGCACTGAGCAACAGCGCCGCATCGTAAACGGACTTGGTCATTGGCCCAGCGGTGTCCTGCGTCGAGGAAATCGGAACGACATGGGTGCGGCTGACGAGCCCGACGCTCGGTTTGAATCCGACAATGCCGTTGATCGAGGCCGGGCAGGTGATCGAGCCGTTGGTTTCCGTCCCGATCGCGGCCCAGGCAAATCCGGCGGCGACCGCCGCGCCGCTGCCCGATGACGATCCGCAGCTGTTGCGGTCGGTTGCGAACGGGTTGCGCGTCAACCCACCGACCGCGCTCCATCCGCTGGTCGAATCGTTCGAACGGATATTGGCCCATTCGGAAAGGTTGGTCTTGCCCATCACCACGCCTCCGGCTGCGCGCAGATTGGCAATCATGGGCGCATCACGCCCGGTGCGGTTGTTTGCGAGCGCGAGCGATCCCGCGGTGGTCGGCAATTCTCGCGTTTCGATATTGTCCTTCACCAAAACCGTGCGTGCGTTGAGGAGGAGTCCGCGTCCCTGCTGTGCGCGAACTTGAGCGCTGATGTCCGGGGAGACCGAAATGACCGCGTTCAGACCAACATCCCCTTCGTTATAGGCAGCGATCAAGGTGGCGGCTTCGACAGCACGAGCTTCCTCGATCGTTGCGGCGGCTTCAACGCCAGGTGGAAGTTGAACGGGTTCGGAAGTCGGAACGGTGCCGGGACTGAAGGAAATGTCGTTGGGCTCGGATACCTCTTGGGCTTGAATGGTCGAAAGGGCGGTTGAGGCGATAAGGGCGAATGCGAGCATTGGTCGTTTTGTCATGACTTGCACTCTGCCCGATAGCGGATCGAACGCAAGGCCAATGCCAGGTTCCCGAGATTAAGGGTGAGTGGACGCCCCGTTTCAAAATTGAACGGTCCACGCGAGCCATTTGCGAATCCCTCTCAATTGGTGAGACTGCACGCATCGAATAACCCCAATTTCGAG
>CAZJZO010000233.1:0-2717 GCA_964550495.1 uncultured Porphyrobacter sp. | reverse complement strand
GCCGCCGATCACTTGCGAGACCACCGCCTGTCCCGAAGGACGCCCGGTCATTCCGCCCAAGGGCGGTGGCCTCGACGCGCTGCTCAACAGCGCGCCGCTGCTGCTTGAACGGCTGGCAACCCTGACCGAAAATCTCAATCTCTTGCTTGGCGAAGAAAATCGTGACCAGATCAGCGGTATTCTCGCCAACACCAACCGGCTCACCGACGAACTGGCGCAGGCTGCACCGCGGCTGGAAGGGACATTCAGCGAGCTTGAAGCGGCGCTGAAGGAAGCGGGCGAGGCGCTTGACGCATTCGAACAGGCGACCGAGACCACCGACCAATTGCTCAACCAGGAGGGGCCTGCGCTCGCGGCCGAGCTGCGCGGAACTCTGGCCTCGGCCAATCAGGCGGCGGCTTCGCTGGCGGCGACGCTGGAAGATACACGGCCCGCAGCCCGGGCGCTGCGCGAAACCACTTTGCCGGCGGCCGAAGCGACGCTGCAGGATCTGCGCACGACCAGCCGATCGTTGCGGGCAATCACCGAGCGGCTGGAAAGCCAGGGGGTCGGATCGCTGGTAGGCGGGCAGCAATTGCCCGACTACGAACCGGAATAGGGGCGCTAAGGATGGATCGGCTTGTGAACGCGATTAGGACGAGCGGCGTCGGTATTGCCGCCCTGGCGCTGAGTGGATGCGTCAGTTTCGGCGGAGTCGAACCGCCAGCCAGCCTGCTGACGCTCAACGCCACCGCAGTCGCACCCGCTGGATCAAGCGCTAGCACCGGCGTATCGGAAGAAGAGGGGGCGATTGCCGTCCTGACGCCCGAAACCCCGGCCAAGCTCAATGTGTTGCGCGTGCCGGTTACGGTCAGTGCGACCGAGATCGCCTATCTTCAGGAAGCCGTCTGGGTCGAGAAGCCGGCGCGATTGTTTCGGCGGATGCTGGGCGAGACGCTGAGGGCGAGAGGCAACACGCTCGTCCTCGACAGCGACGACACGCCCAAACTGGCGTCGCAGACCTTGCGCGGAACCCTGTTCGACCTGGGATACGACGCTTCGACCTCATCAGTCGTCGTGCGCTTTGACGCTATTCGAACAAGCGCGGCGGGCGTGGTGGAATCGCGCCGGTTCGAAGCGAGCGAAAGCGGTGTCTTGCCCGAGGCAGCGTCGGTGGGTCCGGCATTGAACCGAGTCGCCAATACCGTGGCGAGCGAAGTGGCCGACTGGATGGCGCGGGCGCCGATTGCCCCGATCGAGCCGACCGCCCCTCCGATTGCAGCCGAGCCGGCAACAGGCGGATAATTCCTACTCCGGGCGTGTGCCCTGTATCCATTCGTCGCCTTGCGCCAGCCGCGCGAACTGGTGCGCGAACAGGAAGTCCACTTCGCGTCGGAGACGGCGATCTTCGGCTTCTTCGTCGCGACCCCACTGCTCGATTTGCCAATCCTCTTCGAGGTTGGCGGCGCGCCACAAAGGCCGCGGGTCGCCCGAGGTTTCGAGCGCCGAAAGGCCGATGACCAGCGAGGCGGCGAGGCTGGTCATGCTTTCCAGTGCTGCCAGCGCACAGGCATCGAGCGCCGCCAGCCGGAGTTGCAGTTTGGCCAGCGCGGCTTCGTCCTGTGCAGCGTGCATAATCCCGCTGACCCGCTTGAGCGTGACTTCTTCGCGCTGTTCGAACGCGGTCAGGATCGGATCCCACACCTCCTGCTGGCGCGCGTAGAGCGGCTCGTCGGGGTCGGCGCGGTAGAGCAGCGTATCGGTATCCGCATAGGCAACCAGCTTGTGCGCTACGCCATGAGGATGCGGCATGATCACGTCGATCGCGTAATCCGCCATGTCGCGCAGCTTGAAAGATGAAGGATCGATTGTGTCTTGCTGCGCCCGCCATTCGAAGGCGAGAGCATAAGCCATGTCTTGATAGGGCACGATCTGCGGCTTGCCCTTGACCGTCTTGATCCCACGCCCGTCGAGTGTGACCTGCCACCCGCCGTCAGTTTCGGCGACGGCGACTTCGCTGTAGAAGCGTTTCATCACTGCTGCTCGCGATCCTTGGCCTTCCAGCTCTTGGCCAGCTGTCGCGGGGCGAAGAAGAACGCAATCAGGCCCGTCAATGCCAGCGCCACGCCCACAGCATAGGGCGCGTCGATCACCGAGCGCGCGATTGCGAGACCCAGCAGGACCGCGGCGAGCGAAACGATCCGGACGCCGTTCATGATCAGGTACCGGGTAGCGGCACGGGCTTCTTCGGGATTGACGGGTTCGGTCACAACAGGTGCTCCAGATCCGCGACCTCATCGGCAATCGCGTCCGCTCCGGCGAGGCTCAACTCGCCCGGCTCGTGATAGCCCCATGCTACGCCCACAGCGCGGACATTGGCCGCGCGGGCCATATCGATATCGAAGGTCGTATCGCCAATCATCACCGCTTGATTTGGGGACGCTCCCGCCTCGAACAAGGCCGCTTCGAGCATCGCCGGGTGCGGCTTGGAGGGGTGGCGGTCGGCAGTCTGCAACGACACGAACAGATCGGTCAGGCCATGGGCCGCCAGGACCGATTGCAGCCCGCGATCCGACTTGCCGGTGGCGACAGCGAGTTGCCAGCCGCCCCGATGCAGCGCGGCAAGCAGTTCGGCGATGCCATCGTAGAGCGGTTCCTGCAGAGTGCCTTCCTGCCGCTTGGCGAAGTATCCGCTCTTGTAGAACTCGACCACATCGTTCGTTTCGTTGTCGCTCAGG
>CAZJZO010000232.1:0-2719 GCA_964550495.1 uncultured Porphyrobacter sp. | reverse complement strand
CGCTGGTCCCGTTCACCCGCCTTGGAGGAGAATTCCTGCCGCCGCTCGACGAAGGCGATCTCCTCTACATGCCGAGCGCTCTGCCTGGCCTGTCTCCTGGTGAAGCGTCCGCATTGCTTCAGCGGACCGACCGCCTGATCAAATCTGTGCCCGAAGTCGATACCGTGTTCGGAAAAGCCGGACGTGCAGATACAGCGACCGACCCTGCGCCACTCACGATGTTCGAGACAACGATCCGCTTCAAACCGCGCGAAGAGTGGCGGCCCGGAATGACGCCGGAGAAGCTCGTGGAAGAACTCGACAGCGCGGTGCAGGTGCCGGGGCTCGCCAATGTCTGGGTGCCCCCGATCCGCAACCGCATCGACATGCTCGCGACCGGGATCAAGAGCCCGATCGGCGTGAAAGTGTCTGGCGAGGACCTTGCCGAAATCGAGCGCGTGGCGTTGCAGGTCGAGAATGTCGCAAAACAGGTTCCTGGAGTCAGTTCCGCTTTGGCAGAGCGTCTGTCAGGAGGCCGCTATGTCGACGTGGACATCGACCGGGTATCTGCGGCTCGTTTCGGATTGAATATCGCCGATGTTCAACAGATCGTGTCAGGCGCGATCGGCGGGGCAAATATCGGACGGACGGTCGAAGGACTAGCGCGATATCCCATCAATGTCCGCTATCCGCGCGAGATCCGCGACAGCGTGGAAGAATTGCGAGCGCTGCCCTTGCTAACCCCGTCTGGCCAGCAAATCACGCTCGGAACGGTCGCAAAGGTGAGCGTCAGCGATGGTCCGCCCATGCTCAAGAATGAACAAGGCCGTCTCATCAGCGTGGTCTATGTCGACACGCGCGGACGCGATTTGACTTCGGTTGTAAGCGATCTTCAGGCGGCGGTGTCAGAGGGCGTCGATCTGCCTGCCGGTGTGAGCATCTCTTACGCGGGCCAGTTTGAATATCTCACCCGCGCCAATGAGCGGTTGCAAGTCGTCATTCCCGCGACGCTCGGCATCATCTTCGTTTTGCTCTACCTGATCTTCCGCCGCTTCGACGAAGCGCTACTTGTTATGGGCACGCTGCCCTTCGCCCTGACCGGCGGCTTCTGGCTGCTCTATCTAATGGGTTACAATCAATCGGTCGCAACATCGGTGGGTTTTATTGCGCTTGCCGGTGTGTCTGCCGAGTTTGGCGTCATCATGCTGATCTACCTCAAGTCTGCACTGGCCCGGCGCAGCGGTGCCCTCGATGCGGACGGCGTGGGCGAAGCCATCCGGGAGGGTGCTCTTCTGCGCGTGCGTCCCAAGGCGATGACCGTGGCCGTCATTCTTGCCGGTCTCTTCCCTATACTCATCGGAACCGGCGCAGGTTCGGAGGTCATGAGCCGCATCGCCGCGCCGATGGTGGGCGGCATGATCACCGCGCCGCTGCTTTCGATGTTCGTTATCCCCGCCGCATATTTGTTGATGCGGCGCCCCCGGCCCGAACGGCCAACCCAACCCCAAGGAGAAGAAGAATGCGTACCACAACCCTCATGAGCCTACTGGCCCTCTCGCTGGCGCTGGCGGCCTGCGATTCTGGCCAGGACACTGCCGAGATGAACGACATGCCAATGGCAGAGAATGAAATAATGATGGACGGCGAAGAGATGCCGATGATGGAACCTGGCAGCGAAATACAAACCGCCAGCGCAGAAGGCACGGTTACTGCAATCGATGCCGAAGCGGGCACGATAACCGTCGACCACGGTCCGGTCCCAGCGATCGAGTGGCCTGCGATGACCATGGCGTTTGAAGCCGATGAACAACTGCGCAGCGAAGTAAGCGTCGGTGAGGGAATTACCTTTGAATTTCGTACTGGTTCTGAAGGCAATGTGATCACGTCGATCACGAAACAGTAAATCGGTTGGGTGGTGCCGGGCAAACTTGGTGCCGCCCATCGCGAAACAGGAGGTGTATGATCCGGATACCGCGCATCACCCAGGCATTCCCCGTGGACCGCCGCGGACTGATCAAAAGCGCTGGTTTTGCTGCTGCAGGCTTTGTCGCGTCCCCGCTTTCGGGATGCAAAGCGCAAGACGCATCGATACTGGACAGCACTCCGGGGTCTAATCCGCTCGCTATACCGCCCTTGCAGAGTGGCGAGATGGAGCAGGGCGCGCGGGTTTTCCGCCTGTCTTTGACCCCAAGCCAGAAGGAATTCGTCCCCGGTGTTGCTTCGCCCACCATCGGCATCGACGCACCCTATCTGGGACCGACGCTGGAAATGCGCCGGGGCGAGCGGGTGCGGTTCCATATCGACAACAAGCTGGCCGAAGGCGCTACGGTCCATTGGCATGGTTTCGAACTTCCTGCCGCAGCCGATGGCGGACCGCATCAGTTGATCCGTCCCGGCGAAGGCTGGAGTCCCTCTTTCGAAGTTCGCCAGCGGGCCTCGCTCTACTGGTATCATTCGCACTTGGAGCGCGAAGCCGGGCCGCAGGTCTATGCCGGGCTCGCCGCGCCGATCTATGTTCGCGATGACGAGGAAGAGCGCCTCGACTTGCCGAGCGACTATGGCGTCGACGACATTCCGCTGATCGTGCAGGACCGCGTGATCGATAGGTCCGGCCGGTTGCTCTACCCGCTGAGCATGCACACGCGGATGATGGGTATGCGCGGGAACCGGATATTCGTCAACGGCACTGAAAACGCCGTGTTCGACGCACAGACAGGCCAATTGCGTCTGCGCATCCTCA
>CAZJZO010000231.1:0-2722 GCA_964550495.1 uncultured Porphyrobacter sp. | reverse complement strand
AGCGGCGACACCGACTTTGTCGGCGCAGTGGCAAGCGGAACTCGTTCGATCGCGCTCGGGTTCGAAGCAAAATCGACCGCCCTCTCCACCGTCGCAATCGGAGATGATGCGATCGCCAACGCCAATTTCGGTGTCGCGATCGGCGATCAGGCAAATGCAGGTGGCTTGGTTGGCGTTGCCATCGGGCAACGGTCCAAAGCGAACGGCAACCGGGCAATCGCCATTGGTGAAAACGCGTTCGCGTCTGGTGTCGCCAGTGTTGCAGTCGGCGCTCTTTCCGAAGCAAGCGCAATGAATACTGCGGCATTCGGATACAATGCGGATGCGACCGCCGAAGACAGCTCATCGTTCGGCTATAACGCAGATGCAACCGCCGAAAAAGCGACCGCAATTGGCAATAGATCCCTTGCAAGCTTTGCGTTTTCGACAGCGTTGGGCGCGGACGCGGCAACTTCGCGCGAAAACCAGTTCGTATTCGGGACTACGGCCAACACCTACACCTTCGCCGGTCTGCCATCGGCAGACTCGCTGGCAGCACAAGGTGCGGTTGTCGGCCTCGTCACCACCGATGCAGACGGCAATCTTGCGAGCGACGGCGGTGCGCTGCAGGCTCAAGTCGACAACAATGTCACCCGGATCGTCGCACTGGAAGCAGGCGGCGGCAGCGGCGGCGGCACCAGCCTTTGCACCGGCGGAACCGGAACGAGCAGCCTGCAATGCGGTGAGTTCGCCGCTGCAACCGGCGATTTCTCTTCGGCATATGGTTCGTTTGCCGAAGCAGTTGGAATTAACTCTGTCGCGCTCGGCCGGCTTGCCTCTGCCGAGGGCAACCAGACAGTCGCCATTGGCGATGCCGCAGAAGCGACTGCAAATGGTGCGATTGCGATCGGTTCACAATCGCGGGCCAGTGCATCGAACTCGGTTGCAATCGGTATCGGTGCGGAGGCCTTTCGCGCCTCGCAGATTGCGATCGGCGGCAACAACCACACCTACACCTTCATCGGGATCAACAGCCAAAGATCGCTCGATGCGCAAGGCGCGGTTGTCGGCGTGCTGACCACCGATGCCAGCGGCAATCTCGCCAGCGATGGCGGCGCGTTGCAGAGCCAGGTCACGGGCAACGGCAACGCGATCGCCTCGCTCGGTAGCCGAGTGACCATTCTCGAAGGTCTTGGCGGCGGAGGCGGCGGGGTTTCTCCGGCCGATCTGGCTGCGGTCCAGACGCAGGTCACATCCAACGACGGCGATATTGCAGGTCTCGACACCCGTGTCAGCGACTTGGAAAGCATGGGCGGAGGCGGCGGCGTTTCGCCTGCTGAACTGAACGCAGTTGCCGCGAGGGTGACATCGAACGACGCCGATATCGCTGTGCTCCAGAGCGATCTCAGCGGACTGGGTGGCCGCGTGGGTAACCTCCAGGACGATGTCACTGCCATTGATGGACGCGTCACCGCACTCGAAAATGGTTTGGCAACCGATCTCGAGATGAACGGCACCGGCGCAGACAGCACAGCGGTAGGCACCGATGCCGTAGCCTCGGCCGCGCGTTCGACTGCCATTGGCGACGGCGCCGAAGCGACCGGCGAAGATGCCACGGCGATCGGCTTCGGAGCCACGGCCAGAGGATCGGTGGCGGTTGGCGCCGGATCCTTCGCCGCCAATGGCGGAACCGCAATCGGTGACATTGCCGATGCGCGAGGGAACCTGTCGGTGGCTCTGGGTGAAGGGGCTACCGCCACGCACGACAACGCCTCGGCCATCGGCAACAACGCCACAACCACGCGCGCAAACCAGATCGCTCTCGGTACGGCCAGCAACACCTACACCGCTGAAGGCATTACCTCACAGCAATCGCTGTCCGCCCAAGGGGCGGTTGTCGGCGTGATCACCACCGATGCCGACGGCAATCTCGCCAGCGACGGCGGAGCGATGCAGGGTGCGATCGACACCAACGCCGCAGGGGTGGCAGCCAATGGTCAGGCGATCACGGTTAACAGCGCCGCGATCGCCGTGAACGAGGCTGCGATTGCCGCCAATTCGCAATCGGTCGATCTCAACAACCAAGCGATCGGCGCGCTCGATCAGCGCCTGTCCGGCTTCGATCTCAGGCTCGAGAATTTCGGCCTGGCGGTCGACAGCAATCGCCGTCGGATCAGCGATCTCGAGGGCGGTCTCGCGGCCGTTGCCGCTATACCCGATGCCTATCTCGACCGCAGCGAAAGCTACGCGATCAGCGGCGGCTTCAGCTTCGTGAATGGCGAAGTCGGTTTCGGCGCAACAGCGACTGTACGAGCCAGCGACCAGTGGAGCTTCGGCTTCAGCGGCGGTTACTCGAACGGAGAGGCCGTAGGCAAAGTCCAGTTCCGCTTCGCGAACTGACACCTCCTGTTGGCGCGAAGCGCGGGGCCACCGTCGTCAGGGCGGCGGTGGCCCCAAAGCCGCCCGAGGCGCCACTGTCCAAAGAAAGGCTCCAGCCATGAACAGCCCGACGCAAGAGACGCCGGCATTGCCGATGTCCGCAAATTCGCCGTGCACGAACCGGTCGGCAGACATTCCGTGCCTTGCCGTTTCAGAGCCCACGGAAAGCTGCGCCAACGACAACGATACCGAGAACTCCGAGCCCGCGCCTGAACCGGTCCCCAGCCTCTACGCCGCGCTCGGATACCTGCCGCACTGCCCATACCAGTGGTGGATGGGCTGAAGGGCAACTGAAAACCAACTT
>CAZJZO010000230.1:0-2775 GCA_964550495.1 uncultured Porphyrobacter sp. | reverse complement strand
CGCGTCGGAGATCGGAGCGAGCCAGGCTTCGACCCGCGCGCGCGCCGCCGCTTCCGACATCGCATCGTCCCGGACTGCGCCCGCTGCACGAGGCTATCCACGAGGGTGCCGAAAGCGGTCTGCTCATCGACGTTGCCGAGCGCCGATCCGTTGCGCGGGATGGCGCCGTTGAAATGGCCAAAGCGGCGCAATTCAAGAGCAGCTGGCGTCCCGGCGCTGGTCGTCGTGCCCACGGTCTCGCCCTGCGCCACCAGCCGCGCCGTCGCGGTCAGCAGCCCTGAACGCTGCATCTGCCAATTGATCTGGTCGAGCACGCAGCCGGAATACATCGCATAGCGTGGCACCTCGGGCATGCCGGTCTCGATGGACATGCTGGGCAGCGTCCAGGACCCAGACTGAAACTCGTGCGTCCAGGGGCCGGTGCCGGTCGTGGTTGGGTCACCAAAGGCTGCCTTCAGCCAGAACCCGAAAGCTTCCGCATCGAGCGGCACCACGACGTCGCCATCGGCCGTCACTGCATCCTTGATCGGTGCCAGCGGATCACGGCCGTAGCCCAGAAGTTCCGAATTCAGCAGCGGCTGCTCCGCCCCCAGCGAGGTGCTGGCGAAGGGCATCTTCGTGAAGCCGCCCACGGGGGGCGTTCCATAGGTTGTCTCGAACGCAAGCGCCATCTGCGCCCGCGCCCCTTGGGCTCGTGCCATTGTGTTCTCCTCGGGTTCTCGGGATCAGCTGAGTGGGTCAGCCGTGGAATAGTGCAAAACGACCGGAATAACCGCCGCCTTCAGGCTGGCCGCGCCCTCTATGGGCAGATCGACTGGCCGTGGCGCTTCGGCCTCGACCCAGTCGCAGAGCCCGCCCAGCGTTCGGTCAGCGGCGAGCGTCGCGCCAACGCTAGCGCAGAGATTATCGAACAGTTCATCGCGGTCATCACCCTGGACAACCGCCTCGATCTCCGCCCGATGCTCGTAGTGGTAGGCGAGAGGCGAGAGGGTCACTTCCGGCTCCCCCGGCTCGCCATCCCGTATGATAAGCAGTCCCTCGTACGACACGCGCTCGGGCAGCACCTCACCGCGCAGGGCGGTGGCGGCCAACGCCGAGAGCCGTGCGTGCAGCGCAGCGAGGATGGTTTCGCGTGGGGTGGGCATGTTCCTGAATTCGTCTAAGGTGTCGAAAACCAATTCGATTTCGCGAGACGACTATGCAACTGATGATGGGCGGCATTAACGGGAACTATCTCACTAACATCACTCTGAACGCCGCCGCCGAAACCCAAGAAGTTCTAGCAGCTGTCGCTTACGCCACAGAAATGGACCTGCTGTTCGATTGGTGCTGGAACAATGGCATCCCGCTCAAATTCTACGGCCGTCTCGATCAGGGCGTGGCCGTCAAGCCGTCCGTCCTCTCTGCTTTTCTTTCGCGTAGGTCTGCTCGTTTCCAATGCCGCCTCGTTCAGCATCACCATGCGAAGGTAATCTGGTGGCGCGAGTACGGTCTCTACATCGGCTCCGCAAACCTCACTGCCAGTGCGTGGTACAAGAACGTTGAGGCCGGCTGCTTCTTTCCCGAATCCGAGATCACTGACGACATGGCGGCAGATATCCTGGACCTTTTCGACGTACTTGATCGCAACTCAACCCCGCTGACGGACGAGTTGCTCGCCGTCATGCAGAAGCGCGCAAAGCAGATTGCAAGCTCAGAGCCACCGTCCGAGGAGTTTTGGAACAGCCCGAGTTTCAACAAGTGGTCCGGGCTCGTTCAAACGGGAAAGAAAAAAGCTACAGACCGCCGACGCGAGACATTCCTCGAAGAATGGCACTCAACCCTCCAACAGCTCCGCGACATCGGGAACTTGGTCAGCAAACCTGAGAACAGACCCTCCTGGATCAAAGCCGATGCCCCCGCAGGCGCTCAGGGCGATCAGTTCCTTCACGCACATTATTACCAGCGCACTTTCGACGGACGCAGAGCCCTTTATGCCGAGCATTTTGAGCAGAACAAGCAGAAGCCCGATGCTGCGCTCGCAGAAGCCATCAATTGGTGGCGCAGCCTGCCCACGGCCCCATCGGAAGAAGATGTCATGTTGAATTCCACCGCGCCGATGCTGCGCGAAGCACTTACCGCCGACGCCATCGAAGAAATGGACTATGTGAACTTTTGCGAGATCTGCATGGGCATCCATTCAATCAAGGACTACGCGCGACGCGTAGCCAACAAGGCGGTCGGTCTTCGAGAGGATGGGACGAAGTACACTATACCCGAAAAAGTCGATGCGCTGTCGGAGCGGATATGGGGCGACAAGTCCGCCGGAGGCAACGACGTGAAACAGCTTCTGAAGTTCATCCTGTACGGCGGTCCGGAGGCCCAGTTGCCGGAGCGGCTCTGGACTGCCGTTCATGATCCGAAGTGGAAAATCGAAGGACTGGGCGTAAGCGCATTGGGAGAACTTGTCGGTTGGGCACTGCCGGATCGCTTCCCACCTCGGAATGGGAGAACGTCGAAGTCTCTGAAATCTCTCGGCTACGACGTAACGGTCCACGTTGGGTGATCATCTGGTTCTGCCATCCACCCATTTCGCTACAATCAGCCCCGGCACGCCATCAAGCGCTCGCTCAGCATCGCGGTCGAGGTCCAGCCGCTTCGGCAACTTGGCCTGCGGGACCAGCAGGAAGATCGGCGCAGTGACTTGATTACGGCCGGTCTTTGAGCGCGATGCCACCGCCTGACCACGTTTGTTGATCCGGGCGCGGTCTGCCACCAGCAGGCTCGGACCTCGGC
>CAZJZO010000229.1:0-2803 GCA_964550495.1 uncultured Porphyrobacter sp. | reverse complement strand
TGTATTCGCGCGGAATGTTACCGCCCTTGATCTCGTCTTCGAAGATGATGCCCTGACCGCGTTCACCGGGGGTGACGACAACCTTGGCTTCACCGAACTGACCCGAACCACCCGACTGTTTCTTGTGGGTGTAAGTCAGCTCAACTTCGCGGGCGAGCGATTCACGGTAAGCCACCTGCGGCGCACCCACATTCGCTTCGACCTTGAACTCACGCTTCATGCGATCAACCAGAATGTCGAGGTGAAGCTCGCCCATGCCCTTGATGATCGTCTGACCCGATTCGTGATCGGTCGAAACGCGGAAGGAGGGGTCCTCGGCAGCCAGACGGTTGAGCGCAACGCCCATCTTTTCCTGGTCAGCCTTGGTCTTCGGCTCAACGCTGAGCTCGATAACCGGATCGGGGAACTCCATGCGCTCAAGGATGATCGGTGCAGACGGGGCGCAAAGGGTATCACCGGTGGTGGTTTCCTTCAGGCCCGCAATTGCAACGATATCGCCAGCAAACGCCTCATCAATGTCCTCACGCTCGTTCGAGTGCATGAGAAGCATACGGCCGATCTTTTCCTTCTTGTCCTTCACCGAGTTCAGGACCGAGCCCTTTTCGAGCTTGCCCGAATAGATGCGGGTAAAGGTCAGCGAACCGACAAACGGGTCGTTCATGATCTTGAACGCCAGCGCCGAGAACGGCTCGTCATCCGACGAGGGACGCTCTGCTTCGGTTTCCCCATCAGGCAGAATGCCCTTAATGGCAGCAACGTCGAGCGGCGACGGCATGTAGTCGATCACAGCGTCGAGCAGCGGCTGAACGCCCTTGTTCTTGAACGCCGAACCACACAGGACCGGAACAAACGCCTGATTAAGCGTGCCCTGACGGATCAGAGCCTTGAGCTTTGCAGCGGTCGGCTCTTCGCCTTCAAGATACGCTTCCATCGCGTCATCGTCCTGCTCAACAGCAAGCTCGATCAGCTTTTCGCGATACTCAGCGGCTTCGTCAGCCATGTCATCAGGGATCGGGCCGAAGGCATATTCAGCGCCCAGATCTTCGTTCTTCCAGGTGATCGCACGCTGGTTCACGAGGTCGACAAGGCCAACCAGGTTCGATTCCATGCCGATCGGCAGGTACAGAACAGCAGGCGTTGCCCCCAGACGATCGATGATCGACTGAACGCAATACTTGAAGTCTGCGCCGGTGCGGTCGAGCTTGTTGATGAAGCACATACGCGGCACGTTGTACTTGTCAGCCTGGCGCCAAACGGTTTCAGACTGCGGCTCAACGCCGGCAACGCCGTCAAAGCAGGCCACCGCGCCGTCGAGCACACGCAGCGAACGCTCAACTTCAATCGTGAAGTCAACGTGGCCGGGGGTGTCGATGATGTTGATGCGGTGCTTGTCAGTGTTCGCGCGCAGATCCTTGGGATCCGACATCGGGTCCATGTCAGGATCTTCCGGGTTCCAGAAGCACGTGGTCGCAGCCGACGTGATCGTGATCCCGCGCTCCTGCTCCTGCTCCATCCAGTCCATCGTCGCAGCGCCATCGTGCACTTCGCCGATCTTGTAGGACTTGCCGGTGTAATAGAGGATACGCTCGGTGGTCGTGGTCTTGCCAGCATCGATGTGCGCCATGATGCCGATATTGCGATAGCGCTCCAGCGGATAATCGCGGGCCATAATAATTTCCTTAAGCGTCTGTGGGGGCCGCTACCTCAAGCGGTTCGGCCCCCATATAGTGACGATTGTGACAGGCGAAAGACTTGGCCAACGCCTGATCCACAGTCCTTACCAACGATAGTGCGAGAAAGCGCGGTTCGCATCGGCCATGCGGTGCGTGTCTTCGCGCTTCTTGACGGCGTTGCCGCGGTTGTTTGCGGCATCCATAAGCTCACCCGAAAGGCGTGCGCTCATGGTGGTTTCGGGGCGACCGCGAGCCGCACCGATCAGCCAGCGAATGGCCAGCGCCTGAGCACGCTCAGGACGAACCTCTACCGGCACCTGATAGGTCGCACCACCCACACGGCGGCTGCGGGCTTCGACCTGCGGCTTCACATTGTTGAGCGCTTCGTGGAACAGCTGCACCGGATCGGTCTTGGCCTTGGCCTCCACCGTATCGAGCGCGCTGTAGACGATCCCTTCAGCAACGGCCTTCTTACCGTCCAGCATCAGGTTGTTCATGAATTTCGACAGCACCTGATCACCGAACTTGGGATCAGGCAGGATTTCCCGCTTAGGCGGCTGACGACGACGTGACATTTTCTCTAACTCCTTCGGAGTGCGGCGAACCATCCGGTTCGCCTTGGCGGTTCCAGCCCTCTCCCCCGCCCTTCCACCCGGAGGATACCCTTGTGGGCGAAAGGGCGGGGAAGAGGTCTGGACCCGCGTTGAAACTCTATTCCGGCTCCGGTCTGCTCCCCCACCCTTCTGCCCTTGAGGAAAATTTCCGGGTGGAAGGGTGGGGGAGCGGGCCGGTGCCGTAGCTTCAGGCGGATGCCTGAAGCGCACCCATCATTTAGGCCGCTTGGCGCCGTACTTCGAACGGGACTGCTTGCGGTCCTTCACACCTTGCGTGTCGAGCACGCCGCGCAGGACGTGGTAGCGCACACCGGGAAGGTCGCGCACACGGCCGCCGCGGATCAGCACAACCGAGTGCTCCTGCAGGTTGTGGCCTTCGCCCGGGATGTAGGAGATGACTTCGCGCTGGTTCGTCAGGCGCACCTTGGCAACCTTACGCAGTGCCGAGTTCGGCTTCTTCGGCGTCGTGGTGTAGACGCGGGTGCAGACGCCGCGCTTCTGCGGGTTCTGCTCCAT
>CAZJZO010000228.1:0-2881 GCA_964550495.1 uncultured Porphyrobacter sp. | reverse complement strand
TGACGCCGACGGCACGCGATCACAAGGACGGGGCGACGAGCCTCACGAACACACCGGTGAACGGGCTGCTTGGCCGCCAGGTCCTGGTGACGCCGACGGCTGGCGCACCTTCCTTCGACATACCCCGGACCTTGAACCCGCTGTTCGTCGAGGCGCTGATGGGCTGGCCCATCGGGTGGACCGGCTTCGGCTCTGTGGCAACGGAGTGGTCCCGCTGGTTGCCGCGCATGCGCTTCGAACTCTTGCGGCTTCCATAATGGGGCGGGAGTAGTCAAGCGCGATGCCGCAACAAAGGACGTTCGCGAAACGGTTGAAGGTTCGCGGGCATTGGCGCTGGCAGCGCTGAGACTTCATGGATCGAAGCGCTGCCAGCGCCAACTCGGTCCGTCGATGTCGATGTGGTTCGACTTGTGCCTGATGCTTCCGGAATGCCGAAGGGTCGTTCCCGGCGCGGGATGTCGCTTCCATCCGAGGTCGGCGCAGATGGCCGCCTCTCCATGCCTGGTTCAAATGCGATTCCCGCGTGCCAATCTGAACTGCGCTCTCGGACAGGGTCCGGATGCAAGCCGCCAGGCGGCATCGTCGGGAACCGCGTCCCGGTCGGGACCTCGGCAAGCCGTGGCGGTCGCGCCCGGCCTGTTCCTCCTGATCTCGATCTTGTCAGGGGCGAATCGGCGTCCGGCGTCAGCAGGCCCGGGGCGTCATCGCCGTCATGGCCTCGTCGCGGGTGAAGCGGAATTCAGTTCCGTCCCGCCACATGCGATGCAGCACCACGCCGATCCGCCGCGCCAACGCAACGGTGGCGCGCTTTCTGCCGCGACGCTCTGCAACCCGCAGCGCCCAGGACTTGAGCCAGCTTGGCGCGCTGCGGCAGAGTACCGCGTTTGCCGCCTGATAGAGCGCCGTTCGCAAGGCAGCATCTCCGGCGCAGGTGATCTGTCCGACGACATCGCGTTCGCCGGACTGGTTGCGTCGTGGAGTCAGGCCCGCCCAGGGGCCGATATCCTTCGACGAGCGAAACCGCGAAGGATCGTCGACCGCCGAACGCATCGTCAGGGCCACCACCGCGCCGACACCCGGCATCGTCATCATCAACCGGCAGTCGGGATCGGTCCTGGCCAGATCGCGCAACAGCTTTTCCAGCCCGGCAAGTTCCGTGCGCAGTTCCTGGCGCGCGCGCAGGACCGGCGCCGCGGTCCGTTCCAGCATCAGGTTGCCGTCAACCAGCTCGCGGACGCGGGCCTCGAAACGCAGCTTTGTCACCGCCCCCATCTTGAGGCCGAAATTGCGCAGCACCCCGCGGAGCGAAAGCTCAAGGTCGATCAGCGCCTGCTGGAGCATCTTCCGGGCACTCAGGACCGCCCTCATCTCCTGCGCCGAAACGGATTTGCAATGGACTGACCGGAACCAGCCCATCTGCAAGAGACGGGCGATCCCTTCCGCGTCCCGGCGATCGGTCTTGATCGGCATCGCCTTCAGCGCGCCCTTCACCTGCCGGGTTTCCAGCAGGACGACCGGGAGACCCGCTTCGGACAAATGCCGATGCAGCCATTGCGAAAGGGGACCGGCTTCAAGACCGACCGCCACGATGTTGCCCGGGAGCGTCCGCAAGATCGCGATCAGCGCCGCCGGCTCGCTGTCGACCTTCGCCTCCTTCACCACCTTCCCGTGCGCATTCAGGGCGCAGAGCGCCGTGCTTGCCAGAGACACATCGAGAGCAATAAACAGATCCATGTCGTTGTCCTTCTTCCTGACCAGGGAATTGGGGCGCGCCTCGCGGCCCGACCCCGTCGACACGCCAGCCGTGTCAGGGACAACGACACCTCACCCAACGACAGCCATCAAGATGCCTGACCACACCTCGGAGCACCGAAACGGTGCCGACTCGCGCCGAGCCCCATTACGGCATCTGAGCTGCTGGCCGATGGATGAGCCGGTCGCATGAAGCAATCGCGGGCCATGTCTTTGGTCGAGGCCATCGCCAACGTTGCCGTCGGCTACGGCGTCGCGGTGGTCACGCAGATCCTGATCTTCCCGGTGTTCGGGCTGCACACGACGCTAGCGCAGAACCTGAAGATCGGCGCGCTGTTCACGGTTGTCAGCATCGCGCGGTCGTTCGTCCTGCGACGGCTATTTGAGGCGATCCGGATTCGCGGAGTACAAAGAAGCGCCGCCGCTTCGAGAGACGGCGGCGCTCAAAACTTGATAGTGCGAAAAGATCAATCGCGAGGCAGGCTGTAGACCCGCCCTCGACCCTCGACCTTCTCAGACTTGACCGCGAGCCCGAGCTTCTTCTTGAGGGCGCCTGACATGGCGCCGCGCACCGTGTGTGGCTGCCAGCCGGTGGCTGCGCCGATCTCGTCGATTGTCGCGCCGCCTTCGGCGCGGAGCATCTCGATCAGCATGGCCTGCTTGGTGCCCTTGCGGCGCTGGGTTGGTGCCATGCTGGTTTCAGCTGGCACAGCGTTGATCGGCCCGTCGGTGATCCCGAGGACATCATAGGCCATCGGCGTGGCGCGCAGCGTGATCGGGCCGCGTTCCTCATCGTGCCGCCAGACGGTGTTGAGATCGGTGGCTTCGATTTCCTCGATCATCCCGTGCTTGAGGAGGCTCTTGCAGACATTGCCGACGGCGCCACCCTTGAGGCCGGCGGTGACGGGAAATACGTCCCCGTCTTCCCGCGAGCAAGCGGTGGAGAGGATGACGGCTTGGGCATCGGAAAGCTGGATCTGAGTCATGATTGATCTCCGGTGTTCGGGCGACGCGGGATGCGGCGCCTTCTACCGGCTGAAGCCCACCAGTCGGCGGGCGTGCGGGGGCTCGGAGCCCGGGAAGGCTATCTCGCGTGTTCGCCCTCGTTGAAGGCGCTGTCGGTGATGCG
>CAZJZO010000227.1:0-2974 GCA_964550495.1 uncultured Porphyrobacter sp. | reverse complement strand
ACCCACGACTTGCCTTCGATGGGTCTGCCCGCATGCACCTCTCCAGACCAGAGTCGCTGCATCCAGAGCTGGGCGAGCTATGCGGAACCTGCCGACCCGTCTCAGGTCCAGGCCTATTATCGCCGATCGATCGGATTGAATGGCGAACCGCGCGGCGATAGCCCGATACTCTGCACCAACCCGCTGACAGGCATGCGCGGCGGAGAGGCACCTGCCAGCGCCAATCTGGGGACGTTGGTGCCGGAAGATGATCTGACGAATGGCGAGCTTGTGCCGGATGCCATTCCGGCTCGCTGCGATCCGCGCGGAATTCTGTTGATCGGCGATCCGCCCGACCTCGGCCAATATGTGCTCCCGGGCAACGACTACCACGTTTATGACATCCCGATGTTCTGGGCGAACGTGCAAGCCGACGTTATTCGGCGTGTGACCGGCATGGGCGCGGAAAACTGATCGCCGAGGCCGCCAGCGAATTTGGTGAAGCGTTGCCCGATGGCGGCGTGCTGCTCGGTCTCGATCTCGGCACCAAGACAATCGGCACTGCAACCTGCGACGCTGGTTGGCGGTTCGCGACGAATGGCAAAACTTTGGTGCGGGGCAAGTGGAGCCGGGACAAGGGTCGGCTGGCCGAACTGATCGAATCGAGAGCGATCAAGGGTGTCGTAATCGGATTGCCGCGCAATATGGACGGCAGCGAAGGCCCGCGCGCGCAAGCCAGCAGAGCCTTTGCGCGAAATCTGGTGGACGCTTTCAATCTTCCGGTGCTGCTGTGGGACGAACGATGGTCAAGCCAAAGCGCGGAAGCAGCGATGATCGGGCAGGATATGAGCCGTGCCAAGCGAGCCGAAGCGATTGACAGCCACGCCGCGGCGGTCATTCTGCAAGGGGCGATAGATCGTCTCGCGGGCGGCGTGATTTGACGAGAACGAAGGCGTTGGAGCTTGATTTCTTCTCGCTGCTTCCAAGAAAAGTTCAAACTGGCTGTCTGATCCTCATGGTTGTCTTCGTGATCGCCTTTTTGGCTTTCGCCTATTTCGATGGGGCCTTCGGTTAGCTCGGAATTCCGGCCAACATTCGCCGTCGCTTCGCCGCAACAGTTGCCAACAGACGGCTACCACCGCCCTCTGCGTCTCGCCATATTGCGTCCCGACTGTCGCTGTCGCAGCATATCCCGGCCCTCGCCTCAAAGCTGGCTAATCGCAACCGATCACTGGGATGCTGCGAGCCAACCCATTCGGCAAAATCCAGGGCGTCGTCAGAACCTGTGGCGACCGCAACCCTCAAGAAAGCCTCGCTGGCATTCGGGCTGAGAACCCGGCTCACCTCCTGTCGTTCCAGATCAAATCCGTATTGATCGAACCAGTTCTGCGCGGGATCGATATGCATCACGTTTAGTGAAACTGAGAGGCTCTCCGGCGGAACCTGACGATGGATATCGAGGTGACGCCGATACAACATCAGTTTGCCTTCGTGCAGGGCACTGCGCTCGATGAATGTGAGATCGACCGGTTCGCCCGCATAGCCTGCCACCCGATCATAGTCGTATTCGTAGTAGTCGCTGCGATACCCCGGCCCAAGATATCCGCAGGTCAGGAACGAGAAATCGTGATCGTGCGGGACATCGTAAACAAAGCTTCGCGCGCCGCTGGTCCTGAAACAAAGATCCTGCTCGGACGGCCAGATATTGGCGCGGAGAAACATCCCACCCGTCGAACCCTGACAACGCGGGCTCAGCACGATGGCCTGGGGCCCGTATGCACTGTCGATCCCGGCATTCGCGCTGCGCCGGCCAGAAAGCTGATCGATCAAGAGGTCGGCGAGGAATGTCCGATTGTTGCCAAGGCGGCGAAGCCATTGAACGGCTGTTGCCAGTCGCTCTTCACATGTTGGGTCAAAGTCCAGCTCCGCCAGCGCTTCTATTGCCTCTGATAGGGCGCAATGACTCGTATCGGCGCATTCAAAGACCTGTGGCATCATGCAGCCTCGTTCTGATTGGGTGCTGGTCGGAGCGGCAAAGCCTGAAGTTGGCGGTTCAAACTTTTTGCTGCTCCGGAAAGGACTTCGCATGAACTGCCCGACAATTGGTCGATCAAGCGAATGCCAGCGACGACATCCTTTGCGAGCAACTGGCGGACCGCTTCCCACCGGACTTCCGGGTCACGCGCCGTATCCAACGCGATATCCGAAAAGAGCTGCGCAGATCGTTCATCATCCGCCACACCCAGCACGGCCAGCGCCATGAGATCGCGGCTCGCCTGTTTGTCGCCGCTTGCACTCTTGAGCACCTGTCCGTCCGCAAGACGCACCTTGCGCGTAGGTCGTGGGACTTTCGCACTGCGGGCTAGCTGGAGGACCAAGCATGAACGGTTGCTTTGAATGAAATGTCTCGCGCTGTCGCGAGACAACGAGATTGTTTCGCCAGCACGAAGGGTGATTTCAGCCGACTGAAGTCGAGATTTGCGAAGATTGCGCTCGGCCTTGTGTTGCAGCAATGCGTGAACCTCACCTTCCAGCAGCAATTCAACGCTCTCGCGGTCGACCAACAATGCAGACTGGGGTGTTCTCGGGCTTTCGATCGGGCCGTAGGCGGTGAGATTGAGGGTCGCGTTGCCGCTGGCAAGTAGTTGGACGGTCGCGCACGCTTCGGTGCAGTTGGCGCGAAATGGCGCCTCACCCAGATCGTCTTGCCGGTAAGCGAAGAGCAGCGGCGTGTACCATTGCGCAACCCACTCGAGCGCCAGCATGTGGTCGCCGAGCAGTCCGCCAATCGTCTTGCATTCCGCCAACGGCAGGCCGGCAGCATAGTGAGACAGGTCCGAAGCAATTTCCCGGGTCAGCTTCTGACCACGCCACCGCGCAACAGCCTCCACGTGAGCGTTCCGCTGCGAGCGCTGCGAAGCCGGATCGCTTCGCAGCGCTGCAATTCGAGGATGCACCTGCATCTTGCGCCCAACCCGTTCAGAAGAACATCTCG
>CAZJZO010000226.1:0-3015 GCA_964550495.1 uncultured Porphyrobacter sp. | reverse complement strand
CGGACAAACCGCGCTCAGGATACTCGATCCATCGCCAGACGGACCTGCATGAAGCCTTGCTGGCGCATCTCGGAATCGCTGAATTCGATGCGCTGGTGCACGATTACGGCGTGTCTGTCGGACAGGAGCTGCTGGCGCGGAATCTTGATCGATCGGGAGCCGCGGGGCTTGGACAGATGGTGTTCCTCAATGGCGGTATCTTCCCCGACCAGCACCGTCCACGCCCGATCCAGAAGCTCGGCGTGTCACCGCTCGGGTTCCTCGTCGGGCTGCTGATGAGCCGCAAGAGCTTCGGAAAGAGCTTTTCCGAAGTTTTCGGTCCGGAAACTCAACCAACCGACGCGGAACTGGACGAGTTCTGGGAGTTCATCAGCCACAAATCGGGCAATCGGATCACCCACAAGCTGCTCCACTACATCGCCGATCGCGTGACCCATAAAGATCGGTGGGAGACGGCGCTTGTAAGCGCGCAAGACAGGATCGGTCTGATCAACGGCGCGCTCGACCCGGTGTCGGGTCGGCACGCCTATGACAAGTGGCGCGAAGTCGTGCCGAACGCTCGGCACCACCTGTTGCCAACCGTTGGCCACTACCCGCAGGTCGAAGCGCCCAGCGAAGTCGCAGCGAAAGCGCTCGAATGGCTCACTCCGGCGGCGTGACGCCGTTCGCTTCGAGGAACCGGAAGATCGTGTTCCAGAGATGCGGAGAGATGTTCTCGCCGGCCACGCGGTGCGTGTAGCCCGGATAGAGCATCATCTCGAAGGGCACATTGCCTTCCTGCAAGACACTGATCAGTTCGGAGGAATTCTCGAACACCACATTGTCGTCCGCCATGCCATGGATCAGCAGCAGCGGATCGCTGATCTTCGTCGCATCGGGGATCGCGCTGGCGGTCTGATAGGCTTCGGGAACTTCGCGCGGGTCGCCCATATAGCGCTCGGTATAATGCGTGTCGTACAGCTCCCACTTGGTCACCGGCGCGCCTGACACGCCCGCCGCGTAAAGGCCTGGATCGGCCTGCAACTGCTTGAGCGTCATGTAGCCGCCGTAGGACCAGCCATAGAGCGCAATCTTGTCCGGATCGACGAATTCGAGCGTCTTGAGGAATTCCGCACCCTTCTTCTGGTCGCGCACTTCGACCCCGCCCATGGCGCGGTAAAGCGGCTGTTCGAAATCGACACCGCGATTGGCGGTGCCGCGGTTGTCGAGCGCAAAGTAGATGTAACCCTTGTCCACGATCGCCTGCGCCAGCGCGCCGCCCCAGCCTTTGTCGACAATCTGCGGTCCAGGACCGGAATAGTGATAGTAGAACACCGGGTAGGTCTTGCCCGGCTCGATCTGCGGCTTGAGCATCATGTAATGCAGCTCGGTGCCATCCTCGGCATCGATCGTCCCATATTCCGGTTCTACATGGCTCAGCAGGAACGGTGTGTAAGGATGATCTTCGTCGAGCGCGTTTTCCTCAACCCAGGTCACGCGCTGCCCGTTGCGCTCGGCGAGATAGCTTTGGGGAGGTTGGTCGGTCTTTGACCGTGACACCAGCAACAGATTGCCTGACCGATCCATTGTCGCCGAATTGGTGTACTCCCCATCGGTCAGCAACGCAGGACGTGCCACTCGGCTGAGGCTCCCGCGATAGATCTGCGTGGTCAGGATGCCGCTCACAGCCTCGTAGTAGAACTCCCCCTCGCTCTCGTTCACGCCGACAAGAGCCGTATGCTGGCGAGGCAAATCCGTGAGCTTGGTCCATTCGCTGCCGTCGAAACGATAGAACTGGCCAAAACCGTTACGCTCCGACCACCAGAGTAGGCTGCCATCCTTGAGGAATTTGTAGTTGTCGCTGAGGTTGATCCAGTAATCCTCCCGCGCCGCATTCTCGGTAAACCAGACCTCGCTCTCGCCTGTCGCAGGATCGACCTTGAGCATGTCGAGCACGGTTTGCTCGCGGTTCTGGCGCTGGACGTAGAGAAAATCGTCCGCGCCCCAGTCGACGCGGGCGATGTATATGTCGGTTTCCTCGCCGAGATCGACCTTCACCCTGTTCCCGCCGTCGGGATCCATGACAAACAATTCGACGAGCGCGTTGTCGCTGCCCGCAACCGGATAACGCTGGTCGAAAACTCTCGTGCCAGTTGCACCGATCGCTGCGCGAGTGACGATCCCGACCGGGCTTTCGTCGGTGCGTTGGACCGCGATACGCTGGTCGTTTGGACCCCACCAATAGCCGGTAAGGCGGCTCATCTCTTCCTGCGCGACGAATTCGGCCTCGCCCCAGCGGATCGTGTCGCCTTCCCTGGGCGTGATTGGCGCGGGTTCCTCACCCAGCGCCCCGACCCACAGCTGGCGATCGCGAATGAATGAGACAAAGCCCGCCTTGCTCGAAAGCTTCGGGTTGAGCTCGCTTTCCTCGGTGTCGGTCAGACGCGTGACTTCGCCATCGAGACGGGCGAAGTAGAGATCGCCATCGAGCGGCACCAGCACGCCCGAGCCGTCGCTGGCCCATTGATAGCTGATGATGCCCTTCAGGTTGCCGACCCGCGCGCGTTCGCGCTGCATCTTCTCGTCTTCGGAGAGCTCGCGTCCAGTGCCGATCGCCTCGCTATCGACGAGCATGCTCCACTCATTGGTGGTGATGTCGAAACCCCACAGGTCGTAGCGCTCGCGTTCGTCGTCGCGGTTGCGCAACAGCGTAAGATAACGGCCATCGGGCGACAGCTTCGCCTGTCGCGGAGCGGGGCCATTGAGTGATGGCGATGCATAAACGCGCTCGAATGTCAGTTCGGATTCGGTTGTCACGTGGTCATCGGCCATGGCTGGAGTTGCGAAGAGAACGGCAGCAGCGGCAAACATCGATAAGCGCATTTCAAGGACAGCCCCTAGTTTTCGTCATTGCGAGCCACCGCAAGGTGGCGCGGCAATCCAGTTCCGGAGCTGGATTGCTTCTTCGCTGCGCTCCTCGCAATGACGAAAAGGAATAGCAAGCCCCACCGACAAAGGGCGGCCCGCAACGGACCG
>CAZJZO010000225.1:0-3035 GCA_964550495.1 uncultured Porphyrobacter sp. | reverse complement strand
GGGGCGGTCGCGGAACGTGGCGTCAGGGGGGACTGCGAGGGGGGCCGGTGGACGCGCTGCGCCGGCAGCGGCTTCTTCCGCGATCTTTTCGCGCAGTTCGACCTGCTGGAGCAGCAACTCCACCAGTCGCGGCGAACGGGCCGGTTCAACACCGCGTTCGATCAGCCTGCGAAGCGCTGCGATACTGGCTTCGATTTCTCCCAAGGCGGTGGCCTTGGCCGCATAAGTCGCACGCTCGAATTGAGCCAGATCTTTGGTGATCCCACCGAACTTGGGAACTTTGGCCGGTTTCGCCGGAGTATCCTTCTGATCTTCTTTTGGTTTTCTTCCCTTCTTCTGGTCAGGCATGGTTCTCTCCCCTGTCAGTCGACTCGATACTTCGAGTAGAAGGGAAAGAATGACTCAAACCAGGCGGTAGATATTGTAGCTTTTCGCCACGCCTGTCTTAGTGAATTGATGTTAGGCGAGTTTCTTTTTTAGCCACTTCCAGAGTTTTTCGATTTCTTTGGCCGCCTTGCCATTCGCGTCTATTTCGGCAGCGGTCTCGCCTTTGGCTGAAGAACGGTGGAATGCGGCGCGGTCGCCGAGCTCGACCGAGCATATCTTCAGACCCATGGCTTTGGCCGCCTTGCGCGCGTCCTTGCTCAGAACGGTTGCGCCTGCCGGGACGCCGTTGAGGACGACGTAGGCCGGCTTCTTCGAGAATTCGACCAGGTCGGCAATGGGTTCGAGCGCGTGGAGGTCGAACGCGCGTGGCTTGGTCGGGATCAGGACGATGTCCGATTGCTTGATCGCCTCACGCGCAGCCGCGTCGGCGTGCGGCGGGGTGTCGATGACGATGAAGTCGACGCCGTTCTTCTTTGCGCTTTCGATCGTGCGGCCGAGCCGGGCAGGGGGGCTGGTGACGACCACCGGCAGGAAGTCTCCGCGCCAGTCCGACCAGGCAGCGGCGGTGGCCTGCGGATCGGTGTCGATCACGCAGCTCTCATGCCCCGCCTGCGCAGCGCGAGTGCCGAGATGGACGGCGAGGGTTGTCTTGCCGGAGCCGCCTTTCTGGCTGACGATGGCTATGGTTGGCATGGTGAACTACTCACTATTGTCACGGACTGCCTCGTCCAACTGGATCAAATCCCGGAATTCGACTTAAGTCATCTGGCCAGCGCTCTTCAGCTTCCCGCATCAGTTCATCTAGATTGCCCTTCTGCCAAGAGCTTTCATACGGCACGACGGTAACAAACATCGTGTCAGAGCCGCCGATTAGCATGTTCCCGAGAGCTGCGATCTCTTTCGCATCGCTTTCGACGTGAAAATGAGCAATGAGACCATCCATATAAAAACGAAATATCTCAATGGTGCGGCCATTCTTAGCGAAGACATTCGCGGGTTTTCTCTGTCGCAGTGGGACCAGATTGTGGACAACACCCCTTGAGGATAACTGGGTGAGCGAGAACGGGAAGAAGTCGTAAGGCTGTGGATCGCCTTCTTTGAGCATCCTCCGCATCTTTCTCAGTTGAGAAGCTCTAACGCTTACTTCATTGAACTCCGGCATGTCGGAAACAGCGGCCCGCCATAGCAAGCTCAGGAAAAACAATCTCAGGCGATCCGTATCGACACCAACAATTCGTCTTGCTCCATGCCCTCCAGAATCGGGAATCTCCAGATAGTCTTCAGCATTCAGTTGAGCTTCGTCGCCCCAACCACTCCAAACCAATTTTACCCGACGTACGAACTCCACACCCCAATTGTCGTAGTCGGCAAGGATGTCCTCACCGCGTTGTGTCACGATCGTCGGATCGTACCAGCTACTCCATCTTTTGATCGGACGGGTGTCTCTTCCAGCTTGCGCGAATGGCAGCCCTTTTCCGCCAGGGTAGGTTAGCGCTTTCGGCAGAATGTGCGCGCGAACAAGTGCCCCAGATTCGCCAGTGAGCCGACAAACCCCAATCTTGCGTCGCTGCTTACTGATCCAAGAAACTCCGCATCTTCCGCGACCGGCTTGGATGCTTCAGCTTGCGCAGCGCCTTGGCTTCGATCTGACGGATACGCTCGCGGGTCACCGAGAATTGTTGGCCGACCTCTTCGAGCGTGTGGTCGGTGTTCATCCCGATGCCGAAGCGCATGCGCAGCACGCGTTCTTCGCGCGGGGTGAGCGAAGCGAGCACGCGGGTGACGGTTTCCTTGAGGTTCGCCTGGATTGCGGCGTCGACCGGGATCACGGCGTTCTTGTCCTCGATGAAATCGCCCAGATGCGAATCTTCCTCGTCGCCGATCGGGGTTTCAAGGCTGATCGGTTCCTTGGCGATCTTCATCACCTTGCGAACCTTTTCGAGCGGCATCGAGAGACGCGCTGCCATTTCTTCCGGGGTCGGCTCGCGGCCTTCCTCGTGGAGGAACTGGCGTGACGTGCGGACCAACTTGTTGATCGTTTCGATCATGTGGACCGGGATGCGGATCGTGCGCGCCTGATCGGCGATCGAGCGTGTGATCGCTTGCCGGATCCACCATGTCGCGTAGGTCGAGAACTTGTAGCCGCGGCGGTATTCGAACTTGTCGACCGCCTTCATCAGGCCGATATTGCCTTCCTGAATGAGATCAAGGAATTGCAGGCCCCGATTGGTGTATTTCTTGGCGATCGAAATCACCAGGCGCAGGTTCGCCTCGACCATTTCCTTCTTGGCGATACGCGCCTCGCGCTCGCCTTTTTGCACCATGTTCACGATACGGCGGAATTCGGGCAGTGCCATGCCAGTCTGCGCGGCGATATCGGTGATCTCGGTGCGGATGCGTTCGATCGCGGCCGCTTCCTTCTCAGCGAAGGCGGCCCATTTCTTGTCCTTCTTCGCCTTTTCCTTGATCCAGGCATCGTCAAGCTCGTTGCCGACATAGCCATTGAGGAAGTCGATGCGCTTGATCTTATGGCGCTCGGCCAGACGCAGCATCTGCCCGCCAAGCGCGGTCAAGCGGCGGTTGAAGGCATAGAGGTTGTCGACCAGGAATTCGATCTTGGTCGCGTGGAACTGCATGCTTTCGACTTC
>CAZJZO010000224.1:0-3074 GCA_964550495.1 uncultured Porphyrobacter sp. | reverse complement strand
ACGCTGATCACGCCGCGCGCCTGCAACAGGTTGAAGATGTGGCTGGCCTCGATCGCTTGCTCATACGCGGCGATCGGAACCGCGTTGGCAAGCGCATTCTGGCACTCGGCTTCGGCTTTGTTGAACAGGTCGAACAAAGCCTCGGTGTCGGCGACTTCGAAGTTCCATTTCGACATCTGCTTCTCGTTTTCGAGAAACACATCGCCATAGGAGACGCCGCGCCCATTGAAGTCGAGGTCGTACACATTGTCGACGCCCTGGATGTACATTGCGAGCCGTTCGAGCCCGTAGGTCAGCTCGCCCGCGACCGGCTTGCAGTCGAACCCGCCCATCTGCTGGAAATAGGTGAACTGGGTGACCTCCATTCCGTCGCACCAGACTTCCCAGCCCAGCCCCCACGCACCGAGCGTCGGGCTTTCCCAGTCGTCCTCGACAAAACGGATGTCATGCTTGAGCGGGTCGATCCCGATCGCCGTCAGGCTGTCGAGATAGAGTTCCTGGATGTCACCCGGGCTTGGCTTCAGGATCACTTGATACTGATAGTAATGCTGCAACCGATTGGGGTTCTCGCCATAGCGCCCATCGGTCGGACGCCGGCACGGTTGCACGAACGCGGCGTTCCAGGGCTCCGGGCCGAGCGCGCGCAAGGTCGTCGCGGTGTGAAACGTCCCTGCCCCCATCCGCATGTCATAGGGCTGCAGAATGACGCAGCCATTGGCGCTCCAGAAATCGTGCAGCGTCAGGATCATGTCCTGGAACGAACGCGTGGGATCGCGGCGCGAATCACCCGGATTGGCGAGCGATTCGTTCGCAGCGGTTTTAACCTCGGATTCCATGCCGCGCGCCATGGCTGATGCCCCCGTCAGCGTCAATGATGCAGTGCAGCATTCACCCAGAATTCACAGCCCAAACCCGCACAAATCCGGGCTTTTTGTCACCTCAGCCTTACCAAATGTCAGGTCTTATTGACATGGTCAGCGAATCACGACATAAAGTAAAGACAACCTGACAAACCGGAAGGTTGATCTGACAAATTTCTCACTCCCCAGGAGAATTTACATGCGTTTCGTTGCTGCCATCCTCGCCCCCGCTCTTGCCTTCGCCACTACCCCGGCCGCGGCGAACGGGATCAACGCCAACGAATTCACCGCGAAAGTCGAACACAAGGATGTCGACCTCACCACCCAAAGTGGCGTCGCCCTGCTCGACGAGCGGTTGAAGACGATCATCCGGCAGAAGTGCGCCAATGGCGGCCGCGACAGCCACTCTCGGCGTCTGGAACTGCAATGCCGCGAGAGCGCCTTCGCCTCGACCGAAAAGCAAGTTCGCTTTGCGGTCCTCGAAGCCAAGGCCGAAAGTGTTCGTCTGGCCCAGGGCAAACCAGTTGCACCCCAAGGCTGACGACGCAGCCGTCCCTCGGCGGGAGAAATCCCCAACCCCGCCTTTCGCCGAGGACGGCACCCCCTCACAAGCGAAATCGGATCCAAACTGGAGCAAGACCTGAGATGATGAACAAGGCGACAATATTCATCACTGCCAGCTGGAGCGGCTTGATCGGCCTCGCAATTTCCTGCCTGTCGCTCCTGCTCTCTCTGCCCGAAGCTGCGTTTCTAGGAGGAATGGTCCTCGCCGTCCTGAGTTGCCTCGCGATGATGTGGGCGCGGAGCGCAGACGAATTCACGCTCGCGCTCTGGACCGCTGGAGCCAGCGTTGCATTTGGCACCATGTTGCTCAGTTTCCTCGGACTGCCATTCGCCGAGGGCGTTTTCGACGGGGCCACAGGCGCTGAACGCAAGCAGAATATCCCCGCGTCGACCGCCCCTGCGCTCGCGATTGTAGCATTCTACATCGGTCTGTTCGCCAAACGCGCGTTTGGAGATTCGTGATGCCGCACACTGCCAAAGGACTGTACGCTCCGCGCCTCGTGGACCTGACCTTCGCTATCATGGGTCTGGGTTCGGCCGTCCTTCTCGCCAATGGTCAGGCGCTTGCTGTGCCCCAGCCCGGCGCTCCCTCGGCGCCGCTGCCGAGCGGCCTGATCATGCTCGCAACCGTTGTCCTGATCGGGATTTCCGCGTGCCTGATGCACCGTGTCGATCGCAAGGGCTGGGACGATTACATGGGCCAGATCGTGACCCAATCGGCGATGATCGGCATGGTCACGCTGTTGCTGTCTGCAGTCGCGATCGATTTCCTGCTTGGCCCGGCATTTGATGTCGCTCCACCGGGTTCGATGATCCAGGGCACGGTGCCGGTCGCAGCGCTGTCCTGGTCGATCGGCTACGCCTTCCTCCGCTGGAAAGGGACCGGTGGATGAAAAACCGCCTCAAAGTCCTGCGCGCCGAACGCGACTGGAGCCAGGCCGAGCTGGCCGGACGGCTCGACGTCTCGCGCCAGGCAGTCAACGCGATCGAGACCGGCAAACACGACCCTTCCCTGCCGCTGGCGTTCCGCATCGCGCGGCTGTTCGACATGAGCATTGAAGAGATATTCGACGACGGAGACAATTCGTGACTGACACCTCTGAAACGAAAGGCATCGGCCCCGGCGAAGCGCGCACGCGAAAGCGCATGCGCAACCAGGCTGTTTTCATGACCTTTGCCGCGGCCATGGGTGGGTTCATCGGCTTCCTTACCGGCTACTACGATGAAGGCGATGGCAGCCTGTTCAACGGCGACTGGGAAGCGCTCTCGCTCGAACCGACACTTGCTGTCGGCCTCGCTGCCGCTCTCCTGTTCGCCCTGCTCATTCTGCCGCTTGTCGGCTTTCGCATGATCGACGATTTCCAGCGCGAGAAGAATTTCGTCGGCTTCACAGCCGGATGTCTCGCGGTGCTGAGCGGATTTCCGATGTGGGCGATGCTCTATGCGGGAGGCTTTGCTCCGCCCCCGCATGCATTCGGTGTGTTTGCCATCGGATTCGTGTCGATGCTCGTCGGCTTCGCGTTTGCTCAATTCAAGACCTGACCGTGTTCACCTTCTCCGTTCAACTTCACGACAATTTCGATTGATAGTACACCCTCACGAAAGGAACCTCTCCATGAAACTCTCGAAACTTCTCGCTCTGTCTTCGGC
>CAZJZO010000223.1:0-3102 GCA_964550495.1 uncultured Porphyrobacter sp. | reverse complement strand
AGCCCCAACGCTTCATGGCACCTGCAAAACCCTTACCCTGGGTGTGGCCGGTGATGTCGACCTTCTGGCCGGCAACGAAGTGATCGGCGCTGATCAGAGCACCGACGGGCGGCAGCCCTTCTTCGTTTTCCACGCGGAATTCGGCGACGCGGCGCTTGAGTCCAACGCCTGCCTTGCCGAAATGCTCACGCTGCGGTTTGGCAACGTTCTTTTGTTTCGCTTCGCCTGCACCGAGCTGGACAGCGAAGTAGCCGTCCGTGTCTGCGGTGCGGTGCGAGACAACCTGGCAATCTTCCAGCGCGAGAACGGTAACCGGCACATGCCGTCCGTCCTCATGGAAGAGGCGGGTCATCCCTACCTTCTTTGCGATCACGCCAGTGCGCATCGTCTTTAACTCCTCAACAGAGGCACAAGGGGACCATCCCCAAGTGCTTGCCAGCCCAAATTTTCATGCATCGCCCCGTCCGGGCTGAATTGCTCGCACGGCCACAAGGCCGGTTGAGCGAGACGGGAGACGCAGCCCGGACAAGTCCGGCGGTATCTCTATGTCTTCGGCCCCATTACGGACCGCGCCGATTAAAGCGACCCCGGATCAAGTCCGGGGCCAAAGCCAAACTGGATTAGGCCAGTTTGATCTCGACGTTCACGCCCGCAGCCAGATCGAGCTTCATCAGCGCGTCGACCGTCTGGGCGTTGGGCTGCACGATGTCGAGCAGCCGCTTGTAGGTGCGCACCTCGAACTGCTCGCGCGACTTCTTGTCGATGTGCGGGCCGCGGTTCACGGTGAACTTCTCGATACGCGTCGGCATGGGAATGGGACCACGGATAAGAGCACCCGTACGACGCGCTGTGTCTGCGATTTCGCCAGTCGCTTGGTCGAGAACGCGGTGGTCGAACGCCTTGAGGCGAATACGGATATTCTGTGCTTCCATTACCTACTACCGATGCGAAAGAGCCAAGGAGCTTTTGACGGCTCCCAAAAATAAAAGGCCCACCCTGATTTCCGGTTTCCCGGCGGGAGGCCCCATGAATTTGGTTTCAACGGAAACGAATCTCCGCTGGAGTTGGCGCGCGTATATCGAGACACCCGGAGTCTGGCAACCCCGAAAGCCCATGAAATTTTACGTGCCCGTAAAGCCAGCTTCCCCGGCAAATTGGGGAAATCGGCCTCACATAAATTGGGGCCCGGCTCTCAGCTGAGAACCGGGCCCCGAAATTTGCTCGCTCCGAATGGAGCTGGCGGCTTAGGCCTTGATCTTCGAGACCACGCCCGAGCCGACGGTGCGGCCGCCTTCGCGGATAGCGAAACGCAGGCCTTCGTCCATAGCGATCGGAGCGATCAGCTTGACGTCGATCGTCACGTTGTCGCCCGGCATCACCATCTCGGTGCCTTCGGGAAGGATCACTTCGCCGGTCACGTCGGTGGTGCGGAAGTAGAACTGCGGACGGTAGTTCGCAAAGAACGGCGTGTGACGGCCGCCCTCGTCCTTCGACAGGACGTAGACTTCTGCGCTGAATTCAGTGTGCGGCGTAACCGAACCCGGCTTGGCCAGAACCTGGCCACGCTCGACTTCGTCACGACCGACGCCGCGGATCAGAGCACCGATGTTGTCGCCAGCTTCGCCCGAGTCGAGCAGCTTGCGGAACATTTCGACGCCGGTGACGGTCGTCTTGGTGGTGTCCTTGATACCAACGATTTCGACTTCGTCGCCGACATTCACAACGCCGGTTTCGACACGGCCGGTAACAACCGTACCGCGGCCCGAGATCGAGAACACGTCTTCGATCGGCATCAGGAAGTCCTTGTCGACCGGACGATCCGGCTGCGGGATGTGCTCGTCAACAGCGGCCATCAGTTCACGGATCGAGTTTTCGCCGATTTCCGGATCGCGACCTTCGAGAGCGGCCAGAGCCGAACCCTTGACGATCGGAATGTTATCGCCGTCAAAGTCGTAGTTCGAAAGCAGTTCGCGAACTTCCAGTTCGACGAGTTCGAGGATTTCCTCATCGTCGACCTGGTCGACCTTGTTCATGTACACGACCAGAGCCGGAACGCCGACCTGACGGGCCAGCAGGATGTGCTCGCGGGTCTGCGGCATCGGGCCGTCAGCAGCGTTTACAACCAGGATCGCACCGTCCATCTGCGCCGCGCCGGTGATCATGTTCTTCACATAGTCAGCGTGGCCCGGGCAGTCGACGTGCGCGTAGTGGCGGTTGTCGGTTTCGTATTCGACGTGAGCGGTCGAAATGGTGATGCCGCGCTCACGCTCTTCCGGAGCCTTGTCGATGTCGGCGAAATCAACGCCTGCGCCCATCACCTTGGTGATTGCAGCGGTCAGCGTGGTCTTGCCATGGTCAACGTGACCGATGGTGCCGATGTTGCAGTGCGGCTTGTTCCGCTCAAATTTTTCCTTCGCCATTTCTCTGTAAAACCTTCTGTCTGAGATGATTGTTTAGCGGGAGAAAGGCGGCCCCGCTGAATCAGGCGCCGCCCCTAGCCTTGCTTGCCCGGTTAAGCAAGCTTCTCCTTGACCTCTTGCGCAACTGTCGCCGGAACTTCGTCGTAATGCGAGAACTGCATCGTGTACTGCGCGCGCCCTTGCGTGAAGGAACGCAGCTCGTTGACGTAGCCGAACATGTTGGCAAGCGGCACAAACGCTTCAACGGCCTGGGCGTTACCACGGCTGTCGGTGCCCTGGATCTGCCCGCGACGGCTGTTGAGGTCGCCGATGACGTCGCCGAGGTAATCCTCGGGGGTCACGACTTCAACCTTCATCACCGGCTCAAGCAGCTTGATGCCGGCCTTGTCCGCCGCCTCGCGCATCGCGCCGCGTCCGGTGATCTCGAACGCCACCGTGCTCGAGTCGACGTCGTGATACTTGCCGTCGATCAGGCGGATGGTGAAGTCGATGATCGGGAACCCGACGAGATAGCCGCTTTCGGCCTGCTCGCGCATACCCTTTTCGACCGACGGGATGTATTCGCGCGGAATGTTACCGCCCTTGATCTCGTCTTCGAAAATGATGCCCTGGCCGCGTTCACCCGGAGTGACGACAACCTTGGCTTCACCGAACTGACCCGAACCACCCGACTGCTTCTTGT
>CAZJZO010000222.1:0-3126 GCA_964550495.1 uncultured Porphyrobacter sp. | reverse complement strand
GTGTCAAACTGCTGACAGATAGCCGGTTTTAACTCTGGGGGTCTTGCACGGTCGAGAAAGCAGAGAAAACTGCCGTCGACAAAACTGCGAGAAAGCCACGAAGCAACGATTTCGGGCTCGACCGCACTACCTCTTAGAGCCGACATGATCTCAGTGACACGATCGGCTGAAAGCGAAATATTTCCGCGGGAGCAGGCGAATGGCGATGTGCGATGGATCACGCATTACCTTGGAGTCGCAGACGGATTTGGTCCTGGATTTCCTGATAGATATCGAATTGGATGGCTGCTTCAGCGAGGAGCGTGACCGCGATGGCGAAGCGGATATCGATATCCGGGTTGAGACCCCCACCGCTCGTGTCACGGCACTGGACACGGATCGGGATGGTAGCGCCTTCGTCAAAGTCGGGGACGGTCAGTCGGTCGTGTTTGAGGCGGCGTGACCAGACGGAGCCGCGCTTGACCATGGCCTGATCCGGACCATCGGTTTTGAGGGCTAGCCCCCACGTAGTGTCTTGTTCCTGATCAAGATTGCCTTCCTCATCGGTGTCGGATGCGATAGCTTCGAGGCCCGCCAATCGATACTGTGCTCGGGTGACGGAAACCGGTGAAAACCACGCAAGGGTAACGTGCATCGATCTTGGAATGCGCTCTCCGGCTAGAGATGGCGGCAAAGGCAGATCGAAGATCCTGGCACCGTCTTTGCGCAAAGTGCCCAGCCCAATAAGCGTGGCACCGTTCTCAGGCGACTCACACATGCGCTCAGACAGCAGCAAACCGTAGCCGTAGTAGCGAGCGACTTCTTCTTTGGCACGGCTGCTTCGGTAGCGCCCGAAACGCTGAAGTGCACTGCGATAATGGGCATCGGCAGCTCCCGGCCATCGAGCTGCATTCACAGCGAGCGCACGGGTCAGCAGTGCAAGGTCCTCGCGTCGGAGTTCTTGCCCCGCATATGGTCCCTCTTCAATCACAAGCTCATGGGCAGCAAGTAAAATGTCCCGCGTGGTCAGAGCGGCGGCACAGCTCGTGCCGATGCTCCGTTTTGTGGAAGCGCCTGCGGCAAAGGTCGGGGCAGCAACCACGAGACCGGCAAAACGCGATGGATTGGCGACGCGCAGGCGCGTTGACTCACCGTCAGCCAGAATACGCACTTCATGAATGCCGCCCGATTGCAGGAGATCTGGTTTGAGAGAGCGTTGGAGACCAAGCCCGATGGCGCTGGTTAGGGCAGGACGGGGTTCATCCGGGTGATCCAGACGGATAGTACCGGCACGTGCGGGAGGGTCCACTGGCATGCGATCATGCGATGCCGCTCCGACAGTGAGGCTGTTGATCGATTCCGCTGGCGCCATGAGCGTGCGTTCGAAGGCGGCCTCGGCAAGCGCATCGCGCACCATCTCGCGCTGCTGTTCGGGTTCGGCATCCTCGAAGGCGCCAGCGGCAACACCTTGTACAATTACGGGATTGGGAATGTTGCCGCTGGAGACAACAAAGAGCACACCATATTCGTGCGACCACCAATCGAGCAGGCGGGCCAACGCGCTTGTCCGCCCGGCGAAACGCATTTCCTGAATGCCGATCGAGAAGTTCACGACGAACGAATCGGGAGCCAACGCATCCGGCCCGGTGAAGAGCTCGGCCAGCGCCGTATGCACGACATCAACGAAGAGGCGATTATTGGGCGAGGACGCGCGACCGCTGTGTTCGTCGATCAGGATCGGGACATTGAGCAGCTGAGCGTCAGCCAGCGGCGCGCCATCCTGTTCAAGATCACCGCGCAGGATGAGCGATGCCATGGAGGTGGCGTGCGATCTGTCTTGGACCAGCGATCTGGGAACAATGTCATGAACATCTTCGATGGCAATGCCCCCATCGAGCGCCGGGTGGGCCGCAAGCGCGACGCCGTCGAGGAGTACCGCGCGCGCAGGAGCGCCTTCGTCAAACGGGTCGAGGACGCCTTCGTGACCGTTATCCACCTCCGGTTCATCTGGTAGGGCCTGCGCGATGGTTTGGGGCAGGATGAAGTGGATACCTCTAATCCAGGCGAGACTGTCTGGTGCGTTCGGATCGTCGATAAGCTGACGCACGGCGCCAGCGGGCAGACGGACTAAAAGCGCGTCGTAAATGAAGTCGCGCTGATCGATATTGGCCCGGTCGATGACATCACCGCCGAGGTTCTGCACTTTAGCGATGGCCTCATTGCGCCAGAGATCGCGCGTTGCGCGATTGCTCGAGCCCCAAATTTCCAATTCGAGATTGAGGGTCTCATCGTCATCCTCGGGCAGGCGTTCGTCGAGCAATTGTCGCGCCTGGTCGGAAAACCGATCGGCAGGCCCCCAGGTGCGTAGATCGATCAAGAGATCAAACAATTGCCACCACGGCGCGGCGCCATCCGGTGCGGCCTCGCCACGTCGATGAGCGCGCCACAACGCCAAGAGGCGCTCGGAGGACTCGACGGTTGGCATAGTGGTGTACAGCGTGCGGGGTAAGGTATCCCCCTCGCCGGGCGGCTCAAATCCTTCTGGGATCTCCGTAAGGTCGTCCAAATCTTCTTCAAAGAGAATCTCAAGCCCGACACGGCGCGCCGCTCGCGCGAAGTTCTGAATGGAGCCGGCGGTCTCGAAGACCAGGGCACGATCAGGGGATATGCCGGCTGGGTCGTCACGCAACGCTATACCTTCGCGCAGACGCTGGATGGTCGCCGTTAGCTGATCGAAGGAGGGTTGAAAGCGTTGGATTTGCCGGGCCCGTCCTGGGCCGCGCGGCCTGGCGATACTGCGCCGACCGCCGCGTCGCCGATTAGCCTCGCGCGAATTAGGCAGGCGAAGTATGGGTCGTTCCGTCATAATCTTCCTCGTCAGGCACGCCGGACGTGCGGTTGCGCCAAGCTTGAACTCGACCATCAAGGATCGAACGCAAACTCATCGAGCCTTGAGCGAGAACCATTCGGCGGCGGACATCGAGGAAAAATTCTTCAGCTTCCGAAAAACTGGTGACATTGATCGATGTTAGGAGTCGCTTGGCGGTATATCCCGGCGTGTCTTTCAGACTGCGCAATTTATCAGCAAAGAATTTGGTGAGTTGTTGTTCCGAGGGGCGTGGCAGTTCAAGGCGAAGTTGAAAACGA
>CAZJZO010000221.1:0-3160 GCA_964550495.1 uncultured Porphyrobacter sp. | reverse complement strand
ATCACCGGCCACACCCAGGGTAAGGGTTTTGCAGGTGCCATGAAGCGTTGGGGCTTCGGCGGTCTGCGCGCCACCCACGGCGTTTCGATCTCGCACCGCTCGCACGGTTCGACGGGTAACCGTCAGGATCCGGGCCGCGTGTTCAAGGGCAAGAAGATGGCCGGTCACATGGGTGATCGCCAGCGCACGCAGCAGAACCTCGAAGTGGTTCGCACCGACGCAGATCGTGGCTTGCTTTTCATCAAGGGCTCGGTTCCGGGCTCGAAGAATGGCTGGCTGCTGGTTCGCGACGCCGTGAAGCTGGCTGCTGCCGACGACCTGCCGTTCCCCGCCGCGATCGTCGACACCGCTGCACCGCCAGCTGAAGAAGCTGCTCCGGCAGAGGCTCCGGTCGAAGAAACCGCAGTTGAAGAGACTGCAGTCGAAGCGGCGGCTGAAACGCCGGCGCCCGAAGCAGACGCTCCCGCAGCCGACGCCCCGGAAGCAGATGCTCCGGCGGCTGACGAGAAGAAGGAAGACTAAGCCATGAAGGTGAAGGTCCAGAAAATCGACGGGAAGGCGTCGGGCGACATCGAACTCAGCGATGCTGTGTTCGGCGTCGAGCCTCGCGCTGACATCCTGCACCGCGTGGTTACCTGGCAGTTGGAAAACCGCCGGGCCACCGCTCGCCCGACGCGTGAGCGTTCTGACGTTGCACGCACCGGCAAGAAGTTCGGTCGTCAAAAGGGTTCGGGCGGTGCACGTCACGGTGCCCGCTCCGCTCCGATCTTTATCGGTGGCGGCAAGGCTCACGGCGCCCGCAAGCGCGACTTCAACCAGTCGCTGAACAAAAAGGTCCGAGCTCTCGGCCTCAAGATGGCGCTCAGCACCAAGGCGAAAGATGGCCTCGTTGTTGTCGACAGCCTTGAGCTGAAGGACGCCAAGACGAAAGTGCTCAAGGGGCATCTCGACAAGGCAGGCCTGACCGGCAAGGTTCTCGTCATCGATGGCCAGACAGCTGGCAACGGGTTCGTGCAGGCTGCGCGCAACCTCAAGGGCATCAACGTCCTCCCGGCTGCAGGCGCCAACGTCTACGACATTCTCAACCACGACACGCTGGTCCTGACCAAGGATGCGGTCGAGAAGCTGGAGGCGCGCTTCAATGGCTAAGAAGAGCGAAATCGATGCGCGTCACTACGACGTGATTTTGGCCCCGCACATTACCGAGAAGTCGACCATGGCTTCCGAGCACAATGCGGTGGTCTTCAAGGTAGCCGGTGACGCCACCAAGCCGCAGATCAAGGAAGCGGTTGAAGCGATCTACGACAAGAAGGTCGCGTCGGTGAACACCATCGTCACCAAGGGCAAGACGAAGCGCTGGCGGGGCAAACCCTACAAGCGCTCCGACTTCAAGAAAGCTGTTGTGACCCTCGCCGATGGCGAGATGATCGACATCACCAGCGGTATCTGAGGCGGATCATGGCACTCAAGAACTACAAACCGACGAGCCCCGCACGCCGCGGCCTCATCCTCGTCGACAAGTCGGGCCTCCACAAAGGCGGTCCGGTCAAGTCGCTGACGGAAGGCAAGCGCAAGACGGGCGGCCGCAACAACAAGGGCCACGTGACCTCGCGCGGCATTGCTGGCGGTCACAAGCAGAAGTATCGCTTCATCGACTTCAAGCGCCGCAAGTGGGATGTTCCCGCGACGGTCGAGCGGATCGAGTATGACCCGAACCGCACCGCCTTCATCGCGCTGCTGAAGTACGAAGACGGCGAATTGGCCTACATCATCTGCCCGCAGCGTCTCGCTGTCGGCGATACCGTACTGGCCGCCGAAAAGACCGACACCAAGCCGGGCAACGCAATGCTGCTGGGCCAGATGCCGGTCGGCACGATCTGCCACAATGTCGAGATGAAGCCGGGCAAGGGCGGTCAGATCGCCCGTTCGGCAGGCACCTATGTCCAGCTCGTCGGTCGTGATCGCGGGATGGTTATCGTGCGGCTCAACTCGGGCGAACAGCGTTACCTGCGCGCCGATTGCATGGGCACGGTTGGCGCGGTGTCGAACCCCGACAACCAGAACCAGAACTTCGGCAAGGCCGGCCGCACGCGCTGGAAGGGCCGTCGTCCGCTCACGCGCGGTGTCGCCAAGAACCCGGTCGATCACCCGCATGGTGGTGGTGAAGGCCGCACCAGCGGTGGCCGTCACCCGGTCACTCCGTGGGGCAAGCCGACCAAGGGCGCCCGCACCCGCAAGAACAAGCAGACGGACAAGATGATCATCCGTTCGCGTCACGCGAAGAAGAAGAGGTAATCCGACATGGCACGTTCCGTCTGGAAAGGTCCGTTTGTCGAGCTCAGCCTGCTCAAGAAGGCAGAGGACGCACAGGAATCGGGTGGCAACAAGCCGATCAAGACCTGGTCGCGCCGTTCGACAATCCTGCCGCAGTTCGTTGGGCTGACGTTCAACGTCTACAACGGTCAGAAATTCATTCCCGTCTCGGTTTCGGAAGAGATGGTCGGTCACAAGCTTGGTGAATTCGCGCCCACGCGCAACTTCCCGGGTCACGCTGCCGACAAGAAGGGTAAGCGCTAATGGGTAAGGCAAAGTCTCCCCGCCGCGTTGCGGATAACGAGGCACTGGCAGTCGGCGCGCAAATTCGCGGCTCGGCCCAGAAGCTGAACCTCGTTGCCGAACTGATCCGCGGCAAGAAGGCCGAAGAGGCTCTCAACATCCTCGCTTTCTCGAAGAAGGCGATGGCGAAAGACGCCAGCAAGGTGCTCGCTTCGGCGATCGCCAACGCGGAAAACAACCACGATCTCGACGTCGACGCACTGGTCGTTGCCGAGGCTTCGGTGGGCAAGTCGATCACCATGAAGCGGTTCCACACCCGTGGCCGCGGAAAATCGACGCGCATCCTGAAGCCGTTCAGCAAGCTGCGTATCGTCGTTCGCGAAGAAGAAGAGGCGTAAGATGGGCCAGAAGAGCAATCCGATCGGTCTGCGCCTGCAGATCAACCGCACCTGGGACAGCCGCTGGTACGCCGAAGGGCGTGACTATGCCGGTCTGCTCAAGGAAGACATCGAGATCCGCAAGTACATCGTCAAGAACCTGCCGCAGGCAGCGATCTCGAAGGTGGTGATCGAGCGTCCGGCCAAGCTGTGCCGCATCTCGATCT
>CAZJZO010000220.1:0-3308 GCA_964550495.1 uncultured Porphyrobacter sp. | reverse complement strand
GGTTATACAGGCGCCCCTCGGCAGGTAAAGGGACCGGACCAGTGGAAAGGAATGCGCTTCCAGCCAGTGAAAATGATGCTTCGGCAAGACTGATCACAGCGCGTCTCAACGATAGCCTGCTCGGCCTTGAACGGAACGGATCCAGCACTGCCAAAGCCGATGAGTTTCAGGCGTTCCTATCCCGGCCCGGAACCCTGAAGCGCGCCTCCCACATTGTGCGCTGTCGATTTGATGGAAATTCAATCGAAATCGACGTTGTGGTCGACAAACCCTATTCTCGGCGACGGGTGGCTGACGGCCTTCAACCGTGTCTGAAACGTATCAGAAAGGGTCTGAAAGGCGCGTTCGACGTTTTCATCCTGATCAGCGACATGATCTATGTCGAGGAAGATGCGCGCGCCGAGTATCTCCGCTTTCTGGCGCATGTCCCGTTCCTGCGCTGCGACTGGCTTGAGAACGATCCCATCAGCAGCAATGCCTTAATCATGCCCGATCTTTGGCTGCAGGAAGACGTCTACGGATCGGAGATCAAGGTGATCGACGACTTGGCGTCGGTGGTTCCGTTCAAACAACGCCAAAGCATCGTCAAGTGGCGCGGCGGGCTAAGCGGACCCGGCTACCCCGACATCGACAATTGCAGGGGCTTTCCACGCTACCACCTCCTGCTGCAGTCGCTTCGCCATCCTGATATTGTCGACGCCCGACTGACACACTACGAGAACATTCCCGCGACCCCCGCCGGCGACGCATTGCAGGCGCAGCTCAACGATTGGTTTGGCGGAGTGGCGCCGTTCGTGCCGATCGAGGACTTTACGGCATACAAATATCTGGTGTCCTTCGATGGAGTGGCCGCTTCGTGGAAGCGGGTTGCAACGATCCTGTGGACCGGGTCGGTCCTGCTCCTGCAGCACCAATGGCAGCAGTTTTTCTACCCCGGCCTAACCGAATGGGAACACTACGTGCCGATCGCCGACGACGCATCGGATTTGCCGGACCGTTTCGAATGGCTTGAGACGAACCCCGGCAGGGCAGAAGCGATTGCCGAAGCCGGTCGATCATTCGCGCGTCAGAACCTGACCCAATCCGCAGTTGACCGGTATATGTGCGACTTGCTCAATCGTTGCAGCCAATTGCTCTAGACGCTTTGCAACCTTTCGGTCGGCTGAGACAGATCCCGTCCATTCAGCATCGGACGAGACAAAGGTTGTCCGTCGGCGAAGAGCTCTGGAACCGTGACGAAGTCATAGTCCGCTGCTTCGCGCAAAAGCCGATCCACCGCCGCAATTGTTGGGCTTCGATCCGCACTCGGAGTCTTGGCGCTGCTGTCATGCAACAGGATTATCGCGCCTGGTCGCAGAGCGCTGTGCATACGTTGGTAAATCTCATCACTTGAGATTCCGGTCCAGTCGCCGGTCGAGATTGTCCATTTGACGACCCGATATCCAAGGCTGCGTGCCGCCAGATGCGATGCGAAATTCTCTCTACCATAGGGCGGGCGAAAGATCTTTTCGCCATACTCGCCGAGCGCTTGGGAGCAGGATCGGATCTCGCGGATCTGTCGGTCGAATGGCACCGTCAGGAAATCGCAATGCGTATGGGAGTGATTGCCTACGGCATGCCCCGCTTCGGCCATTGCCTCAACGATCTGAGGATGCCTTTGCGCCGCTTCACCAACCACGAAGAAGGTCGCTTTCGCCTGGTGCCGCTCTAGCACTTCGAGCAGAAGCGGCGTGAACTCGGGACCGGGGCCGTCGTCGAAAGTCAGCGCAGCGATGGGCTTTTGCGTGCGAACCTGGGTAATCGGTCCAAAGTACTTGCGTCGCCAAATACCCAATCGGCTCATTTGCGGAGCGGTTTGATTGCCTGACGCCATCTCGCCTCCCTCACATTCGCCAATAGCGCAGTTCCGATGGAACTTGGGCAGGATCATACACGCCCTTGATGTCAACCAACAGGCCGCCGGACGACAGAAATTTGCGCACAGCCTCCACGCCCGCAGTTCGGTACGCGCGATGGGGCACCGCAACCACGACTGCATCATAGTTTGCGTCGTCCGTTGGTTCGGTCAGTTCCAGGCCGTAATGCCGCTTGGCCTGGCTGCGGCTCGCATATGGGTCGGCCACGTCGACGCGATGACCGAGTGACCGCAAGCGCGCAATCAGGTCTGCAACCTTGGTGTTGCGGAGATCGGGCAGATCTTCCTTGAAGGTCAGGCCAAGCACCAGCATGCGAGATGCCGGTGCCAGCTGTTCGCCGATGCGATCGGCAACCCACTGCGCCATCCCATCGTTGATCTCGCGTCCGGCCAGGATAATGCGCGGATCGTGACCGACCTGTTTGGCGCGATGCGCGAGATAATAGGGATCGACCCCGATGCAATGACCGCCCACCAAGCCCGGTTCGAATGGCAGAAAGTTCCATTTCGTCCGCGCTGCCTCCAGCACATCCCAGACCGAGACCTCAACCGCAGAAAATATCTGAGCGATCTCGTTCATGAAGGCGATGTTGAGATCGCGCTGCGCGTTCTCGATCACTTTTGCTGCCTCGGCGACCTTGATCGAAGGAGCAGCATACGTCCCGGCGCTCGTGATCGCGCCGTAAATGCCGGCCAGTTCGCTCACCACCTCGTCATCCTCGCCAGCAACGACTTTGACCACTCGATCGATCGTATGTTCCCTGTCTCCGGGGTTTATCCTTTCGGGACTGTATCCGAGAACAAAATCGCGTGATCGCTTCAATCCCGAAACAGCCTCAAGGATCGGCCCGCAAAACTCCTCGGTCGCCCCCGGGTAGACCGTGCTTTCGTAGCAGACGATAGAGCGTCTGGATGCATCGAGATGCGGCGCCACGGCGCGCGTGGCCGCCTCTAGGATTGATAGGTCAGGAGCATTGTTCGCATCGACTGGGGTTGGCACCGCGATGATATAGATATCCGCGGGATTGGCGTCTCCTAGGTCTTGCACGATCAAGAGCCGCGAGGCGGCAAGCCGTTCCGCAGAGACCTCGTTGGTAGAGTCGCAATGCCGTCGGAGCGCTTCGACCCGCTCCTGATCGATGTCGATTCCGGTCGTTTCGAAATGCTCGGAAAGCGCGACCGCGAGCGGCAATCCAACATAGCCAAGACCAACGACCACGATATGCGGGTCTGGTCGGGTATGATCGGATGAGTGAGCCGCGTTCATGGCAGTGTCGACAAACCCTGGAAGACGAGCGTGCCTTGACCCGTTTGGACGTCCCAAAATCGGTGCCGGTGCCGCTTCATGCCGATTGCCCCCGACTTACGCCTTCGACACCACGAAAGGCGGTAC
>CAZJZO010000219.1:0-3360 GCA_964550495.1 uncultured Porphyrobacter sp. | reverse complement strand
CGCATTCGAAACGCCGATCGCGTGCTTTACACTTTGTCGCTCGGCAAAGGCCTGCTCGAATTCTGCCCCTTTCGGACCCTGGGTGAGGAAATCCGAGCGCAGCAGGTCGGTAACCGCCGCGATATCCGCGTCGCTTATTTCCTGTCGACTATAGGGGATGAATTCGTCCGCCATTGTCCCATCTGCTGGTCCGCTCAGTCGCCGGGGCGATCAGTCGATAGTCTGCCCGACCACATGCTCATCGATCAAGGCGCGGATTTGCTCGACGGTGAGGAAATCGGGGTTGCTGCCGGAGGAATAGGCAAAGCCGGGCTCAACAGCGGTCCCGCCGTGCTCCTTGCAGTAATCCTCGATCGTGTATTCGGCGCTGACCGGCAGGATCGCATAGTAATCGCCCATGTCGACAGTGTTGAAGCTGTCCGAGGCCGTGATCATTTCTTCGTGGATCTTCTCGCCGGGACGGATGCCGATAACCTTCTGCTCGGCGTCGGGCGCGATCGCAGTGGCGACATCGCCGATCCGGTAAGAGGGGATCTTGGGCACCAGCACTTCGCCGCCGAGCGCGTTTTCGATCGACCACAGCACCATCTCGACGCCTTCCTGCAGCGAGATGTTGAAGCGGGTCATGCGCGGATCGGTGATCGGCAGCACGCCTTCGTCCTTCTTGGCCATGAAGAACGGAATGACCGAGCCGCGCGAGCCCATGACATTGCCGTAGCGGACGACGCTGAAACGGATGTCGCGTGCACCTTTCACATTGTTGGCAGCGACGAACAGCTTGTCCGAACACAGCTTGGTCGCGCCATAGAGGTTGATCGGTGCCGCCGCCTTGTCGGTCGAGAGCGCCACCACGCGCTCGATATTGGCGTCAAAACACGCCTCGATCAGGTTCTGCGCGCCCAGCACATTGGTCTTGATGCATTCGAACGGATTGTATTCGGCCGCCGGCACCTGTTTGAGCGCAGCAGCGTGGACCACAACGTCGATCCCTTCGAGCGCGCGTTTCAACCGGGCCTCGTCGCGCACATCGCCAAGGAAATAGCGCAGAGCCGGATATTCCGAGCGCGGAAACACCTGCGCCATCTCGAATTGCTTCAGCTCGTCGCGCGAATAGATCACCAGCCGCTTGATATCGGGGTAGCGCGCAAGGACGGTGCGGACGAACGCCTTGCCAAAGGAGCCGGTGCCCCCGGTCACGAGAACGGATTTGTTATTCAGCATTTCGGATTGATGCTCGCCTGACGAATGGATGTCGCACGGTGGTGGGCTGCGACGTGATTGGCGGACCCCCTACAATCCGCCTTGGCGCCAAGGCAACCGCATAATTCGCTATCCTGCCCCTGCAGCGACCGTAAATTGTTGTATCCAAACTGGACCGATCCGGCTGAACGATACCGTGGCCGAGCCTGCATTGGGCCGAGGACAAGACCGCGATTTTCGGGAGTATTTGGCCTGCCAAACGGCACCGGAATCGAGGTTTGTCGCCCTTGCTACCCCTACAAAGCGTGTCTAAGGGCGGTTTCGGGGCCTGATAGCAAGTATCAGGGAACGTGCAGGTATAACCAAATGATGATCGAACCGATCACCCCAACGGCTGGCATGCGCGGCCGTAACGACCCTATCACGTCCTTCATTCGCTATGGGGTTGCGTGGACCGTGGTCGTGTTCGCGCCGCTGATCGCCTACGACCTGCTCGAAATCATCCCCGCCTTCGTCGACCCGACCATGATCAACACCGCCATTGCGGCCACGGCGGCGTTGTTCCTCGGCATGTATCTCGCCGGCCGCGTGCTCGATTTGCCCGGCACGCGCGGCACGGTCCACGGGGTGCCGATCATGTGGATGAGCTTCATCCTCGTCGTCCTCGTGATGTTTGCGCTGCGTACCGATTACAGCCGCGTCATGTTCGGCTACTCGGCCGCGGTTTCGACCCTGATCGCGATGCAATTGCGCTGGAGCAATCGCACGATGCGCCAGCAGCCATTCTACCTCGTGCCATTCGGCAAGGCGATGTTGATGGAGGAGATCGAAGGGTTTCCGGTGCGCAAGCTGAACAGGCCGGAGATCCCAACCGATCGCGCGGCCAATATCGTGGCCGATTTCCGCGCAGACCTGCCCGACGAATGGGAGCGGCTGCTGGCCAAGGCGTCGCTCGCCGGGGTGCCGGTCTATCACTACAAGCAGCTCACCGAGTCGCTGACCGGACAGGTCAAGATCGAACATTTGTCGGAGAACTCGCTCGGCTCGCTGATCCCCAACCAGTCCTACACTCCGATCAAGCGGCTGATCGACATCGTCGGCAGCGTGATTGCGATCGTCCTGACCTTGCCGATCATGATCGTGCTGACGGTCGCAATTTGGCTGCAGGATCGCGACTCGCCGTTCTACGTCCAGAGCCGCACCGGTATGGGCGGCAAGCCGTTCCGGATGTACAAGTTCCGCTCAATGACCAATCGCGTCGCGCCCAATGGCGACGAAGACGCGCGCGAGGACGCGATCACCAAGTCCGAAGACGCCCGGGTCACCGGCATCGGCCGCTTCATTCGCAAGTTTCGGCTCGACGAATTGCCGCAGCTGTTCAACATCCTCAAAGGCGAAATGAGCCTGATCGGCCCGCGGCCCGAAGCCAATGCGCTGGCTGAGTGGTACGAGGAAAACCTCGCCTTCTATTCCTATCGCAACATCGTGAAACCGGGGCTGACCGGCTGGGCGCAGGTCAATCAAGGCCATGTCGCCAATCTCGACGATATCGACATCAAGCTCCAGTACGACTTCTACTACATCAAGTACTTCTCGTTCTGGCTCGACGTGCTGATCGTGATGCGGACGATCCACACGATCGCGACCGGATTCGGCTCGAAATAGGAGCTACTTCTCCAGCGCGATATCGGGCGCGTCCACCTGCTTCATGCCGACGACGTGATAGCCGGCGTCGACATGGTGCACTTCGCCTGTCACGCCCGACGACAGGTCGGACAGGAAGTACAGACCCGAGCCGCCGACATCGTCGATCGTGATGGTCCGGCGCAGCGGCGCGTTCAGTTCGTTCCACTTCAGGATGTAGCGGAAATCGCCGATCCCGCTTGCCGCCAGCGTCTTGACCGGCCCTGCGCTGATCGCGTTCACCCGGATGTTCTGCGGACCCAGATCGTTGGCGAGATAGCGCACCGAGGTCTCGAGCGCGGCCTTGGCCACGCCCATGACGTTGTAGTGCGGCATGACCTTCTCGGCGCCGTAATAGGTCAGGGTCAGGACACTGCCGCCGTCCGGCATCATCTCGGCAGCGCGTTTGGTCACCGCGACCAGCGAATAGGCCGAGATGTTCATCGTCATCAGGAAGTTGTCGAGGCTGGTGTCGAC
>CAZJZO010000218.1:0-3372 GCA_964550495.1 uncultured Porphyrobacter sp. | reverse complement strand
GCCAGCGCGCGTCAACCAACGAAGGCGGCGGCACCGACTACGCCGACGTCAATCCCGGCGTGCCGCGCAACTACACCTGGCACGTCCTGAAAAAGAGTGCCTTCTTCAACCCCGGCGGTACCTTCGACCGCGAACTCGCCGAGTACGCCATGACGCTGGTTGGCACGGTCATCTACGTGCCACCCAAGGATGATGAACCCGGCAAATTCGTGCCGTTCGCGGGCGACGCGTCCTCGACGCTCGTGAGCGCGCTCCTAGACGGGACGCAGGGGCAGACCGTGCGCGTTTTCCGCTGCGACGAGACCGATCTCTGCCTCAATCCCACCTTCGAGCAGATGAGCCTATCGAATGCAAAGGCCATCCGCCCGCGGGTCGCGCTCCTCATCGGCAATATGGTCGATGCGATCCGGGCCGACACCGCTATCGGCAATGCCGAAAAGGAACTGCTGCAGGTGGCCTCTATCCCCTTATACAAGATCCTTACCGTCCAGGCCGCCTATGGACGCGGGATGCCGACCGACGATCGCGACACGCTCGCCGAGATCGCCAGCATCGACCTGCTCTATGCCATCCTCGACCGGATCGTGTCCGAAGCCGGGCGTTCGATGGCAAGCTTCATCGCCGCCGATGAAGCCAAGCTTGCGATCTGGCGCGGCCAGGTCGCCGAAGTGCGTTCTGGCCTCGTCCAGCGGCAGGCTACCGGACAGGCCAAGGTCTCGGCGATCATGCAGATCATCGAGAAGACCGCGATGATCGAGAACGCCCTCGCCGCTTCGATGTCGCCCTCGATGTCCGCAGCGCTCGACTGGTCGCGCGGGCTCCAGTCGCGCTCCATTATCCCCTGAGGCCGCGACATGGTCGAGATCTTCACAACCGGCGGCGGTGAGTACATCGTCAATGTCTTGAACGCCGTCGCCTCGTGGACCGGGGCCGGTGGCTACAAGAACCTGATCCAGGTCGCACTCGTGATGGGGTTCGCGCTTGCGGTCATTGTCGTCGCATTCAATCAGGACTGGCGCGCCTGGCTCAACTGGTTCCTCGGCGCGACACTCATTTACTTGTGCCTGATGGTGCCGCGCATGGATGTGCAGGTCACCGACCGTGTCAATCCGAGCCTTGCACCGGCGACAGTCGCCAATGTCCCGCTCGGTCTTGCCCTGATGGCAAGCTTCACCAGCCAGGCGGGCGACTACCTCACCCGTTCCGCAGAGCTCGTCTTCGGCCTTCCCGACGATCTCAACTATTCGAAGAACGGCATGATTTACGGCGCGCGCCTGCTCGAAGCGACACGCTCGCTGCGCATTGCCGATCCCGAGTTTGCCGCCAATTTCGACGAGCATGTCCGGCAATGCGTGTTCTACGACCTGCTCCTCGGCCGCTACTCCATGAAGGAACTGTCCGAAAGCAACGATATCTGGGCGACCATTGCGCCTGGCAGTGCCGCGCGGGCACAGCGCTTCGTCACCCGGCAGGCGGATGATAGCGTCACGGCCACGATCATCACCTGCCGCGAAGCATACACCGCGCTCTCCAGCCAATGGGCCGGGCTTATCGATGAGATGACGCAGGTCGCCGGGCGCCAGCTCTACCCCCGGCAGACCGAAGCGCTCGCGAAGGCCAAGCTCATCGCCGACCTGCCGATTGCCTATCAGTACCTCACAGGCGTCTCGAAGGATGCAAGCAGCATCTTCCGCCAGGTGCTCACGATCAACGCGATGAACCAGGCGATGCATGGCTTTGCCGGAGCGAGCGGTGCGTCGAGCGTCGATGTGTTCGCGCAGACCCGCGCCGATATCCAGACCGAACGGACCTATTCCTCGATCGCGCATAACGCGATGAAGTGGGTCCCGATCCTCAACGTCGTGCTGACGGTCGTATTCTACGCGCTCTTTCCGGTGCTCTTCCCGCTCTTCCTGATGCCCAAGACCGGACCGATTGCGCTCAGAGGATATGTCACGGGCTTCTTCTACCTAGCGGCGTGGGGACCGCTCTTCGTCATCCTGCACATGATCCTAATGCTCAAGGGCGCGAGCGATGTGGCGGCAGCGGGCGGCGCAACCGGTCTCAGCCTAGCGACCTTCTCAGGCATGACCGACGTCAACAACGATATCGGTATCCTGGCCGGTTATCTCGTTGCATCGATCCCGTTCCTTGCCGGCGGCGTCGCCAGGGGCGCGCTCGCAATATCGGGACAGGCAACGAGCTACCTCAACCCGAGCCAGAACGCTGCAGAAGAGGCGGCGCGCGAAGCGAGCACCGGCAATGTTTCGCTCGGCAATTCCAGCCTTGAGAACTCGAACGTGTTTTCGCGGCAGTTTGCGCAAGCCAGCCTTGCTCCCAGCATTGGCTATGGCGCCGCGCAGACGCGAGCGACGGGCGAAAACGGCACCCAGATCACCGGCTTCCCTCAAGCCGAATTCGCCACCGTGCCGACCTCGAGCTATCCGTTCACCCCGACACTCGGGCAGGACTTCTCGAGCCGGCTTGCGACCATGGCGAGCCAGAGCCGCGGCCAGAGCGAGACTTTCTCGAACCTTGCCCAGCAATCGACGAGCTCGGCGGTCACCCGCTTCAGCGAGCTACGCGATGCCTACACCCGCTCGCGCTCGAACGAGAGCGTCAGTGGCACGTCAACGAGCGACAGCATCGGCAGCGCCTTCAGCGAAGTCGACAACGCCTCGAAGACACTTCAGCAGCAATTCGGGCTGTCGCGCCGTGCCGCCGATGACATCACTGTTTCGTGGTTCTTGAACGGCGATGCCGGTCTTGGGGTCAAAGGAGAGCGCGGTTCTGTTAAGGGTGCTCTGGGACTGAAAGGTGGACGTAACCAGACCTGGACCGACAGCGATATCGGGATTGCCTCCGAAGACCGCTCGCGCATCACGGGTGCGCTGCGCCAAATCTCGGACAACCGTAGCTGGTCGAGCACGCGGGAAGGTTTCTTGCGCGAGACGAGCTCTAGTTCGGAAGCGTTGGTCTCAAGCAGCTCGGCGGGGATCACTACTTCGATTACCGAAGCGCAGAGCTACACCCGCGAAGCACGGCGTGCCGAGGAGATCGCCAGCCGCCTCGAGAACCAGGCGAGCTGGTACGAAAGTGCCAATGCCGCAGGCACTCTCAACCTCAGCCAGGTCTATCGCGAATGGGGCATGGCGGAGATCGAGGCTAACCGGGATTACTACGGTCCGGTGCGCTTTGACGACATCGACTTCCAGATGAGCGCGCGGGGCCAGCAGCTCCAGGCGCGGTTCGTCGAGGGCTATGCGGACCAGCTCAATGCGGAGATCCTAGGCGACCTGGTCTTGCCGCCTTCCGCACCCGTCGCTCGGCCCTCGGTGAGCAGTGCGGAAAGCGTCCGGGGATCGGTGCGGC
>CAZJZO010000217.1:0-3377 GCA_964550495.1 uncultured Porphyrobacter sp. | reverse complement strand
TTGCCTGATCGAACGAAAAAGCCCAAACTACCCAGCTGTTGAGGGGAATTCTGCTGGCCTTTGGCGCAGGCAGATCGGATATCGAGCTGGGGTAGGATATTTGTCAGACGATCTGCGACGGGACACGCTGTTTGTGGCGCTGACACGCCCGCAGATGTTCGCCGGAGTGACCTACACATTTTTCGTCATCAACGCCGTCATCGCGGTTGAGCTGTTCCTGATCTTTCGCAGCTGGTGGGTGCTGTTGATAGCGGTCGCGCTGCACGGCCTCGGAATGCTCGCTTGCCTGCGCGAACCCCGCATCTTCGACCTTTGGATAACGCGGATGCGCAATTGCCCGCGGATCAAGAATTACGCGATCTGGAAATGCAACTCCTACCGCCCCTGACGCGCGACCCGAAGACAGTCGCTCGAGAGACTCCGGCAGGAGCGCACCTCCCCTATGCGCGGCACATTGACGACGTCACGATCGAGACCCGCGACGGGTTGCTGATGCAGACAATCCGACTGAGCGGATTGCTGTTCGAAACCGCCGATAGCGATGAGCTGAATTATCGCAGCGGATTGCGCGATGCCATGCTGCGCACGTTCGGAAGCTCGCGCTTCGCAGTCTATCACCATGTGGTTCGAAGGCGGGCCGAAGCGTCGCTGCAGCCAGTCACAGCCGACGATTTCAGCGTGCGGCTCGACGAAAGGTGGCAGGCACGGCTGGCAGGCAAGCAGCTCTACGTAAACGAGCTGTTCCTCACCATTGTCCGCCGCCCGCTACAGGGCCGGATCGGTTTTGCCGACAGGATGCGGAGCTGGCTCCTGCGCAGTTCAAATCGCAATGCTAACATGATTGCCGCCGAAAAACATGCGCTCGACCGCGCTCGCGATGCCTTGATGGCGTCGCTTTCTGCCTACGATCCCCGCTTGCTGACTGTCTACGACAGCAAAGACGGACCACGATCGGAACCGCTCGAATTCCTGTCCTGCCTGTTCAATGCCGACATGCGTCCCGTGGCCTTGCCGCACGGCGATCTTGGCCATTTCATTCCATCGCGTCGGATCAGCTTTGGTCAGGACTGCGTCGAATTGGCACCGACCGGCGAACTGCCCCGCCGGTTTGTGGCGATACTTTCGATCAAGGATTATCCCGGGACCACCTTCCCGGGCATGTTCGACGAGCTCTATCGCTTGCCATTCGAACTGCATGTGTCGCAGAGCTTTGCAATTGTCGAACGGGCTCAGGCGCTTGGGCAGATGAATCTTGCACTCAGGCGGATGCGCTCGGCCGAGGACGAGGCGCTTTCGCTGCGCGATGAGCTGACCAGCGCCAAGGACGAAGTCGCTGCCGGACGCGCCGGATTTGGCGAACACCATTCCACCATCGCGGTGCACGCGGAAAATCTCGAAGAGCTGGAAGATCACGTCGCTGAAGTGATCGCCTTGCTGGCCGATCTCGGGATCAATGCGGTGCGCGAGGACATTGCTCTGGAGCCGACCTATTGGGCGCAGTTCCCAGGCAATTTTCGCTATATCGGCAGACGCGGCATGGTCTCGACCACCAACTTTGCTGGTCTGGCCAGCCTGCACAATTTCCCAGTCGGGAGAGCCAAAGGCAACCACTGGGGCGATGCGGTTACTCTGTTCGAAACGACCGCAGCCGGGCCATACTTTTTCAATTTCCACCAGCAGGATCTGGGCAATTTCACCGTGATCGGTCCATCGGGATCGGGCAAGACGGTGCTGCTCAACTTCCTGCTCGCTCAGGCTCGTCGCTTCCGACCGCGAACGATCTTCTTCGACAAGGATCGTGGTGCCGAGTTGTTCATCCGCGCGATCGGCGGTCAATATGATCGCCTCAGCCCTGGGACATCATCGGGGCTCAACCCGCTCCAGATCGACGATACGCCCGAAAACCGGCAGTTCCTGATCGATTGGCTGACGCTGTTGGCAGGCGGCGCGAATTCGTCCGAGACCGACCAGATCCGCGACGCGGTCGAGACAAATTTCCAGCAGCCGCTGGAGCGCCGACGCCTTCGCCATCTCATCGAATTGTTCCGCGGCGGAGATCGCCCTCATCCGGACGACCTCAGCGCGCGGCTGCGTCCATGGTGGGGTGAAGGCGAGCGCGCATGGCTGTTCGACAATCCTCGCGATTTGACCGACCTGTCGGCAGAAACCGTCGGTTTCGACATGACCGCAATCCTGGACGATCCAGTCGCCCGCACACCGGCGATGTTCTACTTCTTCCACCGCGTCGAACAACGGCTGGATGGAACGCCCGCTATCATAATGATCGATGAGGGCTGGAAGGCGCTCGACGATGACGTCTTCGTGCGCCGGATCAAGGATTGGGAAAAGACCATCCGGAAACGCAATGGGGTGGTCGGCTTCGCGACCCAGAGCGCTCAGGACGCTCTCGAAAGCAAGATCGCGAGCGCGATCATTGAACAGGCTGCCACTCAGATATTCATGATCAATCCGAAGGCGAGAGCGGAAGACTACATCAACGGATTCGGCCTCAGTCGGCATGAGTTCGACCTGGTTCGCTCTTTGCCCGACACGTCGCATTGCTTCCTGATCAAACACGGCCGCGAAAGCGTTGTCGCGCGGCTGGATCTGTCGGGCGAAGCGGACTTGCTGACGATCCTGTCGGGCCGCGAAAGCACGGTGCGATTGTTCGATTCACTGGTCGACAAGACCGGGACGGACCCTGCCAACTGGCTGCATTTACTGCTTGAGAGGGCCGCCTGATGGCTTGCCCACCGATCATAACCGGCGACCAGTTCCTGACTCGAACTCTCGCGCATATCGATTGCCAGGCGCAGATCATTGGCAGCTATGGTTACGCCGCGCTCGGTGAGCCCGGCTCGATTGCGGCGACCTTGGTCTTCGGCTTGTTGACGCTGTTCATTGCGTTCTTCGGCATCAGGCTGTTGTTCGGCCCTCCACCGGGCGCGCGCGATATCGTGTTCGACGTGCTCAAAATCGGCATAGTGCTGACGCTGGCGTTTTCCTGGCCGGCTTTTCGCACGGTCATCTACGACGTAACGCTCAAGGGTCCGACCGAGATCGCCAGTGTAATCCAGACCTCCAGCCAACCGGCCGGCTCGTCCGATCTGGTCAGTCGCCTGCAAAATGCCGACAACCAGATCGTGCGTCTCATCGAGACGGGGACCGGTCGGCAAACCGGTCAGGTCCTCAATCCCAACGATCCGGGGACGACCTTTGCCGGCACAGCCCTTCAAGACGACAACGCCTTTGGCACCGCGCGCCTGCTGTTTCTTGCGAGCGTCGTCGGAACCCTCGCACTGCTCAGGATCGGAGCCGGTCTGCTGCTTGCGCTCACGCCAATCGTTGCTGGCCTTTACTTCTTCAATCAGTCTCGC
>CAZJZO010000216.1:128-3449 GCA_964550495.1 uncultured Porphyrobacter sp. | reverse complement strand
GTGAGGCCGCATGGCCGAATGCGCGACGGACCGAAGGGCCGTTCTCCCCTGCGACACGCGAAGCCAAGCGGGGGAGGCCGCAAGGCTATGTCTTCAGTTTTCGTCCAGCACAATAATCGACTCAGAATGACGCAGCCGTCGCTTAGCGACATCAGATGAATACCTAATTCCCGTACTCAGTGCTCGCGCTCGCACAGGCCATGATCCGACAAAGAAGCCAGGACATAGCAGTCTTCGGTAACTCCGCCGCCATCGCAGCCCTTGGAAATCCGCACCAGTTCTTTCTCAAGCGCGCGGAGGCGTTTTATCTTTGCGCGCACATCCGAGAGCTGAGCCGTCGCAATATCATTGGCCTCTGCACACGACCGGTCCGGGTGGCCCTGTAGCTCGATCAAAGCGGCAATAGCTTCAATCGAGAAGCCAAGGTCGCGGGCGTGCTTGATGAAGCTCAGGCGCTCCAGCCCCGCCGCATCATACCGACGCTGATTGCCTTCCGTCCGCTCCGGTGCGTCGAGAAGCCCAGACTCTTCGTAGTAACGGATCGTTGGAACCTTGACATTCGTGCGTCTTGAAAGCTCACCAATGGAAAACATGAAATTATCTCTTGAACCTCTAGTCACTAGAGATCGTATATGAATTGGGACGCTGAAACCAGAGTGAACCATGTCCCAGAAATACCTCGCCGAAACCCCCTTGCTCGATTTTCGATCCGACGCGATCCAGGCGTTGATCGCCGAGCGCGGATGGTCTTCTCTTGACCCCGTCGCGCGCATCGGCGCGGCCTATGATTTCGTCCGAAACGATATCCTGTTTGGATACAACAGCGACGATGCCCTGCCAGCCTCCCGCGTGCTAGCGGACGGAAACGGGCAGTGTAATACCAAGGGTACGCTGCTTATGGCGCTTCTCAGGGCGTTGGATATCCCCTGCCGGTTTCACGGTTTCACTATCGACAAGGGCTTGCAGCGTGGCGTCGTACCGGAACTGGTCTATCCACTTGCCCCCCGGAACATCATCCACTCCTGGGTCGAAGTATTGATCGACGGAAAGTGGATCGATCTCGAAGGCTTTATCCTTGACCAAGGCGTCCTTGGAGCACTCCAAGAGAAATTCCCGGATCGCGCATCGCTTTGTGCCTATGGCGCGGGGACGGACTGCCTTCAGGACCCGTCCGTCGAGTGGTCTGGCCGAAGCACATACATCCAGAGGACAGGTATCAACCACGATTTCGGTGTCTTTGACAGCCCGGATGATTTCTACAAGGACCACCGCCAGCTGTCCGGTTTGCGCGGGTTACTCTACCGTCTTGTGGTACGGCACTGGATGAACCGGCGCGTGGCCCGGATCAGGCAAGGCCATGTGCCAATAATCCCCGGCGGCGCAGAGAACCTGCTTCCTAAACAGGCACCGATCATTCTGAAGGAGGCCGTGTGATGTCAGGGTGTTGCGGACATGATACCAAGTTCGACGGCGTGTCGGGCGACTACAAACGGCGGCTGTGAATCGTCATCGCACTGAACGCGACGATGTTTGCCGTCGAAATGACGGCAGGCCAGGTCGCGCAGTCGCAAGCACTCAAGGCGGACGCCCTCGACTTTTTGGGCGATGCCCTGACCTATGGCATCTCACTTGCCGTCATCGGCGCTTCGATCCGCACGCGGACGAATGCAGCACTGGCTAAGGGCATCAGTCTTCTTCTTATGGGCCTGTGGGTCTTCGGCTCAACAGTCTACCGGGTTTTCTATGTCGGCGTGCCGGAAGCCGAAATAATGGGCGTTGTCGGTGCACTGGCATTGGCGGCAAATCTTGCAAGCGTCCTGCTGCTAGTCAGCTACAAGGACGGGGATGCGAATGTGCGCTCTGTCTGGCTCTGCTCGCGAAACGACGCCATCGGCAACGTCGCCGTGATGTTCGCAGCTTTGGGCGTATGGGGTACGGCCACTGGTTGGCCCGACTTGATCGTCGCAGCGATCATGGCGAGCCTGTTCCTGTCCTCTTCGTTCCAGATCGTGCGCCAGGCGCGCGCCGAACGCTGTGAGTTCAATTCACACAATCATGCAGCAGTCTAATGGAGGCCTTGCTTGCTCTTCTTGGCTTGGGGATTGCCGCAGGAACCTTGGCCGCGCTCATTTGGTCGATTGCGCGTCCATCGCAGCGGCTTTGGCCTCCGGACGAATACACGATCAGAACGCCTTTCTTTGTGTGGGTTCCGACATTCACGTTGTTCGGCGTGCTTGTTTTGCTTGGCATTCTTGAATGGGCGACCCTGCCATTTCCAGACTGGATGCGGTTCTGGATCGGGGTACCTTAAATCCTCACCGGCAACGCAGCCGTCTGGTTTGAAGTTACGCGCTTTGGGATCGCCCAAACGGGCGGTGCTGCTGGACATCTGCGAACCGACGGGCTTTATCGCTATTCCCGCAATCCACAGTATGTAGCGGATATCCTTATGATCATCGGATGGATACTGCTGACAGCCGCGCCGCTAGTCTTGTTGGTCGGAAGTGTCGCGATCCTCGTGTTGCTAGCCGCACCATTTGCGGAAGAGCCATGGCTGCGCGCACGCTACGGCAATGAATTCGAGAAATACGCCTCCCGCGTTCGGCGCTTTCTTTGAAGCGGTCCTGCTCCAGAATGCTGAAATTTGGGAGGTATGGGCTCAGACTCGGCATTCGCCGCGGCAGACACGAACGATTGCAATTCGGAAGCGCCACCAAAGACGGCGACAACACAGCAAAAGGGGAACCGTGATCAGACGGCTCCCCTTTCGGTTCGATTCGTCCAGTCTCGCGCGCTGATCACGCAACCAGCGACAGCCCCGCGCCTGCGTCTTGCGGCTGCTCGCCGCTGTCGATGAACGGGATGATCGAGAAGGTATGTCCCTCCTCGATCAATCGTGCTGGCAGGCGCAATTCCGAACTGGCGGCACCCGAAGGCACGGGTGGCGCGACAGAGGCCATGGCGATGCTTTCGACCAGGGGCGTGGGGTGTTCCTGCGCACCCGCGATCTCGATCCGCTGCGGGCGATAGCGCGCATAGATGTCCGAGACGGGCGTATTATCGCGTGGAGTCTCGAGGCTGGTGAAAGTGAGCGGGACAGCCGCATTTGCCTGGCGCTTGGAAGCGGTGGCGGCAACGGCGGGGCGTTTGCGCGTGACAGGTGCTGGAACGGCCCTCGGCGCGAAAGAACGCTTGGCCACCGCCGAAGGCGGACGCGCCTCAGGCCGGGAAGTGGCTACGGCTTGGACAAAAGGAAGGGCTTCACCCAAGTCCCGGACACTGCCGCGGATCATCTCGCCGTCTTCCTGCACCTTGTCGAAG
>CAZJZO010000216.1:0-115 GCA_964550495.1 uncultured Porphyrobacter sp. | reverse complement strand
CAGAGGGCCCGAGCGTGCGATAGACCGGGCCCGGCAGCGTGAGGGCCAGGCGCGGCGTGAGCAAACCGCAGGCGCGGGACCAATGCGCGGCATCGCGTTCGGGCGTGAATCCCGG
>CAZJZO010000215.1:0-3475 GCA_964550495.1 uncultured Porphyrobacter sp. | reverse complement strand
GTTCGGCGGCGACAGCGCGGTACCGGGTGCGGTTGTCACCTTTACCATCACTGCGGACGTCGCGGGCAGCGGCTCGGTTGACGATCTGATCGTTACCGACGCGATCCCCGCTGGCACCACCTATGCGACCGGCACGCTGGCGCTCGATGGCGTGCCGCTAACCGATGCGAGCGGCGATGATCCGGGCGAAGCCTCCGACGCGAGCGGGATCAGTGTCGATCTCGGCACGGTCGCTGGCGGGACCAGTCACGCAATCACATTCAACGTCACCATCGATTAGATTTTACCTTAGAGTTGAGGATTATTACCATGAACACGCTTGCAAAAATTGCTGCAGCCTTGCTTGTTCTTTCCGTTCCCGCCCTGCCGGTGATTGCGCAAGACGCGCCAGCTCAGAACCCGGTCACGCTGTCCGGCGACGTGAAGGCCGTGAAGACTGTTACCGACGAAGCCGGAACCGAGCGCACCGAGCTGGTTGAACCGACCAAGATCATCCCCGGCGACCGCCTGATCTTCGGCACCGACTACGCCAACAATGGTTCGGAAGCAGTGACCGACTTTGTCGTCACCAATCCGCTGCCGAGCGCCGTGCGCCTGGCGCCCGACGCTGATCCCGACCTCGTTGTGTCGGTCGATCTGGCGCAGAGCTGGGGCACGCTCGCGGAACTCAAGGTTACGGATGAAAACGGCGCCACTCGCGCCGCGACGCACGCCGATGTCACCCATGTGCGCTGGACTCTCCCGTCCATCGCACCCGGTGAAAGCGGCCGGCTCGAATATCCAGCCATCATTCGCTGAGAAGCGAAGGATATCCGCCAAGTCCTGCGGGCGGTTTGATCAGACGCGGGGCACACGCAGAGGACCACTACAATGAGACGTACCACCCAGTTGCTGGGTGCAGTGAGCGCTACGGCGCTTATTGCCGTATCCAGCACACCGGCGATGGCCGTTGGCACTGACGCCGGCGATTCCATCACCAACAACGTCACCGTCAGCTATGAAGTTGGCGGCGTGACCCAAACCGACGTGACCGACAGCGACACGTTCACGGTTGACCGCCGTGTGAATGTCGATGTCGAATTCATTGGCGGCACCACCAACGTATCGCCTGGCGAAACGCAGGCGGAGATCGCTTTCGATGTCACCAACCTGTCGAACGATACGGTTGATTTCGACCTGTCGACCGCTCTGACGGCCGGCACGGCAGCCAATATCGATAATATCGAAATCTACCTCGACGCCGACGGCGACCGCACGCTGAGCGCAGCTGAACTTGGTGCCGGCCCAATCACTTTCCTCGACGAAGTTTTGGAAGATGAGACGGTCGCTGTGGTCGTGGTTGCCGATATCGACCTTGCCGCCGCCAATGGCGACGCGTTCGATGTAACTCTGACTGCCGACGCGCACGAAGCCGGCGCTGCCGGGCTCGGTGCCGAACTGACCGCCACCGCCGGTGCCAACACTGCGGGCGTCGACAACGTGCTGTTCGACGGTGCGGGGGCGACCGATGCCGCGAATGCCGGTGACGATTCCGATACCGGTGACTATCTCGTTGGTGCGGCTCAGATCTCGGTCGTGAAATCGAGCGTCGTGATCAGCGATCCGGTCAACGGCACGACTGATCCCAAGGCGATTCCGGGTGCGACGGTGCAGTATTGCATTGCCGTTACCAACGCTGCGGGCGCTTCGACTGCCACCAACGTCAACGTCGTCGACGATCTGCCGTTCGATGTCACCTATGACTCGGTGTTCGGCATCTTCGTAGATGGCACTGCGACCGTCGACGACAATTCGACACCTGGTGATCCGACCGACGATATCGCTACTTGCGCGCTCGACGGTTCGGCTGGTGGCGCCTTTGCCGCCGGAGCAGGAGCTGGGGGCGAAGACCAGGTCAGCGGCGCTCTGACCGATCTCCCGGCAAGCACGACGCGCTCGCTCTATTTCCGCGTGACGATCAACTAAGATCAAGCGGATTTAGGCTTTGCGTGTAGCCCCCTCTCTGAGGCGCATGGCAGCAGCACTTTCATTGGTGCTGCTGCCTTTTGGCGTGTTCGGAGAGGGGGTGCGTGCGCAGGACACGACACCGGCGGAATCGCCGGAAGTCATTAAAACCATTACCAATATCGCTGAAGCCAATTGGCGTTTTCTGGGGCGCGAGGCGAGCATCCAATCGAACCCGGTGTCGATCGATGTTTCCCTGCCTCCACCCGAGATCCGCGCCTTGCGTCCGGCTCCGCAAAGCGGGTTCGAGCTGAATTTCCAGGCACCCTTGTGCGGCGCGACGGGCCAGACGATCCAATCGACCGTGCCATCGCAAGGCACCGCCGGCTCGCAACCGCTTAGCGCCGTGGTTGAACAGACCTCGGTGTTGCGCGCCGGACAAACATTGTTGTTCGAGGTGACGGCGCTGCAAGCCAATCTCGATCCCGCAGCGATTGATTCGCTCGATGTCGTGATCACCACAAGTACGGGTGATCGCGAAACCGAGACGATCTTCGAGACCGGGCCGGATACCGGAATATTCGTCGGGCAGATCGACACGGTTCGGCTCCCGCCTTCGGCCGTTCACGGCGATTGTCGTCTGAGCATTGCCGACGGGAGCGAAATTCAGATCGCTGCATCGCTTCCCGGACAGACTGACGTGATCGTACAGACCGATGTAGAAGTGCTGGCGGATCCATTCGGCGTCGTTTTCGATAGCGAAACCGGCGAACCGGTTGACGGAGCGGTGGTAACACTGGTCGACGATACCACCGGTCAGCCCGCCACTGTGTTTGCCGAGGATGGTGTGACCAGCTGGCCTTCAACGGTTATTTCGGGGCAGGCGATCACGGATGGTGCCGGCCGCGTTACCCAGATGGGGCCGGGCGAATTCTGGTTCCCGCTGACATTGCTGGGCCGATATCGGCTCGTGATCGAACCGCCAGAGCCCTACACCGCGCCTTCGGTGGTGTCGCGGGCCGAACTGGCGCGCCTGTCGCGACCGGACGGCCGCTCATTCGTTATCGAAGACGGCTCGTTTGGGGGAGTCTTCGTGCTCGACGACCCGACGCCGGTTCAGATCGACATCCCGCTCGATCGCCCGAGCCTTGAACTTGGCTTGACCAAGACCGCATCGCGTCAGCGCGTGTCCCCAGGCGACGTAATTTTCTACGCAATTACAGCGACTAATGCCGACCCCAGTCGCATAAAGCGCAATGTGGTGTTGAGCGACGTCCCGGCTCTCGATCTGCGCATCAGGCTAGGCAGCGTGCGAGTCAACGGCGCCGAGGCGCCCGAAGCGGTTACGTTCGCTGCCGATGGGAGCTCGCTGACGGTCGCACTTGGCGATCTTGCAGGTGGAGCCTCGGCGCGCGTGACCTATGCCGTGTCGGTCCGTCCCGACGCATCTCCGGGCCGGGCAGCGACGGCAGAGGCCACGCGCGCCCCATGCCGTGGCGGTCCGTCCCGACGCATCGCCGGGCCGGGCAGC
>CAZJZO010000214.1:0-3487 GCA_964550495.1 uncultured Porphyrobacter sp. | reverse complement strand
CAGATCAGGGTGACACCAGAGCCTTGCGCAATTTCTCGGATGCGCTGCTGTGTGATGGGTTTCCCGCGCGGCGTCATGGCCAGGATCGGGTGTTCATCGGCGACACTGTCGACCGCCGCACCGAGTATATCGGCCTTGAGCACCATCCCCGCTCCGCCGCCTGCAGGCGTATCATCGACCGTGCGGTGCTTGTCGCTGGAAAATTCGCGCGGATTCACCGTCTCGCACGACCAATCGCCCCGCTCGAGCGCCTTGCCCGCAAGCGATTGCCCGAGCGGCCCGGGGAACATCTCCGGGTAAAGCGTGAGGATGGTGGCGGCGAAGGTCATTCTTGTCCCTTGCCTCCAAGCTGCCAGATCCACTTCAGAATTCGATATGCTATCCACAGCGACGCGATCGCGACCGGCATGACGAGCAAGAATACCACCCAAGCATCGAGGAAGGCATTGTCGGTATAGGGACAATCCCAGCAACCATACTCCATGCCGGGTGGTTCGGAGAAAGTTCCCGCTACGGCCAAGTCATGCCCTCTTCGTCATCCAAGCTCGGCGCTATGCCGTGGGTTTGACAATATGAAAACCTATTCCGGTTAAACTCCTCGTATGAGCAAGAAGAGGACACTCGGCTACGGATTGGGCGGCGTCGCGGGCATATTGTGCCTGTGGATGTTCCTCTATGTCTCGACGCTGTTTCCTTATCTCGGTGCTGCGTCAAAGGGAGAAACCAAGTTTCCGCTCGGTTCGCTCGATGCAAGCATGCCGACAATCGGCACCGAGCGCATGCTGCTGTTCAAGGGGCAAACCGCGTTCATCGACTACAACGTGAACTCGAGCGACGGCGGCGGGGTGCGCTTCGATGTGAAGCCGGTGATGCAGTTCGGCTTCTCCGATCAGACACAGGTGATCAGGGGCAACCAATCGGGCCGGATCGAATTCGAAGTCAAAGAGACCGGCTTCTACCGGTTCTACCATCGATTCTCGCTCAACGGCGTAAGCGGAAGCACCAGCTATTCGGCCAGCTGGGGCGCGATTTGACCTCGACGAGTGCGTTCATTCGAATGTGGTTGGATCGATCAGGGGCTTCGCCTTTCTCAAGAGCAAAGACACGCCAAGCCATCCGAAAATGGCCGACAAGACGAGCCCCATGCCGAGCCAGCTCTGAATGGTTTCACTGAGTGCATTCAGACGCGATTGATCGACATCGAAGGTGAACGGCCTCCACAGGAACACGAGCCATCCCAGCGGCAATGGCAGACTTGCGAGTGCAGTCAGGCCCCAGCGTGATCGAAAGTCGAGCTTTCTCACGAGCCAAACGGCGGCCACGCAGGCGACAATTGCCAAGATTCCCGCAAATAAAATCGCTTCAAGCACGGCTTGAGCCAGTGCCCAAGGATCAGGCTCGGTCGACTGCTCGCTGATCACCAAGGTCATTCGAACGCCTCGAGATCGATACTGGATTTCTCTTTTCGTCGTTTCTTCAGCCACCATGTCAATGCCATTGCTCCGACCCAGGAGACGGCGAAAATGGCAACCAATCCCAATCGAAACTCCGGATCTTCGGAGAACAGCCGCTTCGAAGCCACATCTGTCGACATGCCGAGCGAATTGACGAAGTTGTAAAAGCGGATTGCGAGAAACAAACCGACCACGAACGCGGCGCACAGCGTTGCATTCAACACGACCGACTTGTCCAGCTTGAAGCGACTGAGGAGCCAAGCGACAATCAGTGAGGCAGGCAGAAAGATGAGTCCCAGCACGAGCATCATGAACGGCAGCTCCCACCACGGGCGGTCATGAGACCAATATCCGAACTCGTTAGTTGGAGCTTCCGCAGCGGCGGCCGCGTTTATCTGCGCGGCAAACTCGATCAGGAGTTCCAATTCACCCCGTCCTTCGCTCGCGTATCGACGCTGAGCTCAAACACATCGGGCCGCGAGTAATGGCCGTCGGTGTCGAGGCTTGCGAGCCCCTTCCCGATCTCGCTCAGGTCCAACTCCGCGTGGAGAATTTCTTCGCCCTCGCCCGCCTGTGCGACAACGCGTGCATCGGGCGCGGCGATCATTGAGCCACCGCGGTTCAGGACATCGCTCTCGATAGCTTCGAAAAGCTCTTTCACCTCGACTGAGCCGCCAACCAGTTCCAGCCCCTCGAACAGGTCTTCCTTCTTCTGCACCAGCCCTGCAGCCAGCACAAAGCATCGTCCCTCCATCGCGTAGTGTCGTGAGGCCAGCGCATATTCCTCGCGCACGGTAGGCCACGCCGCGACGTGAACGCTTTCGCCAAGATTGTGCATCGCCGCGCGCGCGAGCGGCATCCAGTGCTCCCAACAAATCAGGTTGCCCGCCCGGCCCCATTCCGCCTCGTGTACGCCGATGGTCGAGCCGTCGCCGCGCATCCAGATCAGGCGTTCGCCATGGGTCGGGACAAGCTTGCGGTGATCGAGCGGTGCTTCGCCGGGGCGGAACAGCAATTGATTGTTGAAGAGGCTCTGACGGACCCGTTCATGCGCGCCGAGCGAGATCAGTGCGCCGCTTTCGTCTGACAGTTCCTGCAACGGCAACAGCCGTTCGTCATTCGGTACGATGGCGTTGTCGAGCATGATCCGGTGGCACGCCTTGGTGCCGGGGTGATCCCACAGGGCGGCGCCGGGAGCCTCGTCCAGCCACAGCGGGTAGCCTCCGAGGAAGGTCTCACCGAACGCCACGAACTGTGCGCCGCCTTCGATGGCTTCGCGTGCAAGACGGGTCGCTTTCTCGATGCCCCCGGTGAAATCGAGCGGGATCGGAGCGGCCTGGCAGATTGCTACATTCAGATTGGTCATTCGAAGATGTCCGCCGTGAACTCGGTGAGCTTGTCAAGCCGCCGGGTGGCGAAATGCGAAACCGGGTAACCGATGAAGACAAACAGCAATAGCACGATCACGCTGATGCCGATCAATCCGGCGATCCCATCGCCTTCCGTGATGATCAGGACGATGAAGAATGGCAGCAGCACCAACAGGGGCCCGAGCAACGCAGCCGTTACAGTCCGCGTTGCCGTATCGGCCTTCGTCATGAAGAAGCGCACCAGCAGCACCGCGCCAAGCGTCGCCATCGCTATGATGATAGTGGCCGCGAAGATGGTCGTCGTTGCTTCAATCATGGCACCGGTCCCGAAAAAGCGAGGTCATTGATCCGCGAAATCTCTTGCGATCACAAGACGTTCGGAGTCCCATGTCAACACCGCCGCCTTGGTCATCGGGACCATGAAGGTCTTCATGCCCTTTTCCGGCGGCGGGTCGCGCTCGATCTCTACGATGTCGGTCGCACCGAAATTTTGGACGGCGACAACAGTGCCGATCGCCTCGCCGGCATCGGTTTCCACCGCAAGGCCGACGAGATCTGCGTGGTAATATTCGTCGTCGTCGAGTTCGGGCAAGGCGCCGCGACGAACTGTCAGAACCGTCCCGCGCAGCTTCTCGGCTTGGGTGCGGTTGGTACTCTCGCCAA
>CAZJZO010000213.1:0-3501 GCA_964550495.1 uncultured Porphyrobacter sp. | reverse complement strand
ATTGCAAAACTGCCAACCGCCGGCTGTGCCGCGCTGATCATGCTGGGCTTTCCGGTTGCGGCGCAGTCTGACGGATTGGAAATGCTGAGCGGGCTTGCCAAAGGCGAATGGACTGTGCGCTACCGAGATGGTTCGGCCGAGCGCAAAATCTGTGTCCGTAGTGGGTTGGAGCTCATTCAATTGCGCCATTCGAATCGCAATTGCAGCCGGTTCGTCGTGGAAGACCAGGCGTCGCGCGTGACGGTTCAGTACACCTGCCCGGGCAATGGGTATGGTCGAACCAACATCCGCCGTGAATCAAATGCCTTGGTCCAGATCGACAGCCAGGGAATCGCCTCTGGCCTGCCGTTCCAGTTCAATGCCGAGGCGCGCCGAACCGGCAGCTGCTAACCGGCTCCGTTCGCGCAATTGTCGTGATTGCCAATCGCGACAATCACGCTAAGCCGAAATCAATGAGTGAAGCATCGCCACGAGACGCGCGCCCAATTGCAGTGGTCCTGCTGTCGGGTGGACTGGATTCCATGGTGACCGCTGCCATCGCCAGTGAACGCGGATTTGCGTTGCATGCCCTGACCATCAACTATGGCCAGCGCCATGTGCGCGAATTGCAGTCGGCCAAGGCGATTGCAAGTCGACTGGATGTCACGCGGCACGTCGAGCTTCCGCTCGACATGAGAAAGTTTGGGGGCTCCGCGCTCACCGACGAGATAGATGTCCCCAAATCCGGAGTCGGGAATGACATCCCCGTCACCTATGTCCCGGCTCGCAATCTCGTCTTTCTTGCGCTGACGACCGCATTCGCCGAGGCGTCAGGTGCCAGAGATGTGTTTATCGGTGTGAACGCGCTCGATTACTCGGGCTATCCGGATTGCCGCCCCGAATTCATCGCCAGCTTTGCCGAGACTGCCCGTCTTGGAACCAAGGCCGGCGTCGAGGGAGCGTCATTCGAGATCCATGCGCCGCTGCAACATCTGACAAAGGCGGATATTGCGAGGGAATGCGCGAGGCTCGATCTCGACCCGGCATGGAGTTGGTCGTGCTACGATCCCACCCCGCAGGGAATGGCTTGTGGCCTCTGCGACTCTTGCCGACTACGCAAAAAGGGATTTGCGGAAGCCGGAATTGTCGATAGCACCGTCTATGCAGCCTGATCGCATCATTGAGCGGACAGCAAAAAAGATAACACGTATCAGGGGATCGTTCTTTGAGTGAAGAATCAGTCGCGTCGCCAGACACAGCCAAGCAGAAGGTTCCTGCCTACAGTTGGTATGCGCTGAGCATTCTCGTCATCGTCTACGTTCTCAATTTCGTCGACCGCAATATCATCTCGATCCTGGCCGAGGACATCAAGGCCGATCTCGGTTTGCGCGACGATCAGATCGGATTTCTGTACGGCACGGCATTCGGCGTCTTCTACGCGTTGTTCGGCATTCCGCTTGGGAAATTGGCCGACAGTTGGCACCGCATTCGGTTGATGACTGTGGGCCTTGCGGTCTGGTCAGCTTTCACTGCGCTTTCCGGCTTTGCAAAGAACTTTGCGATGCTCAGCGCAGCTCGGATCGGGGTAGGGGTCGGCGAGGCAACCGCAAGCCCTGCCGCTTACTCGCTGATTTCCGACTGGTTCCCGAAGAAGATGCGTGCGACCGCGCTCGCGATCTATTCCTCGGGATTGTATATCGGGGGAGGGGTCTCGCTGCTTATCGGCGGGGCGATCGTCGAGCAATGGAACGCTGCCTATCCCACCGATGCGCCGCTCGGCCTCGCCGGCTGGCAGGCGGCTTTCATCATAGTCGGCCTCCCGGGTCTCCTGCTTGCATGCCTAGTCTTTACCCTGCGAGAGCCGTTGCGCGGCGAAAGCGAAGGCCTGGTTACGCCGCCGCCCAAAGATCCGTTCCGCGGATTCTTCCGCGAATTGGTCGCCGTCATTCCACCCTTCACCTTGTATGGGGCGATGCAATCGGGGACGCGTGGCTTGGTTTTCAATCTCGCCGGTGCTGCGGTTATCGGGATGATTGCCTATGCCCTGGCGATCGCGACCGGGAATTTTCAACAATGGATTGCGGTCGGCATTGGTTACTACGCGATCTTCTCATGGGCTTCGACTTTGAAGGACCGCGACGCCTCCACCTTCAGGTTGATCTGGGGCACGCCGGCATTTCTGACCACTATTCTCGGCTACGGGATGGTGGCTTTCATGTCCTATGCCGCGTCCTTCTGGGCCGCCCCCTATGCGATCCGCATCCTGGAAGAGGCCCCCTCGACCGCCGGGTGGTGGATCGGTGGGCCGGGTGCGCTCGGTGGATTCCTGGGCGTAATTATCGGCGGGCGACTGGCGGACTGGCTGCGCCAACGCAACCCTGCCGGGCGACTCATTGTGGTCGCGGTCGGCCTCGTCGGTGCAGCGCCGTTTCTCTATATCATGTTTACCACCCAGGATCCGACGATCTTCTACATCGCGGCATTTCTGCAGTCGATTTTCGGCAGTTCCGCACTCGGAGGGGCAGCGGCGACGACACAGGATCTGGTGCTACCGCGCATGCGCGGCACGGCGACGGCTACATTCTTCCTGTCAACCACATTGGTAGGGCTCGCGCTGGGCCCGTATATGGCAGGACAGGTCTCCGCCATGACCGGTAGTCTCTCGGTGGGTGGACTGAGCCTTTTGGTCGCAGTGCCGATCGGGCTGATAATGCTCTTCATCGCGTATCGCACGGTACCCGGTGCCGAACGCACCGTGCTCGAGCGCGCAAGAGACGCAGGCGAAGACGCTCCATTGGACTGATGAAAGCTCTCCCAGGCTGCTAGGATGAACGCAGCACAGTGGCGGTCATACCTCTTGCTGCCCGGCCGCCTACCGCGCTGTCCGACCAGCAGGCTGAGACGATAGTGAGGCGGATTGCTCCGGCCCAATCGCCGAGAACGCCGGATGCCAGCAGCGCGCGGCAGCAACCCATGAGATAGATTTGGCAGCATCCTCAAGGAGCGTCTTGTCGGAAACGCGCCTGATCATGAACGCACAAAAAAAGGGGCCGGATCGCTCCGGCCCCTTCAATAGAGTTGGCTTCAAGCCGTCTTACATGCCCGAACCCGGGCCGTAGGTGACTTCCACACGACGGTTCTGAAGTTCGCGAACACCGTCTGCGGTAGCAACACGGGGCTGCGCTTCACCGAAGGCTTCGCCCGAAATCCGACCGGCGGGAATGCCGCGTCCGGTCAGGTATTCCGTAACCGAAGCGTTACGACGCTCAGCCAGGCCCATGTTGTAGGTCACGCTGCCCGAACGGTCAGTGTGGCCCGCCAGCATGACATTGGCCGTGCCGCAGTTCGCGTAAGCCGTAACCGCACTGTCGAGGATCGTCGCAGCTTCAGCTGTGATGACCGACTCATCCCAATCGAAGAAGACGATGTACGGGCCAGTGTTGCACGGCGGCGGCGGCGGTGGCGGCGGCGGCGGTGGCGGCGGTGGCGGTGGAGGCGGAGGAGGCGGCGGCGGCGGAGGCG
>CAZJZO010000212.1:0-3546 GCA_964550495.1 uncultured Porphyrobacter sp. | reverse complement strand
GAATCGTGGGGTGCGAGATCGGCGTTTGAGCATCACATCTCACCATAACAGCGCCGGAAGATTGCCGCCAAGCCGTCCGTCCAGCGTACAACAAAAGGGGCCGCCGGAATCGCTTCCGGCAGCCCCCTTTTTCTGACTTGTCGCCGGCTCAGGCCGCGACGTTATCCGTTTCGGTCAGCGAACCCTTGGTGCCGTCGGGGCGATCGATAGTGACGCAAGTGCCCTTGTCGACATAGGACCAGGCGTTGCCCTGATAGTCGATCACGCTGGTGCCTGCGCAGCTGGTGCCAGGGCCGGCTGCACAGCCGTTCTTTCCGGCCAGAGCAACGCCGTAGCATTTCTCTTTCTCTCCACCGCCTGCTGCCGCAAGCGCTTCAGCTTCGGTGCCAGCAGCCCCTTCACCAGCGGCGGTCGCGTCGGCTGGTGCATCGGCCCCGCCGGAGCATGCTGCGGCGAGGCCGGCAGCGGCTGCGAGAGCGATCGAGCCCTTGATACGAGTGATGTTCATTAACAGTGTCCTCCGTTCCAAGACGTCCTGGCGGCGCGCAAACGGCGCCGCACTCCAGGCGATTCGCACTCAATCAACAAACGGTTACGGTGCCAAGTGCAAAATTCGAAAGCCCGCCGGAGTGTCGCAGAAAGACGCTGATTGCTTTGCATGGGCTCATTATGCGGCTAAGCGCCCGGGCAACCACACCCGGCATCGGAACAGCAGCAACACAAAGGGCCGCAGATCATGACTGTCGACAGCGATCGGGCAACGCTCGCCAAAGCCGAAGTTCTGATTGAGGCGCTGCCCTATTTCCAGCGCTATGCCGGGCGCACTTTCGTTGTGAAGTATGGCGGGCATGCGATGGGAAATCCCCAGGCAGCGCGCGATTTTGCCGAAGATATCGTCCTGCTCAAGGCGGTCGGGATCAACCCGGTTGTGGTCCACGGCGGCGGACCGCAGATCGGTGACATGCTGGCCAAGCTCGGCGTCGAAAGCACTTTCGTCGATGGCTTGCGCGTAACCGACGAAGCCACGGCCAAGGTTGCCGAAATGGTTCTGTCTGGCGCGATCAACAAAGAGCTGGTTGGCTGGCTTTCAAAGGCCGGCGGCAAAGCGCTGGGCCTGTCCGGCAAGGATGGCGGTCTTGTCACCGCGCGCAAGGTGGAACGGACCAAGAAGGATCCCGAGAGCCTGATCGAAAGCGTCGTCGATCTCGGCTTTGTCGGCGAACCGGCAAAGGTCGACACCGGGGTGATCGACACCGCCGTGGCAGCAGGGATGATCCCGGTCATCGCCCCGATTGCCGGCGGCGAGGACGGCGCCACCTACAATATCAATGCCGACACAATGGCCGGTGCCATAGCTGCCGCGCTGGGCGCCGCGAGGTTGTTCCTCCTGACCGATGTTGCCGGCGTCCTCGATGCAAACGGAAAACTGCTCGCCGACCTCACCCCGAATGACATCGCCAAGCTCAGCTCCGACGGTGTGATCAGCGGCGGAATGGTTCCCAAACTCGAAACTTGCGTCAGCGCGGTGGAAGCCGGGTGCGAGGCGGCGGTGGTGCTCGATGGGCGGGTGCCGCACGCAATGCTGCTCGAATTCTTTACCGCACGCGGAGCAGGTACGCTCGTGAGGGGTAGCTAAAGCCGTATTAGTTGGGTAACACGCCCTCAACGGGACACAAATCCGCGCTGGAGAAACCCTGCGCGCAACAACGAGAGATTGTCGCACGATGAATGGACTAGACGTACTTTACGATATCGTCGCGCTGCTGACGCAGGCATTCGTGATGTTGATCATCATCCAATTCGTGATCGGCCTGTTGTTCGCTTTCAATGTGATCAGTCCGTCGAATGAGTTCCTCCGCCAGGTGTATGAATCGATCAACCGGCTGCTCGATCCGCTGTTGCGACCGATCCGCAATTTGATGCCCGCGACGGGCGCGATCGACTTTTCACCGCTTGTGCTGATCCTGATGCTGCAGATCGTCCTGATCGTCCTCAACAGCCTCTCGCAGGCCTATTGAGAAATCCAGGAGACATGACTGCCACCCGGATCGACGGAAAAGCCTTCGCGGCGCGCCTGCGTGAGCGCTTGGGCGAACGTGCGCTGGAATTCGCTGCAAAGGCCGGACGCAAGCCGGGTCTGGCTGTCGTGCTGGTCGGGGATGATCCCGCGAGCCAGGTCTATGTTGGCAGCAAGGGCAAGGCGACCGTTGCGGCCAATATGGAAAGTTCCGAGCACCGCTTGCCTGCCGACACGAGCGAGGCCGATCTTCTGGCGCTGGTTGAACAGCTCAACAATGACAAATCGGTCGACGGTATCCTTGTGCAACTGCCGCTGCCCGATCATCTCGACGAGCAATCCATCATTGCTTCGATCAGCCCGGACAAGGATGTCGACGGCTTTCACGTGATCAATGCCGGTCGGTTGAGTGTCGGTCAGTCTGGCTTCGTACCGTGCACACCGCTGGGCTGCATGATGCTGCTGGCCGATCGTCTGGGAGATCTCTCGGGCCTCGAAGCCGTGGTCATCGGACGCTCCAACATCGTCGGCAAGCCGATGGCGCAGCTGTTGGTCGACGCCAATGCCACCGTTACGATCGCCCACAGCCGCACCAAAGACCTTCCCGCTGTTGTCAGGCGGGCCGACATAGTTGTTGCCGCCGTTGGGCGTGCAGAGATGATCCGCAAGGATTGGCTGAAGGACGGCGCGACCGTGATCGATGTCGGGATCAATCGTTTGCCGCCCGAGCCGGGAACCGAGAAAGGTAAGCTGGTGGGCGATGTCGCATTCAACGAAGCGAGCGAGGTGGCCGGCGCAATCACGCCTGTCCCCGGTGGTGTCGGCCCGATGACCATCGCGGTATTGCTGCGAAACACGCTTGTTGCGGCCTACCGCAATGCCGGACTCGACGTTCCCGAAGATCTATGAGGGCAATTGCTGCTTTCGCCACACTGGCGCTTCTGCCGGCGTGCGCCACATCGCCAACTTCGTCCCGCAGCGATGCGTTCGCAGCCGTCATAGCCAAGGAAAGAGCATTCGCTCAGGCGGCGCAGGACGATGGAATGTGGACCGCCCAGCGGCGTTTCATGGCGACCGATGCCTACATGGTGGGGCGCGACGGGCCGTTCTCTGCCAAGCCCCATCTCCAGGATCGGGTCGATCGTCCGTTTCCAGCGTTGTGGGCGCCACACTCGGTCTGGCTCAGCTGCGACGCTACCCTCGCCGTGACCTATGGCGTGGTGCGCAGCAGACGATTGCCAGGACGCTTTGCCCGGTTCGTCACGGTGTGGCGGTTGGCCGATGGGGAATATCGTTGGGAGGTCGAATTCGCCGGACCGCTGGGCGTTCCTGATGTTCCCGATCCCGATCCGGTGCCCCGTCATTTGCCCGATTGCGGCAGTGCGCAGCCGGTCGAAAGCGGCGCGGCCAAGCTGAGCGCAGGATTGCTCGAGGGCGCCTCGAATGACGGCCTTCGATATCGGTTCCGCTTTCCAGTTGCCGAACCGCCGACCTGGCTGACGGTGGTGCAATTGTTTGGGGGCGAAGAC
>CAZJZO010000211.1:0-3562 GCA_964550495.1 uncultured Porphyrobacter sp. | reverse complement strand
TGCATGTGCGCGTCGATTCAGGGCTCTACGCTGGCTATTCGATCCCGCCCTACTACGATTCCATGATCGCCAAACTGATCGTCTACGGGCGCGACCGCGAAGGCTGCATCATGCGTCTTCGTCGCGCGCTTGAGGAAATGGTGGTCGAGGGCGTGAAGACGAACATCCCGCTCCATCAAGAGCTGCTCCGCCAGAACGATGTCCTTCACGGGGACTATTCGATCAAATGGCTGGAGAAGTGGCTGGAAGAGCGAGAGAGCTGAGGATGTGCACGCTCGCTTCATCTGCGGGCACGAAGCTCTCAATTCTTAGCGACGCCAGATCAACTTCGCCCGGCGAAGCAATCGACGACAGGACCGAGATAACTCTCAGGGTCTGGCCGCCGGGCATACGGTAGGCTTCTTCGAGCAGCGCGGGCGGGTCGCCCAGCCCGGCGCCGTGCTCTTTAACGCTCGGATAGGCTTCGAACCTCTGGATCGCTGAACCCAACGCGGGTTTGTGCGAGGCTTCGATCCTGAGACGGCGCAGCGTTTCAGGAATGACGATTTCGGGATTGACCATCCAGCGCACGAGCCCTCTCGGGTGGAGCGTCAGATCGTAGAGATTGCGCACGCCATCGACCGAAGTCGCTTCCCACAGATCCTCGCCTCCACCGGCGTAATCGAGCAGAGCATCAAGCGCGGTGTTGCTTTGAACAAGCTCCCCGTCAGGCTTGAATGTGCAGGCGGGCCAGATCGAGAGCCGGTCCAGAAACCCGTCGGGTAGCGCCGCAGCGGCGTCCACGGGCCGCGGGATGTCCGGCGCATCTGTCAGCGACCGTAAGAGCGAACGCTGTTCCCACCCTTTGAGAGCCATCGCCCTCGTAAGCTTCGCTAGCGCGGCCTGACCGGGCTTCGATCGCCCGGTTTCCAGAAAACTGACATGTCGCTGCGAAAGCTGCGCTTTGAGGGCGAGATCTTCCTGCGACCAGCCGCGTGAGCGGCGCAATCGCGCCAAGGCAATTCCGAAGTCCATCTCAGCTCTTTATGACCTGGAGGTAATTGTGTCTATTACCTCCAGGTAGCATCTCGCTCCTACACACAGGAGCACAGCGAATGATCGAAAGATGGCGAGAGTGGATTGCGGCTTTTGACCAGGCGGTTGAGACGGGCGAATGGGATAGGCTTGAACCCTTCCTCGACCCCGATATCACCTACACAGTCTCGGGAGTGCCGTTTGCTTGCAGCCTTAGGGGGCGCGACAATGTGATTGCGGGCTTCGCCAAATCAATCGGCAACTTCGACAAGCACTTCGATGCGCGCGAATGGTTCGGCGTTGGAGTGCGCGAGTTTGAGCCCGATACGATCACGGGCCGGGCCATGGCGGTCTATCGCCAGGGCGGCCAGCCCGTCTTGCAAGTCTCGGCTCCAACCGTTTGGCGCTTCCGGGGTGACCGTCTCACCGCGATGCACGACATGTATGATGTCACCGAAGCCGATATAGAGGCCGCGCTGGTTTGGCTCAGCGAGCACGCGCCGGAACTCGATGCCAGTTACCAATAAAGGGACACAGTCATGAGCGACTACAACGAAAACCTCGAAAAGATGATGCGCGTCTGGAACACGTCCGACCGCGCCACACGCAAACAGCTGGTCGAAGAGGCCATGGAGCACAACGTCCACTTCGCCGATCCCAACCACAACATTGTCGGGCGCGCCGCGTTTCTGGAAATGGTCGACCAGGTCATGGAGCAGATCCCTGGAGCGCAATACGCGCAAAACAGCGATGTCGACATGCAGAACAATTTCTGCCGGTATCACTGGAAGATCGACCTTAATGGTCAGCGCATCATGAACGGTTTCGACATGACCGAAGTCAACGATGCCGGAAAGATCGTGAAAGTGATCGGCTTCTTCGGACCGCTAAAGCCAGCCAGCTGACATGCCCCTATCCTAGAATCCTAGTCGAACGTGAAGCCCGTCGCTTCGGCCTCAGCGATGATCTCGGCACTGGTTTTCTTCGGACTGTCCTGCGCGAGATCGTACCAGTCAGGTTTCTCGTCGATAAAGATCTGATGCTTGATCGGAAGGCCCTCGGGCAGGTCAAACATGCCTGCAAGGAAGGTGCGGTTGCCAGTTGGCGTAAACTTGTACCAGAGATGGCTGCCGCATTTCGAACAGAACGCTCGCTCGGCCCAGGAGCTCGACGCATACGTCGAGATCGCCTCTTCGCCCGTGATGCTGAATTCGCTCGCCTCAATCCCGGCGTACATGGATCCGGTCCATTGCTGACACATAGAGCAATGGCACACGTCCACTTCGCGGTGGGCGTTTGTCATGGTGATGGTGACCGCGCCGCAGAGACAGCGGCCGGTCAGCGGCTTGGCAATAGTGCCCACTTCGCTCATGCGAAAAGCGTCACAGCGGGACGCCCGGCTCGTGCTTGGCGGTTCGGATCGTCAGCGAGGTTTTGACGCTATCCACATTGGGGGCTGGTGTCAGCTTGCCCGTCAGAAACTCCTGAAAGCTCTGCAGATCTTCGCTCACGATCTTGAGGATAAAGTCGATCTCGCCGTTCAGCATATGGCATTCGCGCACTTCGGGAAGGCCTCGCATATGCTCTTCAAATTCGCGCAGCGCGCTTTCCGCCTGACTTTTAAGGCTGACCATCGCAAAGACGGTGATAGCAAAGCCGAGCTTCGACGGATCGAGATCGGCGTGATAGCCGCGGATTACGCCATCTTCTTCAAGCCCGCGAACACGGCGCAGACACGGCGGTGCGGTAAGCCCAACCCGTTGAGCAAGCTCAACATTTGTGACCCGACCTTCCGCCTGAAGTTCGCTCAGGAGGCGCTTGTCGATTTCATCAAGGTTGGCCATGGGGCTTTCTACTCTCCGACATAATCCATCCGCCGCGACCTGTAATTCGTCTGCGGAGTAACAAAAGAATGTAAGAACAGGCGCAAAGAAGCGCGATTGCAACTAATATTATTATGTGTGCCAGCAATTGTCCCGCTTTGCAACGCGCCCCGTGTGACAAGCTGCCTTGGCCTGTGCATGGTGATACTGTTCCCAGAATCGTCTCAGAACGCCTTGGCCGCCCCACGGCCGATGCCGAGCCACCATCACCGCAAGACCCAGGAAAAGGAGGCGGATACGATGTTCTTCGATGACCGCCTCGCCACGGTCCTGCGTCAACAGAGCTCCAACGAAAGCGCCAAACGCACGCAGTTTCGTCAGTTGCTGGATATTCTGGGCAACCGCAAATTCGGTCCCGAGGGCCGTTCGGATCAAAGCCTCGTAGCCGCCGCGTGGCTGCGGATGGATGCGCTGGGTCGCAGCATCCCGGCCAAGGACCGCGCAGCCATGATCCGCGAGCCAAGCTGGCGGTTTCGCAGCGCCGATCTGGCCGCGCATCTGGCAGACTTTGAACCCGAAGTGGCGTCGGCTGCGCTCAATCGCGCAGAGTTGAGCTCAGAGGAATGGTCGATCCTCATCCCGCGCCTGCCCATTCGCGCTCGCGGATTTCTTAGGCTGCGCCGTGACCTTCCGCTCGACGCGGACGCCGTGCTTGAAAAGCTGGG
>CAZJZO010000210.1:0-3570 GCA_964550495.1 uncultured Porphyrobacter sp. | reverse complement strand
GGCCTTCCCAATCTTGCGGGAAGTCCTCCGCCAAATGCGAGCGTGACACGAACCATCCCTGCCCGGGCAGGCCATCGGATTGCCGAACAACCAGCACAGCCAATCCCGGCTCACCTGCGATACGGCCATCTTCGTCAATGGTATCGAGAACCTGGCACAATTGCCGCATAAGCGGGCGGGTGAAGCGATGGCCAAGCAGACCCAAAATCTGCGAATAGGTCAGCGGATTGCGAGCGCGGGCCGCGCCGATCAGTATTTCGCGGACTTCAGCAGGATCGAACATTGGGCGGTGATGCCAATCGGCCCCAAGGGCCGCAAGGGCGACTGCCCGCCCGCAGCGATGCGGCCTTCAGGCCGCGTGAGGAGGATATCGCGCCCCGGATGGGGCACGTAAGGGAAAGACTCAATCGAACAGCGAGCTGACCGAGCTTTCATCGGCGATGCGTCGGATCGCTTCGCCGACCAGCGGAGCCATGGTCAGGATGCGGATGCGCTCGGATTGCTCCGCTGCTTCCGTCGGACGAATGGAGTCGGTGATTACCAGCTCTTTCAATTTGGAACCGTCGATCCGTGCCACCGCACCGCCCGACAACACGCCATGCGTGATGTAGGCTGCGACCGACTTCGCTCCATTCTCAAGCAGCGCCTCAGCCGCATTGCACAGAGTGCCTCCGGAATCGACAATGTCGTCGATCAGGATGCAATGCCGATCCGAGACGTCGCCGATGATGTTCATCACTTCGCTTTCGCCCGGGCGATCGCGACGTTTGTCGACGATTGCGAGCGGTGCGTTGTCGAGCCGCTTCGCAAGCGCGCGGGCGCGAACCACCCCTCCGACATCCGGGCTGACAACCATAAGATCCTGATCGCCGTAGCGCGCCTGAATATCGGCAGCCATGACCGGCGCGGCATAGAGATTGTCGGTCGGAATATCGAAGAAGCCCTGGATCTGGCCGGCGTGCAGATCGACCGCGAGGACTCGGTCCGCCCCCGCTTCCGTGACCAGATTGGCCACCAACTTGGCCGAGATCGGTGTGCGCGGACCGGGCTTTCGGTCCTGCCGGGCATAGCCGAAATAGGGGACCACAGCGGTAATGCGCTTGGCCGATGCCCGCCGCAGGGCATCGATACAGATCAGCAATTCCATCAGATTGTCATTGGCCGGAAAACTGGTGGGCTGGACCAGAAAGACGTCCTCACCGCGGACGTTCTCGTGAATCTCGACGAAGATTTCCTCATCGGCGAAACGCCGGACGCTGGCATCGGTAAGAGGAATTTCGAGATAGGCCGCAATCGCTCGGGCCAAGGGCAGGTTCGAGTTGCCCGACATGATCTTCATGGTTGCGAATCCCCGCTCTTCGTTTCGCAATCCCGCCTACCTTAGCGTCATGGAAACGCAACAGATCGAACCGGGCTTGTCGTCAGGTGCTTGCCTGCACGCCCTCGAACGCCCGACCTTCAGTCATCGTACACGAACGTGACCTGGTCGGCATCTTCGACGCGCACCCAGACCTGATAATAGCCAAGCTCGTTCTCGCCCCGCTTGTTGGCCGTTGGCCGGGGCGACCCAAGATGCGAATCGATCCACTGCAGACGCACCTCGCCATCGACCACGATCCGCCGACCGCCAAGCCGCTGCATCATGGTGAACATGTTGAGATCGGAGATGCCCGGCGAACGGCACCCCTTCACCGTTATCTGTCCATCGACCACATCCTCGGCGCCGCACACCCGCGCACGGCGCAGGAGCGTCCGCAACGCATCGGGTTCGAACGCGATGGTGAGCGTGCCAAGCCTGGCGTAATCCTGACGCGAATTGACGAAGAACAGCTCTTCGAGTTCGCCATGCAAACTCCGCCCGCCGCCGCGGATGTCGAGCAGGAAGCGCCCGGGTCTAGCAGCGCCTTCGCCAGCGTTGAACGCCAAGACCGTTGCTTCGCCCGGCGTGACGCAGCCTTTTTCGCATTCCGGAAGCGAAGGGCGGATCGATTTCAGCGAAGCATCGGCCGCGATCAGACGCTCGACATGATGTTCCATTTGGGCAGTGCTGCCTGAATCCGCAGGTTGCGCAAGCACCGCCGACGCGGAGAGAAGCAAGAGCGAAGTCAATGACGCGCGCAGCACGCTCAATCCCCTTAGTCGCCAAACCCTTCCCGACAGGTCCACGCCGTTCATTTGCGTCGGCCAATGAACCCGCGATGAGCGGTGTGTCAGAAACGCTTGAGCAGTTTGCGCGCGCGGCTCGAAACTGACTTTCTCGGGTCTTCGACAAGCCGCTCAAGTTGCGGCCTGAGCCATTGCCGAAGGTCCGCATCGTCCGCCGACCAGGAAAACAGCGCTTCCATCGTGTTGTTGAGCACAATCCAGTCGGGATGTTTTGCAAGGTTGCGCATCATGATCGCCTGCGCCTCCGCCTTTTGCTCGGCCGTCATGTCTCGCTCCAGCGCTTCAAACAGCTTGGCGAGCGTCCACTGCGCCGACGGTTGGTCGAGCTCGCCGATCTCTTCGATGAAACGATCAATGTAAGGCACGAGCAGATCGTGGCGCTCGGCCTCGATCCTGCGCATCGCATTCGAAACGCGCAGGCGGACAACTTCGTCATCGCTGCGATAGCAATTGTAGAGTTCGTCGAACCGATCAGGGTTGGCCAACACCGTCTTGACCACTTCGATGGTCCGCCCCAACGAATTGGGATGACCACCGGTCAGCATGGTTTCAAACGGCTCGGCCATTCCCTAGCTCCGGTGCGGTTCGATCCGGTGCTCGCCTCGGATCCAGCGCACCGTACCCGACGAGGCGCGCATCACCACACTTTCGGTGGTCATGATGGTCGCGCCGGTCGACTTCTTGCGTTTCTTCACTCCGTCCAGCAGCGAGCCGGATGTCACGCCAGTCGCAGCGAAGATGCAGTCCCCCTTGGCGAGATCCTCAAGCTTGTAGATGCGATCGAGATTGTCGATTCCCCACTTCCTCGCGCGCGATTTCTCGTCGTCGTTGCGAAACACCAGCCGCCCGTTGAACTGCCCGCCAACGCACCGCAGTGCAGCCGCCGCCAGTACGCCTTCGGGCGCTCCACCCTGGCCCATATACATGTCGATCCCGGTGTCCTGATCGGTGACCGCGATCACCCCGGCGACATCGCCGTCGCCGATCAGATGGACCCCGCAGCCGAGTGCGCGCAGTTCGGCAATCAGTTCCGCATGGCGCGGTCGGTCGAGCACGCAGACATTGATATCGCCAGGCTCGCGCCCTTTGGCTTCAGCGACCGCCTTCACATTCTCAGCCGGCGACTTTGCGAGGTCGATAATATCTGCCGGGAGGCCCGGCCCCACTGCAAGCTTGTCCATGTAGACGTCGGGCGCATTGAGCAGGTGTCCTTCCTCGGCTGCCGCGAGGACGGCGAGCGCGTTCGGACCAGCCTTGGCCGTAATCGTGGTTCCCTCGAGCGGGTCGAGCGCAATGTCGATTCTCGGACCTTTCCCCATGCCGACTTTCTCACCGATATAGAGCATCGGCGCTTCGTCGCGTTCGCCTTCGCCGATCACCCCGGTGCCATCCACGTACAGACCG
>CAZJZO010000209.1:0-3590 GCA_964550495.1 uncultured Porphyrobacter sp. | reverse complement strand
GATGCCAAGCCAGGCCAGATCGGCTCGGATAGCGTCCACATACTCTTCTTTGCTGCGGGCGGCGTCGGTATCGTCGATCCGCAGCACAAACTCTCCGCCCGTTTTTTGAGCGAGCATCCAATTGTGGAGCGCGGTACGGATGTTGCCGACGTGGAGGCGCCCGGTCGGAGACGGTGCGAAACGAGTAATTGTCATGGCCGTCCGGTAGCCAGCGCGTGCGGCTGCGGCAAGCTCTACCCGCAGCGATGCTCGGCCAGAACCAGCGCCAACGCGGAATCCCAAAGCCGGTGCACTCTGTCGTGGCGGACAAAGCCTTCGACCGCTCGTTCGAACGCCGCACGATCATGACTGCAAACGGCATCGACGATTGCCCCGATTGTCGCTTCGTCGGGGGTGAGAAGACCGCAGCAAAACCGAGAAATCTGGATGTTTTCGGGCCAGGACGACGCGATGGCTTGCGACAAGGCAAGCGCCTTGGCCGCAATGTCGACATTCCCCAGCCTGGCGGCCAGCTCCGGCACCGGATCGCGCCGCGCGCGCTCGTGGACTGCGATCAAACGCAGGGAATAGAGAAATCGGGCGGCAATCGCACCGACATCCTCGATCCGGGGAATCTGTGCGAGCCGTGCGACGGTCACTCGTCTTTGAGCGGACGGGGCGTTGTGCTGGGTCATGGGTTCCTGAGCGTTTGAGCGGGACACCATGACTGACTAGCTTTATTGCAAACGCTTCGCAATAGCGTTAATTGTTTCTTCGCCTATTTCGGACGCACCACGAAGTTGTGCCGGATATAGAGAAACACTTCGGTTTCGCTCGCTTGTTTCCAGAACAATTCCGAATCGAGACCGGTGATCTGGATCCCATAGTCGCTGCCGAACATGCTGGCATAGCGGCGCGATTCCTCGGCGATTTCGCGTACGACGTTGATGCGGTACTGGTCCGGGTTGTTGATCGCCAATTCGACTTTGCCGGTTTGGATGAACGACCGCCCCGTCACCGGAATGCTCTTGGTGAAGGCTTCAATCCGTTCATTTGCGCGGCTGGCTCGCGCATCCTTTCCTTCAACCGGGATGCGGGCGTAGAGCGTGACCCGGCTTGTATCCGGCCGACCACCCGATCGCACTGGAAGATCTTCCATGTTCTGGATAGTCAACGGCTGCAGCGAATAGTCACCGGCAACCAGCGAAATCCCCTCGCTACCGGCCTTCTCTATCGTCGCCCGCAACATCGCGAACAATTCGTCGCGGCGCAGTTGCGAGCCGCGCGAATCCGAATTCACGTAGATCGGCTTCACAAAGAAATCCGCCTTGCGGGTGAAGCCGATCGCCGGCTGGTTGGCTTCGTAATACTGGAAGTTGGCTGATCGGTCGGACCGTGATCCAGTCACAACGACGGTGTTTTCCTGCGCGCTAGCAGCGATGGGTGTCAAAGCCGCCGTCAGCGCAGCAATGGCAATCATTGGTTTCATGATGGTCCCTCCTTGTGTGAAGGGACAAGTCTTTCGTTGCGCCAATGTCGTCAAGCTGAACGCAATGAAAAACCCCGCCGAAGCAGCGAGCTCCAGCGGGGTCTTCAAGTCAGCGTCAGATGACGCGGTATCGCTTACTCCGCTGCCGGAGCCTCGCCACCGCCCATCGCCGCCTTCATGGCTTCCTCGGAAGGAACCGCATCGGCTTCGGGCTCCGGCTCGACCGCGTTGGCCGCCGCGAGAGCTTCCTGCTGTTTCTTCCACTGCGCCTTGAGCGCCGCGTCGCGGCTGGAGGCGGTGACCCGCATGCGGTTCATGCCCGCGCCCGTGCCAGCCGGGATCAGGCGGCCCACGATCACGTTCTCCTTGAGACCGATCAGCGTGTCCTGCTTCCCTTCGACCGCCGCCTGCGTCAGCACGCGGGTCGTCTCCTGGAACGAAGCGGCCGAGATGAAGCTGCGGGTCTGCAGCGACGCCTTGGTGATCCCGAGCAGGATCGGCGTGCCTTCCGCAGGCTCCTTGCCCTTGCCAAGCTTGGCATTGGTTTCGAGCATTTCGGCCAGGTCGACCTGCTCACCCGGCAGCAGCGTAGTGTCGCCACCCTTGGTGATCTCGACCTTCTGCAGCATCTGGCGAACGATCACTTCGATGTGCTTGTCGTTGATCTTCACGCCCTGCAGTCGGTAGACTTCCTGGATCTCGTTGACGAGATATTCGGCCAGCGCTTCGATCCCGAGCACTTCGAGGATGTCGTGCGGGTTGGGCGAGCCCGAGATGAGCGTGTCGCCCTTCTTCACGAAGTCGCCTTCCTGAACGTCGATCACCTTGGTCTTGGGGATCAGATACTCGACTGCATCACCTTCCTCGGGAACGATCGCAATCTTCCGCTTCGCCTTGTACTCGCGGACGAATTCGATCTTGCCCGAGATCTTGGCGATAACCGACATGTCCTTCGGCAGACGGGCCTCGAACAGCTCGGCAACACGCGGCAGACCGCCGGTGATGTCGCGGGTCTTGGCAGCTTCGCGGCTGGCGCGGGCAAGAATGTCACCCGCTTCAACCGTCTGACCGTCTTCGACCGACAGGGTCGTGCCCGGCGCCAGCATGTAACGCTGCGCTTCGGTCTCGCCATCATCGGTCTGACCTTCGCCGAGAAGAGTCATGCGCGGACGCAGTTCCTCTTTCTTCTTGCGTCCGGTTGCCCGGTTCTCGGTCACAACCCGCTGAGCGATACCGGTGGCATCGTCGGTCTGCTCTTCGAGCGTCGTACCTTCGACAAGATCCTGATACTTCACGACACCCGACTGCTCGGTGATGATCGGCAGAGTGAACGGATCCCATTCCGCCAGCCGGTCGCCTTCCTTCACCTTCGCGCCGTCCTTGAACATCAGCACCGTACCGTAAGGCACTTTGTGCATTTCACGTTCGCGGCCTTCGGCGTCGATAACGGCGATCTCACCGTTGCGTGCCAGCGACAGAATGCGCCCGCGCTTGTCGGTGATGGTCGGCATGTCGCGCAATTCGACCTTGCCGTCCGAGATCGCTTCGAGGTGCGAGGTTTCATTGAGCTGCGCCGCGCCGCCGATGTGGAAGGTCCGCATCGTCAGCTGGGTGCCGGGCTCACCGATCGACTGCGCAGCGATAACGCCGACAGCTTCGCCGATATTCACCGGGGTGCCGCGAGCGAGGTCACGGCCATAGCAGGTCGCGCAAACGCCCTGTTCGGCTTCGCAGACTAGCGGCGAACGGATCTTGGCAGACTGCACTTCAGCCGCCTCGATTTCCTTCACCATCGCTTCGTCGACCAAAGTTCCGGCCTTGACGATAACCTCGTCGGTCGATGCGTTGATGATGTCCTCGGCCACCGTACGGCCAAGGATACGCTCACCGAGCGACGCAATCACCGAACCGCCCTGAACGATCGCGCGCATTTCGAGCGCGTTCTCGGTCTTGCAGTCGTCTTCGACGATCACGCAGTCCTGCGACACGTCGACCAGACGGCGGGTCAGGTAACCCGAGTTCGCCGTCTTGAGCGCGGTATCGGCAAGGCCCTTACGAGCGCCGTGAGTCGAGTTGAAGTATTCAAGGACGGTCAGGCCTTCCTTGAAGTTCGAGATGATCG
>CAZJZO010000208.1:0-3640 GCA_964550495.1 uncultured Porphyrobacter sp. | reverse complement strand
TAGATGGCTTCCTGCATCGCAGGGTCGATCGAAGCCGAAGCAGCCGCCAGTGCGGCATCCGAAGCCAGCAGTTCGGTAGGGTAATAGGTCGCGACATTCGCGAGCGCATCGGGTTGCGCGTCGACATAGGCATATGTGGGGGAAACGAATTCATCCCCTTCGGACGCCTCATCCTCCACATCCTCTACGACGGTCACAAGCTCCGGCTCCTCGGCGATTGCCGAGAGATCCAGCTCGATCTCCTGCGCATGTGCAGTTCCCACGAGCGACGCAGCGATGGCGATGCCAGCTGTACCGTTTGCGAAACTCTTCAACATGAACTCACCTAACTTCGGTTTGGACGCATCAAACGCCTTTTCAGTGAGCCACGTTTACGCGCATGCCAATGTGTGCCCGGTTCATGTGGTTGGTTAAGATTTTAAGAAATGGGAGCACGCGAATTCGGCAGGGAATATGACCGCCAAATCTCGCGAACTGACGATTGATGCGGCTCACAAGCGTTAAGACGAAGTAAACGCCCGGAACCCCGCCCGGATTGTTTTTCTATAACAATTTCCGAGAATTAATTTCTCAGGGCCGATCAGGCGTCGGAAATTTTGACAAATGCGAATCACTTTCTGGTCGCCAGAATCCCGCTCAGCGAGTGGCAAAACCGACCGTCGGTGAGGTTCTTAAGCCTCGTCCGGCGGTTCGAGGTGATCCAGGTGGTCGATATCCTGCTCTTCGCCATGCGGATCACCCCACATTATCAGCGAAGGCGCGAAGTTCTTGCCCTTGGGAAACATCTTTCCCTTCAGGTGCGCAATCAGATCATCCTTGTTGAGAAACGGATCTTCCGGCTTGGCGTCGCCGCTCATCAGATGTGCAAAGCTCGACCGTACGCATCGAGCACGCTTTCATGCATCATCTCCGACAAGGTCGGGTGCGGGAAGACCGTCTGCATCAGCTCGGCCTCCGTCGTCTCTAGCACCTTGCCCACGGTGTAGCCTTGGATCAGCTCTGTGACTTCCGCCCCGACCATATGCGCGCCCAGAAGTTCCCCGGTCTTGGCGTCGAATACGGTCTTGATCAACCCTTCCGCTTCGCCAAGAGCAATCGCTTTCCCATTGCCAATAAAGGGAAAATTGCCAACCTTGATGTCCTTGCCCGCCTCCTTCGCGGCGGCCTCTGTCATCCCGACAGAAGCAACCTGAGGGTGGCAATAGGTGCAACCAGGAATGGCACCGCGATCCAGTGGGTGTGGGTGCACATCCTTGTTTCCGAGTTCCTGGGCGATTGCCTCGGCGCAAGTGACGCCTTCGTGACTCGCTTTGTGCGCCAGCCAAGGGCCCGGTGTGCAATCGCCGATTGCCCACAACCCCTTCGACTTGGTTCGTCCATAAGGATCGATCTGGATGAAACCGCGATCCATGTCGGCCAGTTTGTCGATGCCGATATTCTCGGTGTTGGGCTGGATCCCGATCGCAACGATCACGTGGCTGAAATCGGTCGTCGACACCTTTCCGGCCTTGTCCTTGATCGATGCCGTGACGGCCTTCGCGCCGACCTTCAGATCCTCGACACCGGCCCCGGTCATGATACTCATTCCCTGCTTTTTCAGGGACTTCTCAAGAAATGCTGAGACATCGTGATCTTCAACCGGGACAATCCGATCGAGCATTTCGACCACAGTCACGTCCACGCCCATATCGTTGTAAAAGCTGGCAAACTCGATCCCGATCGCGCCCGAACCGATAACCAGCAACTTGCTCGGCATTTCGGGCGGCACCATGGCATGGCGATAGGTCCAGACCCGTTTTCCATCGGCCGGCGCGAATGGAAGATCGCGTGCACGAGCGCCGGTCGCTACGATCACGTGCTTGGCAGAGAGTTTTTCTTCGCCCTTTTCGCCCTTCACGGTAAGCGACGTCGCTCCAGTAAGAGTGCCCTCGCCCATGTGAACGGCGATCTTGTTCTTTTTCATCAGGTGTCCGACGCCCTGATTGAGCTGCTTGGCCACGCCGCGGCTACGCTTCACAATGGCATCAAGATCGGCTTCTATCCCCTTGGCAACAAGACCATAATCCTTGGCATGCTGCATGTAATGATAGATCTCTGCCGAGCGCAGCATCGCCTTGGTGGGTATACATCCCCAATTGAGGCAGATGCCGCCCAGGTTCTCTCGCTCTACGATAGCGGTCTTGAGTCCGAGCTGCGCACAGCGGATCGCCGCGACATAGCCACCCGGACCCGATCCAAGCACGATTACATCATAGGAAGTGTCAGCCACCGTCTAATTTCCCTACTGAAGAACTGCGATTAACCCGCTACGAATTCGACGAAATATTTATGTACCCAGCCATATCGGCATGGCCCCCGATAGGCGCCGACAAAGGCCGAGGGCGTACCCGTCCCGCACGATGCCATCTGGTCTCCGGCCTTCTGATACACCACACCGTACCAATCGCCCGACTGGTCACACAGATACAGCTTGTTGCCGTTGCCCAGACGATCCTTCTCGCGCGCCTTGGTCCCTGGTGCGATCCTCACGCTGAGGAAGTTGTCGCCGCCTTCGCGCAACCCTCGAACCCTCCCGACTGCTGCGCATGCGTCTAGCTCGGAGCCATCCTGTCCGACCATGATCAGGCGTTCGCCCGTTTCGATTTCAGCATTGGCCGCGGCGGCGAGGAGGAGCAACGAGGAGAAGATCAAACGACCAGCCCCATCGGATTCTCGATCAGGCTGCGGAATTGGTCGAGCAGCTTTGCTCCATCCACTCCATCGATCGCCCTGTGATCGAAGCTGCCGGTGACGCTCATCACCGTAGCGACCTGCAGCGCACCATCGACTACGAAGGGGCGTTGTTCGCCCGCTCCAACGGCCAGGATCATGCCTTGCGGCGGATTGATGACCGCATCGAATTGCTTCGTGCCAAACATGCCCAGGTTCGAAAGCGAGGCTGTTCCGCCCTGATATTCGTGCGGTTGGAGCTTTCCGTCACGCGCCTTGCCGGCAAGCTCCTTCATTTCGGTGGAAATCTCCGCGAGGCCTTTGCGCCCGGCATCGCGGATCACCGGTGTGATCAGGCCCGAAGGTGCAGCAACCGCAACCGAGATATCCTGCCGCGAATATTGGTGCATCATGTCGCCCTGGAAGCTGACATTGCATTGTGGCTCTCTCTGAAGAGCGCGCGCCAGTGCCTTGATAATCAAATCATTCATCGAGAGCTTCACACCATCGGCTTCCAGCGATGCATTCAATTCCTTGCGCAGTTTCAGCAGTGGATCGAGGCGCACGTCTACGGTCAGATAGATATGCGGAATTTGCTGTTTTGCTTCGGTCAGACGGCGCGCAATGACCTTGCGCACATTGTTGAGCTTGACCGCTTCGAACGGCGCTCCGCCATCTTCGACCGCCATTGATGGTGCCGGAGCCGGCGCTGGGGCTGGAGCAGCCGCAGCAGCAGTTGGTGCGGTCTTACCCGGCTGGAAGCCCTCGACATCCGCTTTGACGATGCGGCCATTGGGGCCGCTGCCGGTTACAGCTGCGAGGTCAATCCCCTGCTGCTCGGCAATCCGCTTCGCCAGCGGCGATGCAATTGTTCTGCCGCCCGAGGCGGGAGGCGCAGGAGCAGGCGCTGGAGCTGCAGCAGGTGCAGGTC
>CAZJZO010000207.1:0-3788 GCA_964550495.1 uncultured Porphyrobacter sp. | reverse complement strand
TCGGCGGAATGTTCGCACCGCTCAACAGCGGCGATGATCGCCAAGATGCAGTTCCCCGCTCGTGCAATTGCAAACTGGGCCAAGGTGTTGCCAGGCATGTTCCCGGAGGGTTCCGTCAATGAGGAATCGAACGCTCTGCCGACCGTGTGGAGCGAGCGCGAGGCTTTTGAAGCGCTCGCGGCTCAATATGCGGAACGCGCGGAAAAACTGGCCGAAATCGCCGCCGAAGGAGACAAGGAGGCCTTTGCCGCTCAATGGCGCCTGACGCGGGAATCCTGTTCGAGTTGTCACTCGCAATTCCGCCGCGATCGCAGCGCGGAGGCTTCGGCAGGCGAGTAGCGAGCGACTGAATCTCCGGCGAGAGGGGGCAAACCTATGTTGTCGCAATCCGGTGACGTCGTGGTGGCGCAAGCGCCGGCGAATGGCGAAAAGGTATCTCTGACGGGCTTCCTTGTCGTCGCGTTTGCACTGTCGTGGATCGGCGCGACTCCGATGGTTCTCGCGAGCTGGTTCGACGCCCAGAACCATGGCGATACTCACGCTTGGCTCGTCCGGTTGGCCCCCTTGCAAGTGCTCATGTTTCTTGGCCCGCTGATCGCCGCAATCTGGGCGTCTTGGCGAAATTACGGGCGCGATGGACCCATCGCTCTCTTGCGGGCGCTTGTGCGATTCAGGCTATCGCCTCTGTTTTACCTTGCCGTCCTAGCGGGACCAGGCCTTGTCGCCATATCTTCGTTGTTGCTGGCAGAGAAGTTGGATAGCAGCATCGACAGCTCGATAAGCAGGCCGATGTTTTTGGCAGCCGCGCAGGTCTTCGCGGTCTATCTCGTCTTGAATACCGAGGAAATTGCCTGGCGTGGTTATGCCCTGCCGCAACTGCAACGCGAGCTAGCTCCAATTGCAGCCAACCTCCGGCTGTCGGCGATCTGGGGCGTCTTCCACATGCCCCTGTTCCTGATGCAGGGAGGGCACCCGGCAGGGTATTCGATCTTCGTCTTTGTTCTGCTCGTGCTCGCCTTGGGAATGCTCAACGGATATTTGTTCAATGCGAGCGGCGGGAGCGTCCTGATCGTGCACCTCTTCCATCAATCCATGAATGGGTGGTGGGAAGGGATGGGTCTCTTTCCCGTGATGCACGATGGGGCCGGACTACCGTTCACCATTGCGGTGGCTTTCGCGGCCATATTCGGGGGCATTTGCGCCTTCAAGTTGCGACGAATGCGAGCCGCTTCGCAAGCTTAGACCTTGAAGCGCCCGCTGGAAGACAGTGTCACTCAAACCCGACGAACCGCGCCGCTTCGCTTACCGCGCGGCGGGTGATCTTCACCGGGTTGGCGGGGAAGTCCGGGTCGGGCCAGCCCATTGCGACCGCTTTCATGATGACCTGATCGTCGGGAATGTTCGCATGCTCGCGCACGACCGGCGATTGCATGATCCCTTGCGAGTTGATTACGCAGCCCAGCCCGCGCGACCATGCGGCGTTGACCAGCGCGGTGGTGACCGCGCCGCAATCGAAGGCGGTGTCGTCGCTGGTCGAGAGTTCCTTGTCGTACGTCACGATCACGCAGACTGGCGCGTCGAACTGGCGGAAGCCGCGCAGCACCCAGTCCTGTCGTTTCTCCTTGTCGTCGCGCTCGATCCCCATCGCTTCGAACAGCTGGACCGCGCAGCCGATCTGGCGTTCACGGTGCTTGCCCGCAAACGGCTCACCGCGGCGGAATTCGCGGCTGTCGGGAACGCCTGCAAGGATGTTCTCGGTGTTGCCCTTGCGGATGCGGTCGAGCGGTTCGCCGGTGATCACGTGGAAGTGATAGGGCTGGGTGTTCATCGAGGAGGGCGAGCGCATCGCCATGCCCAGGATCTCTTCGATCAGCTCTTGCGGTACGGGCTTGTCCAGATAGCCACGGATCGAACGCCGTCCGAGAACGATTTCGTCATATTTCTGGTCTGGATTGCCGCTCACGTATCTCTCTCCCGAAAATTCAGGCGTTCGCTAGCGCAGGTTTTCGGGATCGCAAAGGACGCTACGGCAGCCGAGCGCTCAGGGCGTGAAATACGGCTTGTCGCCGGCGATGGTGACTCGTTCCATCACGCGGCGGGCGGGGAAATAGTCGGAGACGGCGAGGTGCTGGCACACGCGGTTGTCCCAGAACGCGATCGAGCCCGCCCGCCAGCGGAAACGGCACTGGATCTCGACGTCCATCGCGGTTTTGTAGAGATGCGCGAGCAGCCAACCCGACTCCTCCTTCGACAGGCCTTCGATATGCGAAGTGAAGGCGGTGTTGACGTAGATCACCCGCTCGCCTGTTTCCGGATGGGTGCGGATGACGGGGTGCCGCATCGGCGGATATTTGTCGTGCAGGTCTTCGGGCGCCTTGTTCAGGCGCTTGGCGAAGACGCGGCTGATATCGTGGACCGCGGTGAGCCCTTCGCAGAAGCGCTGCATCTGCTCGGACAGGCGTTCGTAAGCGAGGTGCATGTTGGCAAAGCAGGTGTCGCCGCCGCATTCGGGCACTTCGCGCGCCAGCAGGATCGAGCCGAGCGAAGGCTCCTCGCGCCAGGTGACGTCGGAATGCCAGTTGTTCTCCTGCCCGCGGCTCTTGGGCCCATGCGCGATGCGCAGCACTTCGGGATTGAGCTGGTCCTTGGGCGTGGCGGGATGCACTTCGAGATCACCGAAATGGCGCGCAAAGGCGATATGCTGCTCCTGCGTCAAATCCTGATCGCGGAAGAAGATCACACCATGCTTGAGCAAGGCCGCGCGAATTTCGGGAATGCGCTGCGCGACATCGGACGCTCCCAGATCGATATCGAGAATCTCCGCCCCGATCGCAGGCGTCATCGGCCTGATGTCGAGCGATCCCGTGTCGAGCTTTGCGCGGTCGAATGTGGTGGCCATCTTCCTCTCCCTCATGGGAGAGTGTGCGCGATCAGGCGGCCTGACGCAACAGACGAGGCTTTTCAGATTCGTGAAGGCTTTGGTCGCTTTCTGCGCATCTGCTTCAGGATTGGTTGGAGTGTAGGAATCTTCAGATAGTCCATCTGGGATCCGACCAGAACGCGAAGAGGATTAGCCTTGTTGGCGACCATATCATCGGGAATGATCGGAATCCCGCGTTTGTCTGAAACTGCCACAAAGCTAAAACCTATGGCAGAAAACATCCAAGCATTCCGATCCCAAAATTTGGTCCTGTACGGATGAGTATTGAACTCCATGGCCTGTTTGTCGTCTAGGCTAAAGTTGTCGCGCCACACCATCATTGGCCAACTAAGCTTCCCGCTCGAGAACACGTGGTCACGGACCAAACCTTCGTAGGGTCCAAGTGGCTGATCTCCAAATGAATGGACTTCACGCCAGATCACCGACGCTACAAATCTGGACAGAGTTTCAGGCTCGTGATTTTCGACCCAAAACGTGTCTGGACCGTATGCGTCGAACGCCTCTTTCGCTCGTCTCAAGAAAGCGACACCGTATGTATCAAATCTCGAGGTGACTGCCTCGTGCATCTCGCAAAGTAAGTCGTCCGAGAATGCGCCACCAGGAGTCTTTCGAACACCAATATGGCGAGATGATCCCTGGATCGCGTGCGGGGCACCTCTTCGGAGATCCCTTGTTACGGCTTTGGGAATGATGTGGCTTCTAACTGTTTGATTTGCGCCACAAACGATGCAAGGCATACAAAGTTCAAGCTGCCTCGGCGAGCTGCATCTCGAGCCGATCCCAGATCTCGACCAGCGCCTCGGTCAGCTCGTCCATCATCGCTTCGGTGTGGTGCGGGCCCGGGGTG
>CAZJZO010000206.1:0-3883 GCA_964550495.1 uncultured Porphyrobacter sp. | reverse complement strand
CAAAAGCTGGCCGGGGCGCATCTCGGGCGGGGTCGGCGCGACGTCGTCCATCCGTTCACCATGAACAAAACGTAAACAAAAGTCAAAGGACCCGTCCGAGCCTTGCCGTTCGGGTAAGGTTTGCTGCGGCAGGAAATGAGACCGCGCAAATACCGATGTTGTAGCGGAACACTCGATTTTGCAGGAAGTAACAGAGATATTTGCAGCAGATGGATTTGATATTCCCATCTTCCAGGGGCCATTCAAAGATCCTTTGAAAGCCATTTCAACCCCCCGGTGGTTGAGGCCGCGTGTTCAGATTCAGAACAGGCTCGCCTGACCTGACGTTCTCAATTGGATCAGCCCATTTATGAGCCAGACATCGGGGTATCGAGAGTGGGTGCCCATCGCAAAGTAGAGCCCGCGTTGAGGAAGGGTCTCGCCAAACATCGTGCGCATCCGCTCGATAGCTTCCTGTTCTCCATACCGGTTGCGCCAATTGAAGAAGGTGGCCTCGGTCTCCCAATCTTGGCAGGTGCCAGTGCGATCTCCATCGTCGGTCCGATACACGTATCGAAAGGCGTAGGGACACGCGACAACCGGGACCGCAGGCCTTGGGATGAACATGTCATCCTGGGCATGAAACGCATCGATCTTAGCCTGATGTTGAGCAATCTCGTCTTCGCTTCGCCGGTCCACTCGGAATTCTCGAATATTAGGCTTGAGCAGAGCAAGTGATCTACCCTCTCCAAGCTCTCGGTTCAGACTGGTGACAATGCGGCGTTCGAGAAAGTTCTCCCGTTCGGCCGCCTTCAACTGGCCGATGATCCTGAGGCTTTGGGAATTCACATGACGGCTCTCTATTCGAGTGTCTTCTGTCGGTCTTCGCCAGCCGAACTCAACATGATCCCAGCGCTTGAATTTTCGACCGTCATCCAAAACACGAAATGACACCGGATACATCCTTAACCAATTGCCTTGTAGGTCGATCCCTGCGCAGCAAACCGTCTAACCATTCTTGACGCCAATGACTGGCGCCGCCTTGATGAGGATGATGGCCTCCGCCGTACCTGAGTTACTCTTCTCGTCTCGCAATACCGTGCACAACCCCAATATGCGCCAGTTCTATGGCGGCGATGTTGGCCAGTTTGTCGGCGACGATGGCCCGATGACAGTCCTGATGACAACGTTCAAAGCAGAGTAGGCAGGCGCCCCCTTCCATGATTGCGGGCACCACGTCACGGAGGGCAGCCTTGGTCGGTTCCTGCTCCATGTGCTTGCCGAATATCTGGCGAAAGGTTGCCATATCCCCTGACCTAGCCGCCACTCGACCGGGTTTCGGGTCACCCAGCTGCTTCACATGTCGGTACATGATACCCACCGCGTCCAGCGCCTCACCTAATGCCCGTTTTGAAAAGCCCTTCTTGCGGGACAAGGGCAGTTCTCGCACGTCAATCAGCGTCCGCACTTCGTGCATCAGAAGTGTCGCGATGAAGTCGTGTATTTCAGCGCCTTCGTAGCCTATTGTCATCAGTCTCGCAGTGGTCGTTTCGGTTGTTTGATCAAACAATGCTGTTCGCCTCTAATGCGATCGGTCTCGGCCATCTCTTGGAGCTTACCGTAGGCCTTCGCCACGTGGCGATGCGAGAATTTGTTCCGGCTTTTTCAGAAATTGGCCGGCCTGCAGTGCCCCTGGTGCATCACCGATCCGCTGCTCCGCCGCAATTGGGCATGATGGTCACGGTCGTCCTCCCCGTCTCCTGCACAGCAGATTTCACCGGCAAAGGGTCTATGCGGCGGTCGTAACGATCAACTCCCGCCGGACCTTGGATTTGGCCGCCTCGTCCTTCGCCACGCTATAGTGCAAGCTGACCTCCTCCATATTGAACCCGGAGAATAATTCGCGCACCTCCGGCGTATCGTTGATCGACAGTACGAATTTCCCTTCGATCCCGATCAACACCTCTGCCAGGCGGTCGAAGTGGGACCGGTCAAACAGGCGGCGGTCGTAGGCGCCCTCGCTGCCCCAATAGGGTGGGTCGAGGTAAAACAGCGTACCTGGTTTGTCGTAGCGTTCGATAAAGACCGCTCAGTCCAAACATTCGATCACAACAGAGCTCAGCCGGGAATGCGCCTCCTCCAGCATCGATTCGACACGGCTCAGATCGAACCGCGCCGGGCGATCAGGCGAAACCCCGAAATTTCGCCCGCTCGGCTTGCCCCCGAACGCAGTGCGCTGGAGGTAAAGGAACCGCGCGGCCCTTTCGAGGTCGGTCAGCGTGTCGGGATCGGTCCGGGTGAGCCTTTCGAACTCGGTCCGGGTTGTCAGCTGGAACTTCAGGCAGTCCAGGAACTGCGGATAGTGCCGCTGCAGGATGCGAAAGAGCGTCGCAATGTCGCGGCTCAAATCGTTGATCACCTCCGCACGCGGCCGTCGGTGCCTCCGAAAAAAGATACCCCCCATGCCGACAAATGGCTCGGCGTAGAGGTCGTGGTCGATGCGATCGATTATCGAGGTCAGCCGCTTTGCCAAGGACCGCTTACCGCCCAAGTAGGGGGCGACGGGGCTGATCGGGGTGACTGGCTCCATGTCCGGCCTCCGTGCCGCGCTCCGGGCGCTTTGGTGGAGGGCTCGCGGGCCTCAGGATGCTGTACCGCCGGCAGCGCGGACATTGATTTCGATCTCTGCCTGAGCGTCGCCGTCCATCTTGAATAGCAGACGGGAACACGCCGAACAACGTACCTCGTTGAGCATTCGGTAACGACCTTCACCTATGCCACACAGGTTCCCTTTGGGGATCTGGCGCGGCTCGGAGTGTGATGGAGTCGGTGGGGACGGTTTCCAGACTATGCCCCTGCCGGGGCGCCTTGCGCGCCCCGGCCGTCACATCAGGGAGGCAAACTCTCCAGCGCCGTGTCGAGGGCGTCCAGGGCATTCACGATTGCAACGCGGGTCGTAGCGACTTCAATCTGTCGATTGGTCTGCGACCTGAGTTTTTCGAGCGCGGCCGCTTTCCTTCGCCAAAAATCAGCGGTGGACGTAACGACCGTCGCCACTTCGGCGAGGGTCTGCCCGGTGATGCCCAACTCCGCGGCGAGGAGCGGATAGCCAACAGGTGTCGGAGCCGCGTCCGCGAGGCACCTCGTGGCCTCGGCTTCCTTCGCGATATCGAACCTCTCCTGACCCGGGGGGACGGTGATGGAACCGCTCCGCACCCGCCCGATCGTGTCATTGACGCAGGCGACCGCAAAGCGGCGGACCGTGTCGAGCGGCAAAGTCGCACTGAGAAAATCGGCGCGCGGCCAGTCCCTATCCTCGTCAAACGCCGACAAATCAGTGGTCGACGGTAGATCTCGGAGCGCTGATCGTTGTGCCTCGAATGCGGCCAACCTCCGGGGCGACAGGGCGCTGCCCGCGGCCTGTGTCCAGTCCGTCTCGGCGAGGCGGATGTTGCGCTCGCGCCTCAGGTCGTCCACGTCGATCATGACGGCACTCCGATGTTTTTGGCGACGATTTCGACATTTCGCAGAACAAGATCACCGCCTCCGGGGTCCACGTCGGCAAAGAGCCGGTATTGCGTGTCGAAGTTGGTGGCGGCGAAGTCGCCGGAGCTCGAGAAGTTGGCATAGGCGGTTGTGAAATCCGCGTTGATGTCGAAGGTCTTGGCCGTCGTCCAGCCCGACCACGCGTCGCCGGAATAGGCTTTTCGGCGCACTTGCAGACGCAACGTCCCGGGCACCCCGCCCGTGGTTCTGTATGCTTCGAACTTGACGGCCCGGCGCCAGAGCTGGCCCAGCGTCACCGACGGCAGGTCCAGCGTCGCAATCGTCGCGGTGCTGCCGGCCGTAACGGTCTGCTCCGCCAGGCTCTGAACGACGAACGTGTCCTCGATCGAGCCGTCGG
>CAZJZO010000205.1:0-3914 GCA_964550495.1 uncultured Porphyrobacter sp. | reverse complement strand
AAAGCCTGTCCCGATGAGATCGACCTCTATTTCGACAATGTCGGCGGAGAGACGCTCGAGGCCGTATTGGGGCTGATGAAGTATCAAGGGCGCATCGTCGTTTGTGGTGCAATCTCTCAATATGACGACTTCGCGGGAGCCAAAGGGCCATCAAACTTCATGTCGGTGGTCACGCATAGCCTCACCATCCGTGGTTTCACCATGCGCGACTATATGCACCGCATCCCCGAGGCGCTCGAGTGGCTTGTGCCGGCGTGGAAAGAGGGGCGGCTAAAAATGCGCGAGCATGTGGTTGAGGGAATCGAGAATTTTCCTGACGCCTACGAGATGATCTTCCGTGGGGAGAACCATGGCAAACTGCTTCTCAAGGTGGGCGCACCCGCATGAACCGCTTACGCACACCGGACGCGTTTTTCGAGAATCTCGCCGATTTTCCTTATCCAGCGAACTACGTTGACGTCTCCGATCAAGAAGGCGGGTCCTTGCGGATGGGCTATGTCGATGAGGGCCCAAAAGATGGTCCGCCCGTAGTAATGATCCACGGCAATCCGACCTGGAGCTTTATGTGGCGAAAGCTCATCCCAGTTTTGGCGGAGAACGGTTTTCGCGCCATCGCCATTGACCTCATCGGGATGGGGCGTTCAGACAAGCCTACCCGGATGAGTGACTACACGATTGCTCGGCATGAGGCTTGGGTGAAGGAAGCCTTGTTCGAGAGGCTTGGATTGAAGGACGCGCATTTCATCCTGCACGATTGGGGCGGTATCATTGGCCTGCGCGCAATTGCTGACTATCAGGATCGCGCCCGAAGCGTCATCATGTCCAATACTGGTCTCCCAGTGCGCGACCCAGATCAGCCAATCAAAAAGATGGCGCGAAAGGGCGCCGGAATGCTTCGGGCCTTCCAGCTCTATGTTCGCTTTCGCAAGAACTGGCAGCATTGGAAAACGCTTAGCCGTATAACCCTCAAAGACATGCCGCCGGAGGATGTTGCAGGATTTGCTGCACCCTATCCAGACAAGCGATATCTGGTAGGCAATCGCCAGTTCGCGCAGATGCTACCGACGCGCAACGACAATCCGATGCTGGTTGAGAACTGGCATGCGCTGCAAAAGCTCAAGAGCTTCGACAAACCATTCCTGACTCTTTTCTCGGACAAGGATCAGGTCGCACCGAAAGGTTATCACAGCGTTCGGCCGGCCATACCCGGGACGCGCGACTACGAACCGGTTATTCTTGAAGGGGGCTCGCACTTCCTGCTTGAGGATATCCCAGAAGCTTATGGCCGCGAAGTCATCGCCTTCCTGAAAGCAATCAAAGGAAACTCCCATGACGACAGTGACTGAGCTTTGGGTTGATCGAAAGGATCTTCGGCGGACGAAAGTTGTCCAATCAGAGCGAGCACCGCTCAGCGACGGCGAAATCCGCGTTCGCGTTGATAAGATGGGGCTGACAGCCAACAATGTCAGTTACGCCGTGTCGGGCGAGATGATCGGTTATTGGAAGTATTTTCCGGCGACAAGCGAGTGGGGCAAGGTTCCAGGCTGGGCGATGGCAGATGTGGTGGAATCGCGCAGTGACGCGATCGCAGAGGGTGAGCGGCTCTATGGCTTTTTCCCGATGGCAAGCGAGGTCGTCCTGCAACCAGGCCAAGTGGCCGCCGACTTCTTTATGGATGCAAGTCCACATCGCGCTGCGCTGCCTGCGCTCTACAACCAATATCTTCGCATTGAGGGAGAGCCAGATTATCTGAAATCTCTCGAGAACGAGCGTTGCCTTCTCTTCCCGCTCTTCGTGACATCCTTTGTTCTCTATGACTATCTGATTGATAACGAGTTTTTCGGTGCGAAGCAGGTCGTGATCGGTTCGGTTTCATCCAAAACCGGCTTTGGCCTCGCGCATCTGCTCAAGAATGATCCAGCGCTCGAAAAGACAATCGTTGGTCTCACTTCACCGCGTAGCGTTGGTTTCGTCGAGGGCCTCAAGTGCTGCGATCAGATCGTGACCTATGGAGATGAAGCCGCAATCGACGCGAGCGTGCCTACCGCTTGGGTCGATATGTCTGGAGACGGTCCGCTCACCGGCAAGCTGCACAACCTGCTTGGCGAAAACATGGTCGAAAGCTGCATCGTTGGTGCGACCCACTGGGAGGCAGAGCGGGGACGCGCAAAAGACCTACCCGGCGCCAAGCCGAAGTTCTTCTTTGCACCCGGCCACATCGCGAAACGCGATGCCGAATGGGGGCAGGGCGAGATATGGCGACGCGGCTCTGAGGCAGGCGCAGCGATTGCGAAATCAATCTCCGACCAGATTGCGGTTGAAGCCATCTCAGGTTCAGACGAAGTCGCTCAAATTTGGTGTGATATGCTCGACAATAAGGTTTCGCCCAGTCGCGGGATCATGATCTCGCTTTGATGTTCCACCTATGCAGGAGATGGCCTGATGAAAATCTCTAAAATTGTTGCTGCCTCCGCCCTTCTTGTCGCCGCACCGGTGCTTGCGAACGAAGACGCTGACGACCAAGCCAAGGCGCGAGAGAATTTTCAGCAGGCGGACGCAGATGATGACGGTAAGCTCACACCAGCCGAATTTCGAAACTTCATCGATGCAAATGCTGACGATGGATTGGGTCGTGCAGGCATGGTTCGCCGCTTTGGCGCCCATGAAACTGCATTTGAGAAGGTGGACAAGAATGCAGATGGCGTCGTGACAGCACGCGAGCTTGCAGCGGCTAGACGAAATTAGGCGCTGTTTTCCCCATTAGAGAGAGCGGTCGCCGCTTATTCTTGGATGTCTCCCCAGACTTCCTGATTGTCCTGCCGTTCCATCCGGCGGCCAGTGCGCAGGTCGAACAGCTTTTCGAGCCCTGTGCTTTCGAACACGGTGCTGATCGCGGTTTGATCGTCCTGCGGCTGGCGATCAAACGCATCCTGGAGGCGTTGCAGGAGGTAGAAGCGATAAGGGATGACGACCGTTTCGATTGAAGCGCCTCTCCATTCAAACGGCGCCAATCCCATGCCGCTCTTCATCGACTTGTTGTTGGTTGGCGATCCCGTTTCGATCTCTGGATGACGCTCCAGCCAACTGTTGGCGCGCTCCACATGCGCCGCAATTTCAGGAAGGTAGTCATCAGCGATGAAGCGCATGAGCTGAAGCAGGCTCACGGGCAGGCCGTCGCCTGTTAACAATTGGCCTCTGGAGCCTGCCATCGCCTCGTCGACGAAGACTTCGGCCATGTTCATTCGCTCGACCCAGCGGAACACATTGGGAGCACTGACTTGCGTCAACCGCAATGGAACAGGGTCACGCGCGAGGTGGGCGTACATCGCGCCGATCAAACCGTAGTCGGCAATTGTAGCGTGCCCCCCCAGGATGAAAGGATGTTCTCTCAGATGTCGCTCCATGAGCAACAGGAATTGGGCGTAGCTCTCCTCGACTTGGCTTTTGGTCTGGGGACTGACCCCGAACACTTCGGCCGCCTTTCTCATGCGGCCACTGGCGTGTAGGAAAGTTGCATCTTCTGCCTCCTTGCCGAGGCCCGATGGGAGCACATCGCGGAATGTCTCCCGCAGGAACGGCAAGTTCACTTCGTCGAAGTTCCAGCGATAATGCATCGCAGGGCGAAGGAGACCGTGCGATCCAAATAGCTCGAACAGGTGCGCGATGACCAGCAGCTTGGGATCTGAGGGATAGATCGGATTCTTGCTGAATCCTGCATCATCCAGATGATCGATAATGTCTGCGCCGTCCTGAATGATCGACCCTTCAGGCGTTTTGATCACTGGTATGATCCAGCGACCGATCTGCGGCACGATCTCGCCAGTGAACTCCTCGCTGCCGGCCTTCACTTCTGTAAAGGGCACAGCGTGCATGCGCATGTAAGACCGCGCCCTTGCTGTGTAGAGCGATCCGGC
>CAZJZO010000204.1:0-3921 GCA_964550495.1 uncultured Porphyrobacter sp. | reverse complement strand
GTAGCTGTTACCGTGCTTTGATATGCCGATGAGGCGTGCCTTGCCGCCGGTCGTGATCTGCCTCGGCACCAGTCCCAGCCAAGCTGACAGGTCACGCGCCCTGTTGAAACTGCTGCCGTCGCCGATCGCCGCGACGAGCGCAGTGGCGATGGTGGGGCCGACACCCGGGATCTCCATCAGCCGCCGCATAGCGGCGTCGCGACGCGCATGGGCGCGGATTTCCGCATCGAGGCCCAAAACCGCGATCTCCATCAGAATGCTCCTTCCTTCTCTGCCGATCTCCACGAAAATAGCCGTGGCTTTGGCGGGAAGGCAGTTCATCCCATTAGGTCATTACGACTGGAAATTTGTCAGAGAATCCAGCGCCATAAGCTTCACTTGTGCGCGGCGGAGCGGTATAAGTCCAGCAATGCTGGAGACGCCTCAAACCCTGCCATCCGATCCCGACGAGCTCCGCGCCGTCGCGGCACAGCTGCACGATCTGGCCAGGTCCCAGGCGCTGAAGATCGAGAAGCTCGAGCATCAATTGGCTGGTCATCGAAAGGCGCGGTTCGGCTCGAAATCCGAAAGTGCGGACCAGCTGAATTTGGATCTTCAGGAGGAGACCGAGATCGCCGCAGCCGCTGCCGCCCAGCAGGGCGAAACTGGTGCCGGTAACGATCAGGTCGATGAAGACAAACCCGGCAAACTGAAACATAGCCGTGCCCCTTTGCCCGACCACTTGGAGCGGCACTCCGAGGTTCATACTCTAGGAAAAGCGGGGCTGGCCCCCGGGCTAACTCGGGGGCCGTTTGTTTTTTTGGCTTTCAGTTGATATGTTTATTGACCGCCCGTTTCAATCATCGTTTGCATTCATGAACAACCGGTTAAGGCTGAACCGTTCAGAAAGACGGAACCGTTTCCTTGAAGAAGGTTGGATCGATGCGTCGCCAGAAGATTAGCAAGTGTCTGCCTGAAGCCGGCAAAATGCCCATAGCTTCTAGCGCAGCAACATCAGCAGCAACTAGGGCAGCGAGCCTATATCCATCCATTGCAATCCGGAGCGAGGCTTCGCTGGCAAGATTGTCTTCAAGGTTACCCGCCGCTTCGGTTAACGCCAAGCTAATGAACAATGCAGGTTCTTCGGGCCATGCTCTTGCCAACTCGCCGACGAGGCCCGCAATTTCTTCGTGCCTGCGCCGTGCAAGTACTTCGGCCGCCCTCAGAGACATCTTATCAAGTACGATGCACAAACTGATTGACCAACTACACAAGTTTGATTGCCAGATATTCCAGCTTTGACGTGGAACATCCAGCCCTGTCGGCCTAGGTATTTGAGCTACCCCCGAAAATCGGACGCAGACGTAAGCTATGATTTGCTGTCTGCTGATCTTCGACGAGAAGGAGATCAGAGATGTCGAAACGGAAGCAGCATTCGCCTGAGCTCAAGGCGAAGGTGGCGCTTGAGGCACTTTCGAGCTTTCCGTCTGCACTGTCTTCGGCGATGTGCCGTTCCGGCGGTTCCGCTTGCCGGAGCCATGCTCGTTCTCGAGATGCTCATCCAGCTCGCTGTTCAGAATCCGCTCCGCGAGCGCCTTCTTCAGATCGTCCAGCAACCCATCCTTCGAGAAGACCTCGTTCGGATCGCGGTCGCCAAGCAACTCATCCAATACCTGCTTCGAAATGGCCATGCGATGATCCTCCTTATTCCATCATCATGACCCGAGGCACAAAATTTGAAACAGTCCCTATCAGCCTTCATCGCCACCGCCTTCGCCCAGCCCGATCATGCTGCGGCCAAGACCCAGTGGCGGCTGGTGGCCGACCAGATGAGGGGCAAGCTGCCCAAGCTCGCGACCCTCATGGATGGTGCCGAGGAGGACGTGCTGGCCTACATGACCTTCCCACAGCAACACCGGGCAAAGTTACACTCGACCAATCCGATCGAGCGTCTGAACGGCGAGATCAAGCGGCGAACCGATGTCGTCGGGATCTTTCCCAATGAAGCCTCGATCCGGCGTCTCGTCGGTGCGATCCTGATGGAGCAGACCGAGGAATGGGCCGTCCAGCGCTCTCGCTACATGACGCTGGAAACCTTGGCCCCCGTCTGCGATGATCCCATCGTCAGCCTGCCTGCCGCGCAGACGGACTGACCAGCTCGGCGCGCCGAAAACCAGCCGGCCAGCCTTGAGCTACACCACCAATTGGGGCGTGATCGAGTTTGCCAAACATCACGGCTTCAGTCCGCGCATGTGCGCGCCATATCGGGCGCAAACCAAAGGCAAAGTCGAACGGTTCATCCAGTATCTGAAGCACAGTTTTGTCTGGCCCCTGGAGAGCCGTCTGAAGGGTCAAGGTCAGATCCTCGATGCTGCAACGGCCAATGCGCACGTGGGCACCTGGCTGCGCGATGTCGCGAACCCGCGCGTCCATGCCGAGACAAAAGCGCGTCCAATTGACCGGCTTCCCAAAGACGTCGCGCATCGTCTGCCGCGCGGCCCAGCCTGGCAGGCATTGGCCCCGGCGATCCCGGCCGATCTGCGCGACATCACCGTGCCGCAGCATGATCTGTCAATCTATGACGCAGTCGGAGGCACAGCATGAATGATCTCTCCCACGACCGCGTCGCCCAGCTCTGCGAGGACCTGAAGCTGCCTGGTATCCTCGATGCCTATTCCGCCTTGGCTTCTGCAGCGAGCGAGGAAGAGCAGAGCTTCACCGACTTCCTGGAGAATGCGCTGACAGCCGAGCGTGACTTCCGGCGGGCGCGCTCCGCTGCCACATTGATCCGCATGGCAGGCTTCCCGGCGGTGAAGACGCTGGAAGACTATGACTTCAAGTTTGCCAGTGCCGCGCCCAAACGGCAGATCGAGCAACTCGCTTCCCTGGCCTTCACATCGCGCAAGGAGAACGCCGTCTTCCTCGGGCCGTCCGGCGTCGGCAAAACCCACCTAGCCATTGCCATGGGCCATAAGGCGGCGAGTGCCGGGATCAAGACCCAGTTCACAACCGCCGCCGATCTGATCCTCAAGGTTGAAGCAGCGCAGAGACAGGGACGCCTGTCTGATGTCCTGCGCAACCTAAGCCGTGTGAGCCTCTTGATCATCGATGAGATCGGCTACCTGCCGTTGCATCGCGAACAGGCACACCTGTTCTTCCAGATCGTGGCGGCGCGCTATGAAAAAGGCTCCACTATCATGACCTCGAACCTCAGCTTCGGCGCTTGGGATCAGGCTTTCGCAGGCGACCGTGTCCTCACAGCAGCCATGCTGGATCGTCTCTTGCACCACAGCCAGGTCATCCAAATCCAGGGCGAAAGCTATCGCCTCAAGGACAAACGCAAAGCAGGCATCGTCGGGCCTGCCAAGAAAAAGGAGACCGTCGCCGCCTAAACCCACCCCCACAGGCTGGGCCACGCTTGAGCCAACTGAGGGCTCCGCGCGTCCCAGCCTGCTAATCGCTTAGGTGGGTCCCGTTTCAACCGGCATAACGGGGCACTTTTAAACCGGCGTTGACACTGGATCGCGAAGCTGACTGAGGCGGGCTTCCATTTCACGGACGGTCTTGTTGCTGGTGACGCTGTCGTCTCCTGTCACGGCGATACTGCCCCCTTCAAGCATGAGTTTGCGCCAACGATACAGCAGATTGGGCGCCACGCCGTTGCGCCGCGCAACGGCGGAAATGCTCTCGCCGTCATACAGGGTCTCCTCGACGATCCGCAGCTTCTCCGCCGCAGGCCAGCGCCGACGGCGACCACCATCGGTGATAATCTCAATCTCAGACATAAGCACGTGCTTAAGGCTATCCTTAAGCTTCCTTGGTCAGGCCAAGGTGTCCGGTCGAAATGGGGGCCAGTTCACTGGCTAAGGTGTATCCCAAACCTTTGGAGGGATACGAAGATGGCAAAGCGCCGGAACTTTACAGATAAGTTTAAGGCCAAGG
>CAZJZO010000203.1:0-3938 GCA_964550495.1 uncultured Porphyrobacter sp. | reverse complement strand
GCGCGGTGAGTGACATGAAGCCGGCTCCAATGGCGATCGCCACCCATCCGGCGCGCTTGATGCCGATGGGATCGCGCGCTCCGTAGAAGTAGCCCACGCGGATGGTCACCGCTTGCCCGACACCGAACGGCACCTGGAATGCGAGCGCTGCAATGTTGAGCGCAACCGTATGTCCTGCAAGTTCGGACGCACCGAAGCGGCCCATTAGGAATGCCGCCGCTCCGAAGATCCCGGCTTCGGCGATCACGGTCAGGGAGATCGGCGTCCCAATGCGAAGAATCTCGAAGAACTTCTGCCAATCCGACCGCCACCAGTGGCCGAAGATCCGATAGCGGTGCAGCGCCGCATCCCACCTGATGACGGCGACATAGATCAGCATGATCGTAGTGGTCGTGATGATCGTTGCGATCCCCGCGCCGATCAGTTCCAGCCTCGGCATACCGAGATTGCCAAAGATGAGTGCGTAATTGCCAAGCGCGTTCACGCCGATCCCGAGCGCCGTGATGACGGTGGCGAAGATTGGTCGCCCGAGTGTCGAAACATAGGTTCGCAGAACGTTGGCGACGACCATTGGAATGAGCGACCAGACGATCGCAATCTGATAGGGGATCGCGACCTCGATCACTTCGGCAGGTTGACCGGTTGCGTACATCAACGGGATCGTCAGCATCGAAAGGGCCATGCCGCCCGCGCCGGTCATCACCGCCATCCACATCGCCATGCGCATGGCACGGCGAATGGGTCGTACCGCGCGAGGATTGCCGCCCAGTTCGGCTGCAATGATGGGAGCCACTGCTGCCGTAAGCGAATTGAGCGCCCATACGATCAAGCCGAACACTGCCATGATGAGCGATGACGCTGCCAGTTCTGCCTCACCCAATCGCGCGATGAAGATGACATCGATCGCATAAGTAAGCATCTGCAGGATGTTGGCAGCCGCCAGCGGGCTCGCGAGCAACAGAGTTGCCCGGATCTCCTTGCCCCAGCTCGGCGTTTCAAGAGGTGCTATCTCGCGCATAAAGCCGGCCCGGATACGCCTGTCCGGGCGCCGAGGGAACGAGAAATTTGCAGGATGCGAGATTCGCTATCCGGAGCGATGCAACCGCATCACAAATTCAGATAATCGAGGTGATCGTCGCTGCCGGAGCTATATAGATGGAAACGGCGATGGCGCCGAGTGCGATTGCTACGCCATAGGGCACCAGCGGAAGATTCGACTTCTCCTCCGGATTCTTCACGAACAGCCCTCGGATAAGCCATATCAGTGCCAGCGCCAATCCAGCCAAAGAGATGGCCACAATCAGCGGGATCAGGTCGGTCAGCGGAAACCAGGCTGCAGTTGCGGCAAGAAACTTGCCGTCCCCGCCACCCCATACCTTCAGCCCGAACAGCAGCATTCCCATCGCCAAGGCGGCGAACATGCTGCCTGCGTGCCACGGCAGTGTCGAAGTCCAGCTGTCGAAGGCCGCGAAAGCCAGCCCGCCAATCGCCGTGGCGAGGCTGAGCCAATTGGGAATGCGACGCCACCTGAGGTCGGCAAACGCTCCGGCAATCATGAAGATTGCGAGGATCAGCTGCCCGATTGAATACTGGTCCATGCTTCAGCCAGGGCGAGCGGGGTGCGAGCAGCGCTTTCCGACGACAATGCCTGCGAAGCATCGCTAAGGCCCGTATCCTGCAGTTCGGTCTGATCGCCGCCATCCGAAGGGATGCTCGGTTCACTCGGGATTGCGGTCTCCGGCGAAGACGAAATGTTCGCCTGTGCCGAATAGGCTGGCCGCCCGATCCGAACTTCGTTCTTCGACACTCGGACAAGGCTGACTTGCCGGTTTTCGATTCGAACGCCCGCGCTGCGCGTCGGTGGGGCGGACGGAGCGTGTGCCACCAGGCGCCCCGTCGTACGGATTCGCGGAGCGGGTGCCGTCGCGACGCGAACCACTGGCGCCGGAGCGACCGATCTTTTTGCTGCGACGACCGGTCGCGGCGCTGGCGCTGGAACAGTTGCTGTCAACTGAGCCGGCGCGGGTGCAGCGGATCGAGCCCGCTTGGACTCCACAGCGGGCTGCCTGACCAACGGCGCATCTTCCGACAAGTGCGCGAAAGCTTCTTCGAACGAAGTCTGTTTCGGCAATTCGACGTCGGACGCCTCTGCCACCTGCTCGACCGGAGCAGGTGCTGGTGTTTCGCGCCTTGCCAAAAGCGCCTTGCGTGCGGCCTCCCGATCCATCTTGCGGCGCAGCTGTTTGCCTTCGAACCTCGCGAGGTTGCGGGCATAACGGAAGTCGTCGGGTTCGGCGAAGGATACGGCCTGTTTGAAGTACTTCTCGGCAAGATCCGTCCTGCCAAGTCTGTCATAGGCGATTGCCAAGCCATTGCATGCGGCAGCAGTGGTCGACTCATTCCCGGCAGCTTGCCGGAACGCGGTCAAAGCTTTCGAAAGACGGCCCTGCGAGAGGTGCCGATGACCCGCCGCCAGACGCCTTTCGAAATACTCCGACATGTCCAGCGCGCCAGACTCCTGAACGGCGGAAGCCGACTTCGAAGTGCCGAAATCCAGCATTCCGCCGCAGCCGCTCAGCGGTAGACTCACGGCGATCGCGGTCGCTGACATAAAGCGGTGTTTCATGGTCTTACCCCCCAGTCATCATCGGGAAAATTTCGCGCACCATCCGGATGCTCGCCGGAAGCATCATCACCCCGATCATCGTCGGGAGCATGAACACGACCAGTGGAACGGAGATCAGGACTGGCAGTCTGTGCGCCTTTTCTTCCGCCCGCATACGACGTTTCTCTCGCATTTCTTCGGCGTAGACGCGCAGGGTGCTGCCCAGGCTGGTGCCGAGCCTGTCAGATTGGATCAACAGGGTCGAGAACGAGCGGATTTCATCGACGCTCGCGGCGTCGGCGAGCTTGCGGAATGCCTCTTCGCGCGTAGCACCGGCACGCAATTGGAGTGTGGCGATCGAAAGCAATTGCGCGACGAGCGGATGCGATTGCACCATTTCGCGCCCCACGCGGTCCATTGCTGCCTCGATCCCCAAGCCCGCCTCGACGCAGACCAGCATCAGGTCGAGGCAATCGGGGAAGCCGTTGACGATCTCCTCATAGCGGCGATCGGCTCTGGCCTGGATGAACAAGGTCGGCAGAAACAATCCCAACAGGCCGAGCAGAGACCCGATGATATACATCTGCAGAAAGCTCGGCGGTTCGGGACTTGTCAGCGCGATGAGCAGATAAAGGCCCGGCAACAGGAAGATCATGCCAAGCCGCACCATGGTGTAAATGCGCGGCGCCATTGGCGATTCGAAGCCCGCCTGGCGCATCTTCTCGCTCAACCGTTCGTCCCGTGTGTCGCTGAGGTCCAGACCCGCTTCTTCGATCCGCCGAGCCAGTTGCGCCCACGCGGACTTGTTTTGTTTGGAACGAAGCGTCGGCGCACTGCCGGTATTACCGGGTTGAGTGCCGGCGAAATCCTGCAACAGATTTTGCGCGGCACGGCGCCGCATGACGAGGTTGAGCACGACGAATGTCACGAGGGCGACAAGCGCGAAGACCGCGAGCAGTGTCACGAGGCGTGCAGCCGAACTGGTGGCGAGAAGTTCGATCATGCGACTAGACCTTTATGTCCACCATCTTCTGAATCATGATGAAGCCGATGATGTACATCACTATCAACGTGATCGAGCCAAGCAGGAACAGGCCATCGCCTGCCACGCTGAGATAAAAGCCCGGGTTCACCATGAACATTCCGATGAACGCCGCAACCGGCAGGATGGTAAGCATCCAGCCTGTCATCCGACCCTCCGAGCTCGGGGCCCTGACTTTCATATACAGGCTGTGCCGGGCGCGGATGACGACCGCCAGCTTTTCGAGAATTTCGGCGAGGCTGCCGCCCGTTTCGTTCTGGACTGAAAGCGAAACGACGAACATCCGGATGT
>CAZJZO010000202.1:0-3949 GCA_964550495.1 uncultured Porphyrobacter sp. | reverse complement strand
GGTTCGGGTTCGGGTTCGGGTTCGGGTTCGGGTTCGGGTTCGGGTTCGGGTTCGGCAGTCCGCTCCTCGACTGGGCGAGGCGTGTCAATTGCAGTGTCGACTCCAGACCGCGCTTTCTCGCGCAGCAACTCGGACGCCAGAAACAGCGCTTTTTCGCGGGCTTCGGTCAGTTCGGCAAAGGCCGAGATCCGCATCGCCTCGGCATCAAGCACAGCGCGTTTGGCATCATAGGCCGCACGGATCGCCGCCTTGTCAGTCGTTTCGGTAATGCCAAGCGCCGTCCAAGGCCAGCCGCCCGGTTTCGAGTTAATGGCCAACGCTCTCCCCGCGCTCCAGACCCGACAAGGCAAGCTGCTCGTCGATCGATGCGAGCAGGCGTTCCAAACCCTCTTCGGTCTCGCTTTCTGCACGCGCGACCAATACATCCTGAGTGTTCGACGCCCGCAACAGCCACCAGCCGTCCTTCGTATTCACTCGAACGCCATCGGTCGCATTGACTTCCTCGACGTCAGGGCCCGGATTGGTTGTCAGGCGCTCGCTCACTTCGGCAATGGCCGCGAACTTTCGGCTTTCATCGACCTGGAACCTCATTTCGGGAGTGTTGAGCATATCGGGCATTGCCGATCTCAGCTCTGTCACCGATTTTCCGAGGCGCGCCGACGCCGCAAGCAGTCTGATGCCGGCATACAGTGCATCGTCAAACCCGTAATATGTGTCGGCGAAGAAGACATGCCCGCTCATTTCTCCTGCCAACGGCGAGCCAGTTTCCTTCATTTTGGACTTAATCAGCGAGTGTCCCGTCTTCCACATCAACGGTTCCCCGCCATGCGTGGCCACGTGATCGAATAGCGCGCGGCTGGCCTTCACATCGGCGATAATCGTCGCGGAATCGCTGTCTTCCGGACGGTTCTTGAGCAGGTCTTCGGCGTAGATCATCAGCAGCTGGTCGCCCCAGATCACTCTCCCTTCGCCATCGATCGCACCGATCCGGTCGCCGTCGCCGTCAAAAGCCACTCCGAAGTCGAGCTTCTTTGCCGCGACGAGTTCGCGCAGATCGGCCAGATTCTCTTCGACGGTCGGATCAGGATGGTGATTGGGAAAATGTCCATCGACATCGGTAAACAGCAGATGATGCTCCCCGGGCAATTGCGAGGCCAGCGCTTCGAGCGCAGGACCAGCCGCGCCGTTTCCGGCATCCCAGCCAACTCTGAGAGTCTCGAGAGCACCGCCGTCGATACCGGCCAATCCTTCGAGCATTCGCGCGACATACTCGCCGAGGATATCGCGCTTGGTATCGCTTCCAGCTCCGTCGATCCATTCCCCCTTTGCTGCCAATTCCCCGAGCTTCTGGATGTCGGCGCCGAAGAACGGCCGACCCTGAAATACCATTTTGAAGCCGTTGTAATTGGCGGGATTGTGGCTGCCAGTTATCTGAATGCCGCCATGTATCTCATCGGATGACGCTTCGGCGTAATACAGCATCGGGGTCGCGCTCAAACCGATGCAAACAACGTCGCAGCCACTCGCTGTCAGGCCTTCGACCAAGGCGTGTTCGAGCATCGGCGAGCTGATCCGACCGTCATATCCGACCGCCACGGTCGACCCGCCTGCCTGTCTCAGCAACGACCCAAAGCCACGCCCGATCGCGCGGGCATCGTCCGGCCCGAGCGTCTCCCCGATAATTCCGCGAATATCGTATTCTCTGAGTACCGTCGGATCGAACTGATGATTCATTTCTGGGGCTTATCCTGTGTGAATATTCGCCTGACACGCGGGCGGGCGCGAGCGAGAATTAGAACGTCAATGTGTCAATCGCTCGACGCCTCTTCGCTGTCGGCATCGGCACGAATTTCTGCTCCCGTGTCAGGCAATTCATCGAGCAGCAGGTCGCGTGCAGCGTTCGCGTCATGCACAGCTGCGTTGCTTCCGCCTTTGTCGGGATGCACCATCGCAACGAGACGCTTGTGCGCCGCCTTGATCTGGTCTCGGGTTGCCCCTTCCTCGACGCTCAACAGTTTTCGCGCCTTGAAAATCGCCTGACTGCGGGTCGGTTTGGTGCTGAGCGCCTGCCACGGCCATTGTCCGAATGCCCATCGCCACAGCAAACAGATGCCAAGTAGAATGATCGCGTATTTAAGCATGCGATCAGGCTAGCTCCATTTCCGCTTGTCCGCGAGAAAATTCAGGCAAGTTGAGCGCCTTGAGCAGGGACCGAAGTTCCTGACGCGCGACCAGGTGGCTGGTTCCAAGCTCTCCCAAGTGACCCTTGTCGAGCAAGGTCAGTCCCGAAGGGAACAACTCGCGATAGATCACGCGCTCGGACAGGCCTTGCGTTACGCGAAATCCCACGCGCTTGGACATTTCGGACAGCGCCTTTTCGATGCGCGCCTGGTTGCGAGCTTCTACATGTCCGGTGCGATTTCGAACCACGACCCAGTCCATTTCGGGACGCTGCTGTTCGATTGTCGCGCGGCTGCGCTTCATTCGCGCTTCCCAGATCAGTTCGGCAAAAAAGGACAACTTCTTGACCTTGAACGTTTCCGCATCGACTTGCCCGATCAGGTCGAAATCGACGAAGCTGTCATTCATCGGTGTGACCAGCGTGTCTGCATTTTCCACGGCAGTTCGAGCGAGCGGATCGTCGCGCCCCGGATTGTCCAGGATCAGGAAATTCTGGTCCTGCCCCAGCCGCTCCATCGCCAGGAGCAGGGCCTGTTCGCTGCGTCCCTTGAACACTTCGCATTCGGGTGTCGGCAAGCGAATAGCGCGCTTCGCCATCGTCTCCGTGCGGTTCTCCATGTATCGATGCGAGGTTCGCTGGCGCGGGTCGAGGTCGAGCATGACCACTTTCGCACCGAGATAGCTCAGCGCAACCGCGATATGCACCGCCGTCGTCGACTTGCCCGTACCCCCCTTCTCATTGGCGAACACGATGCGATGCGCAGGCTTCGGCATAGCGGAATGGGCGTCGGTCACGGAGCCGAAGAAACCTCTTGGTTTGAGTTGCCAGCAATCTTGGCCGCGCCATGGCAGCGGGCTAAGCGTATGGTCAACACGTATCGAAGGGGTTTCCTGGGTGCAAACAGCAAACACGATCGAAGACTTGCGAAAATCGGTCGCAATACTCCGCGCGGATGGAGAAAGTATCGGCCTGGTGCCGACCATGGGGGCATTGCACGAAGGGCATCTGACGCTGGTCCGCCGTGCCCGTGAAGCTTGCGATCACGTGGTCGCTTCGATCTTCGTCAACCCCAAGCAATTCGGGCCAAACGAGGATCTTGATGCCTATCCGCGCCAACTTGCCGAGGATTCGGCGATGCTGGAAGGCGCAGGCTGTTCCTTGCTTTGGGCTCCGGGGGTGGAAGCGATGTATCCTGACGGCTTCGTGACCAACATTTCGGTCAGCGGCGTGAGCGAAGGATTTTGCGGCGCGGACAGGCCGGGTCATTTCGATGGCGTCGCGACCGTAGTGTGCAAGCTGTTCAACCAGGTTCGACCCGACATGGCGTTCTTCGGCGAGAAGGACTTCCAGCAGCTCGCGGTGATTCGAGCGATGGCACGCGACCTCGACCTGACACAGCCTCACGTGCGCTCGATAATCGGCGTACCGACAGTGCGCGAGGAGGACGGATTGGCGATGTCGAGCCGCAATCGGTATCTGTCGGAAGCGGATCGCGCCGCAGCGGCAACGCTGCCACAAGCGATGAAACAGGCGATTGCGGCGATCGAGAGCGGCGCCAGCGTTTCTGCCTCACTGAGCGCGCTCAAGTCCGCGCTTACCGACGCGGGATTCAGCAGCGTCGATTACGCCGAGCTGGCGGATGCCCGATCCTTGGCTCAGCTTGACGCGTTCGAAGGAAAATCTGCCCGACTTCTGGTCGCGGCCCGGATCGGTGGAACCCGCCTGATCGACAATATGGCGATTGCTCTAAGAGCCTAGAATTGCGCT
>CAZJZO010000201.1:0-3985 GCA_964550495.1 uncultured Porphyrobacter sp. | reverse complement strand
ATCCCTTGTCGTTCCGACACCTCGCCTCTCCGGCATCATTTGTCGTCGTTTTCCTGACCACGGTCATAACCGGGCTGCTGTCGATCTTTGTTTTGCTGATCGGCGGTCTGGTTGTTGGAACTCGCAAGGGCTGGGGCAGGGTTGCGCGCGCCGCGTCGCGATACGCCCTGGTGTCCCTGGCGGTCTTCCTGACCTTGTTGCTGCCCAGCATCCTGGCCGCGCCCCTGACCGAGGGTTTTGCCGAAGGATTGCGCTATATCGCCCCGGTTCTGCTCTTGCCGCTGGTGCTGGCCTTTCCGTCAGGCCCTGAAATGGCCTCGGTGGTGCAGACCTGGTTGCCGCGTGTCGTTGCGGCGGCACTGGTGCTGATGCTGGTCGAGTTCCTGGGCTTTGGACTGATCAACGGGACTTTCGACCGCCGCAGTCAGCTTGGGGCGGTCAATCCATTGTTCGTCGGGGCCATGCTGACGCCTATGGCTTATTGGCTGCTTTGTGCCCCTCGTGGCTGCCCCCGCCGTGTCCTTTACGTCCGCGTCGCTCTTTGGGCGCTGGCGTTTCTGGCGATCCTGATCCTCAGCGGTGCAAGGATGAGCGCGCTTGTGTTCCTGGCAATGTCGCCTGGCGGCCTGATCTTCGTCTGTCGGCGCCATCCGGAACATCGGGCTATGGTGCTTTGGCTGGCGGCGGCAGCCGCGGCTGGTATCGTTCTGATTTCAGTCTGCATCCAGATGTGGATGCCCGATCTGGATATCTCGCGCCGATTGGGGTTGCTGCTGAAGTTCCTGAGCGGTGATCAATCCGGTGCCGACTACTCGATTTCGGTACGCCTGGATATCTGGAAGGCCGCGATCGCCGCGATCGGCGAAGCCCCCCTTTGGGGATACGGCACGCAAAACGAGGTGGCCGCATTTGCAGTGCACATGCCCGATGGCGCCACCACGATGGCCCATGCGCACAATCAGTACCTCAGTTTTCTGTTGGGTGGGGGCTATCCGGCGCTGCTGGCCGGGGTGGCGTTTCTGTGCGCGCCACTGCTTGCGCTGCTGCCTGGCGGACCAGTTCAAAGGTCGGACGCATCGATCTATGCCGCGCTGATCCTGGTGATCAGTTGGCTCCTGATCTGCCTGACCGACAGCTACCTAACAGATGTCAGGATGCTTGCGTTCTATGCCGCGGCCAGCCTTTTTCTGCAATCCTGGTTTGCGCGGACATGACCGCTGCCGCCGGCGGGTCGGCAACGCCGCGAGGCTGCGCATGCATTTGATCCAAATGTAATTATCGTAACAGTGCGACCGACCACCGCCGTGTAGTCATAACCTGTGGGGCGAGGTCCTGAGGCGCGTAATGAGTTTGTTTCAGATGATCGGAGTAGCCGGTTTCTTCGTGTACACTTTGAGTTTCGCGTTGGTTCAGTTGAAACGGCTGGATGGTAACAGTAATCGGTATGCCTTGATGAACATGACCGCGGCAGCAATGGTGTTGGTTTCGCTTTCCGAAGCGTTCAACCCGACATCGGCGTTGATCCAGGTTACGTTCATGAGCCTCGGATTTATCGGGATCGTGGTACGTGCACGGTCACCGAAAATGGCGGCGCCGGCGAATCCCTCGCCGGCGCCTTAACTTGGATCAGGCGTCTTCGGTGATCTCTTCACCGGTTTCCTGATCGACGACCTTCATCGACAGGCGGACCTTACCGCGATCGTCAAAGCCCATCAGCTTGACCTTCACGTCCTGACCTTCCTGAACCACGTCCTTGGGATGGCCGACGCGTTCCTTCGACATCTGGCTGACATGGACCAGCACGTCACGCTTGCCGAAGCACTCAAGGAAGAGGGCTACGCGACCTTCTTCGCAGGGAAGTGGCACCTGGGTCCGAGCGAGGAATTCTGGCCCGAGAAGCAAGGCTTTGACGAGAACTGCGGAGGTCACAACCGTGGTGGACCGTACGGCGGCAAGAAGTACTTCTCGCCCTACGGCAATCCTCGACTTGGCGATGGTCCCGATGGCGAGCACCTGCCGCAGCGGCTCGCCGAGGAAACGGCCGACTTCATCCGGCGCAATAAGGACGAGCGCTTCTTCGCGTACCTGTGCTTCTATTCCGTCCACACGCCGCTGATGGCGCCCGATGCGTTGGTCCAGAAGTACCGCGAGAAGGCGAAGCGTTTGGGGTTGACCGATCGGGAAGCCTTCGCGCCCGAGGAACAGGTTTGGCCGACGGACAAGCGTCGTCGAGTGCGAACTCTGCAGGCGCACGCGGTCTATGCCGGAATGGTCGAGGCGATGGATCGCGCAGTGGGAACCGTATTGGATGCTCTCGAAGAAGAGGGGCTCTCGAGTCGGACGGTCGTTTGTTTCTCGTCCGACAACGGTGGGCTCTCGACATCGGAGGGATCTCCGACGTCGAACCTTCCGCTGCGTGGTGGGAAGGGGTGGCTTTACGAAGGCGGGATCCGCGAACCGTTCCTGGTGCGCTGGCCGGGCAAGACTCGTCCCGGCAGCGAATGCCACGAGCCGGTGCTGTCGACGGACTTCTACCCGACGTTACTGGATGCGGCGGGAGCGCCGAGGCGGCCGGAGCAGCACGCGGATGGAGTAAGCCTCGTGACGTTGCTGGAAGGCGGAGGCGCACCGTCTCGCGAAGCCCTGTTCTGGCACTACCCACACTATTCCAACCAAGGCGGCTTTCCGGGCGCTGCGGTTCGAATGGGGCGCTACAAGCTGCTCGAGCGTTTCGAGGACGGCGCGGTTCAGCTCTATGACCTCGAGGCGGACCTCGGTGAGCAGAACGATCTTTCGGAAGACATGCCCGAGCGGGTCGAGACGCTGCGCGACACGCTTCATCGCTGGTACGACGAGGTCGACGCTCGATTCTTGCGCGCGAAGGACGACGGCCCGGAGCCGTGGAAGCCTGCGCGGTAGCGCTTGACCTTCCCCTTGCGACCCCCGATCCTCCACGGCTCGTGAGCCTCGCCAAGCAAAGTCGTCGCTGGCACCGCATCGGTGCACTGATCACCTTCGTACCGGTTGCGATCATCTTCGCTTCCGGAGTCATCCTGCAGCTCAAGAAGGATTGGGACTGGGTGCAACCCCCGACTCGCCGAGGCTCCAGTCAGGAGCTCGTTCTCGGCTGGGAAGAGGTCCTGGCGGCAGCTCGGGAGATCCCAGAGGCCGAGGTCGAGACTTGGGATGACATCGATCGATTGGATGTCCGTCCGGCTCGCGGCATGTTGAAGGTACGTTGCGCGAACGGTTGGGAGGTACAGCTCGACGCGAAGACCGGAGACGTCCTCAGCTCCACCGAACGGCGTTCGGACTGGATCGAGAGCATTCACGACGGTTCCTGGTTTCACGACCAGGTCAAGTTGTGGGTGTTCTTGCCGACCGCGCTCATTCTCTGTGGGCTCTGGATCACGGGCGTTCATCTTTGGCTCCTGCCGCACCTGGTTCGTCGGCGCCGATCCGGACCCGCATGAGCGGCGTGACGCGCACTGCACTTTCCTCGGAGTCGTCTTTGCGCAGACCTCTCCAGGAAGTAGAAGAGTTGAATCGCGGAGCGCTCCTCGGTGTCCGCGTTCCCTTCCAATAGACAGCGACAAGGACGAATCGATGCAGGACTACGTCTCCGGTCTGATGGACGACGTCAAGGCCAAGAACCCCTCCGAGCCGGAATTTCACCAAGCCGTGGAGGAGGTCGCGGAATCGCTGGTCCTCGTTTTCGAACGTCACCCGGAATACAAGAGCGCGCGCATCCTCGAGCGCATGATCGAACCCGAGCGTGTCATCCTGTTTCGCGTCCCGTGGGTCGATGACCAGGGCGAGATCCAGGTCAATCGCGGGTTCCGCATCGAGATGAACAGTGCGATCGGACCGTACAAGGGCGGACTTCGATTCCATCCGTCGGTCAACCTCGGCATCTTGAAGTTCCTCGCGTTCGAGCAGGTCTTCAAAAACTCGCTCACGACGCTTCCCATGGGGGGCGGCAAGG
>CAZJZO010000200.1:0-4010 GCA_964550495.1 uncultured Porphyrobacter sp. | reverse complement strand
TCGACACCATTCCCAGGATCTCGTTTGTCGACCTTTTAGAAGGGCGGGTTCCGCGCAGCGCAGTGGAGGGCAAGAAAATTGTCATCGGCGCGACTGCGATCGAGTTGTTTGATCGCTACCCGACTGCCTTGTTTGGAGTGCAGCCCGGAGTGTTGATCCAGGTCCAGGCCGCGGAGACTCTTCTGCAGGGTCGTGCCAGGGTTTCGACCGGACAAGCGCTCCCGCTGATCTTTGTTTCGGCACTGCTTGGCCTGTTCCTGTTCGTCCGCTCCCGCAGTCGGAAGGGCGCGTCACTGGGCAGTTGGGCGGCAGGTTTGTTGCTGGCGAGCTCGGTTCTTGTTGCAATGGTGCTTGACCAGTTCGCTTTGCCATATGTTTCGCTGACCGGGGCAATTGGCTTCATAGCAGCTTATGTTGTCGCGCGGCGTGCTCTGACCGCGGCTGTGAGTCTACAAGCCGAGCGCTTGACCGATACGGCATCGCGTCTTCCCAATCGGGCAGCCATGCAACTGGAAGTCAAACGCCGTGCCGAGGTATCCATCGCAGTGGCCCGGATCGCCGACATCGCCGAAGTGTTGACCGCCGTCGGGACTTCGCATGCAGCCGAATTGGATCAGGCGGTCGCCAGGCGCCTCAAGCTGATGTCCGGGGTGGAAGAGGTCTATCGCCTCGAAAGCGGCCTGTTCGGCTGGCTGATGCCGACCGAACACCGCGAAGATCTGGATGGTGCATTCGGCGCTGCCCGTTCGCTGTTTACGTCTGCCATTGAGATTGTCGGAGAACGTCTCCGGTTGGATGCGCATTTCGGGTTTGCCATCGATGTGCTAGAAGATGCCGAAGCGGCCTCGGAGCTGGCGCGAAAAAGCGGTCTCAGCTGGTCTTCGAACGCCCGCGCATTGCACGAAGAGACTCAGTTCAGGCAGCGATTGCTGGGAGAACTGGACGATGCGCTTTCAAATGGCGACATAACGGTTGTTTTCCAGCCGAAACTGCGTCTGAAGGATCGCGCGATCACCGCAGGCGAGTGCCTAGTCCGCTGGAACAGTCCGCAACTTGGCCCGGTTTCGCCCGCTGACTTTATCCCGATTCTTGAAGAGAAAGGTCGGATCTTCGATTTGACCCTCTTTGTTCTGCGCGAGGCCATTGAGCGTCGCAATGAGGTGGGAGAACAAGGCAAGGCTCTGAACCTCGCGGTCAACATCTCGGCGCAACTCCTTTCGGATCCCGAGTTTATCGAGGCCGTGGCGGCGCTGCTGAGAGCAGACGGCGCTGCAGATCACGCAGGAATCACGCTTGAAATCACCGAAAGTGCTCCGCTGGTTGATTCTGATGCTGCCAAGGCTGCGCTTGAGACACTTAGTCTGGCGGGCGCTCGTATCTCAATCGACGATTATGGAACCGGCCAAGCGTCGCTCAACTATCTTCAGGACTTCCCGGCGCAGGAAATCAAGCTTGATCAGAGCTTCGTTCGCAATCTGATTGCGGATCGCAAGGACTGGATCATGGTCCAATCGACCATTGAACTTGCGCATGCGCTTGGCTTCGAAATTGTCGCGGAAGGCGTGGAGGATGCTCAGGCTCTGCAAGCGCTCAACGAACTTGGCTGCGACTACGTTCAGGGGTGGGAAATTGGCAAGCCGGTTCGCTGGCAAGAATTCATGAATGTCCTTGGCGAACGCAACCGAGTCGATCTCGCAGCTTGACTCACTCCGAAGATCGAGCGCCATCGAGGCCTAGAATTTTCGGCAAACACATTTTCGCATCCTCTTCGGTAGTCGAGTTCGATCATTCAGGCAGCGATTTAGCTGTCTTTGGGACTCTCACGGATTGCGACCGGGCAGATGCCAAAAGCGAGAGCCAGAGCTATGTCCGGCAATCAAGGCGAGTTCGAAATCGCGATCACGTCTTCAATTGCAGCCGACAATCGGAATTGACCTGCCTACGCCGTCTTTTGGAGGCCGGCCATGAGTATTCAGCGGCAGGCTGACGTCCAGCCGAGCTTGGTCGCGGTAGTTGAGGTTGGAACAGCCTTGCGCCGATCAAATATTGAGTCCAACTTTGTGGTTGTGATCGCCAATACTCCGCCTGCCTTTCTTGGTCCAACCACTGCGAGGCAAACCAAACGATACTTTCGTTTCATCGCGACAGGTCTTGCCGTATGTCATTAGAGCCGATGCGCATTGGTCTTTGCGAGTTCGTCAGAGAGCTATCTCGGACGCCTGTGATTGGCCGGGATTTTCGGATCGTCGGAATGGCGAGTAGCTTTGAATTGCCGGTGAAGCTGTATGACCACGCGTCCGGCATAGGCGGCACCAATCCTCTGGTCGTGACGTTTCATGGCGGCGTGAACCGGGATACCCGACCCATCCCGGTATTCCAATCCACCCTCGCTCCGTGCGACGGCCGTGCAACCGTCCTGGCTTTGGCCGACCCTTCCCTGCCGCTTGCCCCCTCCCTTGCTCAAGCATGGTATGCGGCCAATGCAAAGGCGCCGGTCCCGGCGATTATCGCCGAGATGCTCGATGCGGTCATTGCCGAGATCCAGCCTTCTCGGTTGATTTTCGCAAGCGGGTCGGCTGGCGGTCATGCGGCGCTCTTTCATTCTTTTCAGCACCCTGACAGCGTGTGTATCGTTCAGAACCCCTTGTCCTGCATCAGCCGGTATGAGCAGCGGAGGATTTCTGAGTATCGCCAGGCATGCTGGCCGGATCTTCCAGCCGATGCACCGCTATCGACAGTCATGCAGGACGACGTCGGCGAGTTGTACCGCCAAGGCCATCGCAATTCGGTCATCTGGCTGCAGAATGCCTTGGATCCTCTCATTCCTCGGCAATTGGCGCATTTTCTTCGAGATATCGTGGCACGCGACAAGTTCCTCTTGCTGAGCGAGTACTTTCCGAATTTTGCGAGTCACAGTTATCCGCGCCGCGTGTGGGCGTCATGGATCGAGGCCGCGATTGAAGCTTCGTCGACGTCCGTTAGCGATATTGCCTCAGTTGCGAGCGATCTCCTTGCCGCGATCGAAGGTGGCCGGAATGACAAGCCTGCATCGATGCTGGAAAGCATCGATGCCGGACCGATGGAGATAAATTCGGATCAACCCGTGAAGGAACCGGCTGGCAATGACATCGCCTCGCCTGCCGAATCTCGGGTGCCAAATGCGGAGAGAGACAAGGAGATTGCCCAACAGATCTTCGCCTGGTCGGTGACCGGTTCGCGTGGCAGATGAGCGCCCCTAACCATCCATACCTCGATCTGCCCGACAGCTCTTTCTGGAGATCGGCTGTTGCTGATCGCGACTATCTGGACCTCATCGATTTGTCTGCGCCAATCGGGATTGGAGCTGACGACAAGGTTGCAACCGGCGGAAGCTGTTTTGCACAGCACATCGGTCACCATCTGCGCCAGCGCGAGGTGCATTTCGTCGACTGCGAGCCAGCACCGCCGTTTCTTTCACCTGCTGAAGCGCGTCGTCACGGATTCGGTGTCTATTCGTGTCGGTACGGGAATATCTACACCGCCCGGCAGCTGCTTCAGCTCGCGCAAGAGGCGCTGGCAAACCGACAGCCTGAGGACGTTGTGTGGTCTGGCAATGGTCGCCTTTATGACGCCTTGCGTCCGTCGGTAGATCCGTCGGGGCACGAAAGTGTCGAACGGGTCTTGGCTTTGCGGGATCGGCACATAGGCAGAGTCCGTGCGATGTTTGAATCGCTCGATGTGTTCATCTTTACTCTCGGGCTGACCGAAGCGTGGGAAGCATGCGCGGACGGCACCGTCTACCCAACCGCGCCTGGAACTATTGCAGGCAATTATGATCCTGGAGCTTACCGATTCAGGAACTTTCGGCATTCGGAGATCATGGAGGACTTGCGAGAATTCTGGGAGCTTCTTCGGAGCGTGAATCCGACCGCGAAACTGCTGCTGACGGTTTCTCCGGTTCCGCTCAGCGCCACTGCATCATCCAATCACGTCTTGGTCGCCACGACGTATTCGAAGTCGGTCTTGCGTTC
>CAZJZO010000199.1:0-4011 GCA_964550495.1 uncultured Porphyrobacter sp. | reverse complement strand
CGAGGTGGTTCCAGTCCGGGATCATGTTGTTCACCGGACAGCCATTGTGACAATAGGGGATGCCGCAATCCATGCAGCGCGACGCCTGCGCGCTCAGGGTTTCGTCGCTCGGTTGAACGACGAATTCGCGGTAATTGTTGAGGCGCTCCTGGGGATCGAGATAATCCCGATCGCGCCGGTCCAGTTCGAGAAACCCGGTATCCTTGCCCATTTTCGTACTTTCGCGTCCCTAGATCTTATTCCGCTGCCACGCTTTCGGCTTCACGCCGTTCTGCTTCGAGCGTCTCGAGCGCGCGCTTGTAATCGCGCGGCATCACCTTGACGAAGCGTCCGAGCGCTGCGTTCCAGTCGGCCAGCAGTTCGGCGGCGACCGCGCTGCCGGTGTGAAGCTGGTGCCGCTCGACCAGGATGCGCAGCCGCTCGGCATCGTGGCGCAACATGTCGCCCATCCCGAAATCGTCGACCGAGCGCGAGCGCTGCTGCGGACGACCGGTGCCCTCTTCGAAGTCGGGATCGGCCGAAATCGGCAGCAGGTCGACCTGCGCGTGGTTGACCAGATCGCTGAACCGGCCATCGGGATCGTAGACATAGGCAACCCCGCCGCTCATTCCGGCTGCGAAATTGCGACCGGTCTTGCCCAGCACCACCACGACTCCGCCGGTCATGTATTCGCAGGCATGATCGCCTGCGCCTTCGACCACGGCAATCGCGCCCGAATTGCGAACTGCGAAACGTTCGCCCGCGACGCCGTTGAAATAGGCCTCGCCGGCGATCGCGCCATACAGCACGGTGTTGCCGACAATGATGTTCTCGCTCGGGTCGCGCGGAGCCGTTTCGGGCTGGCGGATGATGATCCGGCCGCCGCTCATGCCCTTGCCGACATAGTCGTTGGCATCGCCCGACAAATCGAGCGTGACGCCATGCGCGAGCCACGCGCCGAAACTTTGCCCCGCCACACCCGAGAAATTCACCCGGATCGTATCGGGCGGCAGGCCTTCGTGACCATGCGCCTTGGCGACCTCGCCTGACAACATGGTCCCGACCGTGCGGTTCACATTGCGAATCTCGTAGTCGAGCTGGACCGGCTTCCGCGCTTCAATCGCTTCCTGCGCGTCGGAGATCAGGGCGTTGTCGAGCGCGGCGCCGAGCCCGTGATCCTGCTCCTCGGTGTTGTAGAGCGGCGTGCCGTCGGCCAGTTCCGGCTTGTGCAGAAGGCGGGTCAGATCGATCCCGCGCGCTTTCCAGTGACGGTGCATCCGGGTCATGTCGAGCCGGTCGACGCGGCCGATCATCTCCTCGACCGTGCGAAAGCCCATTTCGGCCATGATCTGGCGCAGCTCCTCGGCGACGAAGAACATGTAGTTGACCACATGCTCGGGCTCGCCGGTGAAGCGCTTGCGCAGCTCCGGATCCTGCGTCGCAACGCCGACCGGGCAGGTATTGAGGTGACACTTGCGCATCATGATGCAGCCGGCTGCGATCAGCGGGGCGGTGGCAAAGCCGAACTCGTCCGCGCCGAGCAGTGCGCCGATCGCGACGTCGCGACCGGTGCGCAGACCGCCATCGACCTGCACCGCAATCCGCGTGCGCAGATCGTTGAGCAGCAGCGTCTGCTGGGTTTCGGCAAGGCCGATTTCCCACGGAGAACCGGCATGGGTGAGGCTGGTCAGCGGCGACGCACCTGTGCCGCCGTCATAGCCGGAGATCGTGACGTGGTCGGCGCGCGCCTTGGAGACACCCGCAGCAACCGTGCCGACGCCGACTTCGGAGACGAGCTTGACCGAAATCCGCGCTTCGGTGTTCACGTTCTTGAGGTCGTGGATCAGCTGCGCGAGATCTTCGATCGAATAGATATCGTGGTGCGGTGGCGGCCAGCTGCCCGGCCACAAGGTCGAGTGACGCACCGCGCCGATGCGCTTGTCGACCTTGTGGCCGGGCAGCTGGCCGCCCTCGCCGGGCTTCGCGCCCTGCGCCATTTTGATCTGGATATCGTCCGAATTCACACGGTATTCGGTGGTCACGCCGAACCGGCCCGAGGCCACCTGCTTGATCCGGCTGCGCATCGAATCGCCATTTTCCAGTGGCTTGAAACGGAACGGCTCTTCGCCGCCCTCACCGGTATTCGAGCGTCCGCCAATACGGTTCATCGCCACCGCCAGCGTCGAGTGCGCTTCGTGGCTGATCGAGCCGAAGCTCATCGCGCCAGTGCTGAAGCGTTTGACGATTTCGCTTGCCGGTTCGACCTCGTCGAGCGGGATTGCCTCGTCGGCGAGCTTGAATTCCATCAGCCCGCGAATGGTCAGCAGGCGTTCGCTCTGCTCGTTGATCGACTTGGCAAACTCCCGGTACTGATCGGGCAGGTTGCCGCGCACGGCGTGCTGCAATTGCGCGACGTTCTGCGGGGTCCAGGCGTGTTCCTCGCCGCGCAGGCGGTATTGGTAGATCCCGCCGACATCGAGCATGTTCTTGTAAAGCGGGTTGTCACCGTAGGCCTGGGCGTGGCGCCGCACGCTTTCTTCGGCGACCTGTTCCAGCCCGACCCCATCGATGGTCGTCGCGGTGCCGGTGAAATACTTCTCGACAAATTCGCTCGACAGCCCGACCGCGTCGAAAATCTGCGCGCCGCAATAGGACTGATAGGTCGAGATGCCCATCTTGGACATGACCTTGCGGATGCCCTTGCCGACGCTCTTGATGTAGTTCTGCTGGACCTCGCGCGGGTCGAGTTCGAGGTGCTTCTTGCGACGAATGTCCTCAAGCGTTTCGAACGCGACATAGGGGTTGATCGCTTCCGCGCCATAGCCCGCGAGCACGCAGAAATGGTGCACTTCGCGCGCTTCGCCGGTTTCGATCACGAGCCCGGTCTGCATCCTCAGACCCTGCCGGACGAGGTGATGGTGCACCGCCGCCGTCGCCAGTAGCGCCGGCATCGGGACGCGGTTCTCGTCCTGCGCACGGTCGGACAGGACGAGGATGTTCTGGTCCTGCAGCACCGCTTCGGTCGCGGCCCAGCACATTTCCTTCAGTGCCAGTTCGATTCCCTCGACACCGGCCTCGGCGTCCCAAGTGATGTCGATCGTGGTGCAGCGAAACGCGCCGTCAAGCGCGGCCTCGACCGAACGGATCTTGGCGAGGTCTTCGTTGGTGAGGATCGGCTGTTCGACTTCGAGCCGCTTGTGCGTACCGGCATCGTGGCCGAGCAGGTTGGGACGCGGACCGATCATCGAGATCAGGCTCATCACCAGTTCCTCGCGGATCGGGTCGATCGGCGGGTTGGTGACCTGCGCGAAGTTCTGCTTGAAATAGTCGTAGAGCAGCCGCGCGCGGTCCGACAGCACGGCAATCGGCGTGTCGGTGCCCATCGAGCCGACCGGATCGTCGCCCTTGACCATCATCGGTTCGAGGAATCGCGAAATGTCTTCCTGTGTGTAGCCGAACGCTTGCTGGCGCTGGAGCAGGGTGGTTTCGCTTTCCGGGATCTCCGACAGTTCCGGCTCGATATGGTCGATGTCTTCGAGCTTGTACTGCGCTTGCTCCAGCCATTTGGCGTATGGCTCATGGCCCGCAAGGTCGGCCTTGAGTTCTTCATCTTCGATGATGCGGCCCTGTTCGAGGTCGATCAGCAGCATCTTGCCGGGTTGCAGCCGCCATTTGCGGGTGATGTCTTCTTCGGCGAAGGGCAGCACGCCGCTTTCCGAGGCGAGGCACACGAGATCGTCCTTGGTGACGCAGAAACGCGCGGGCCTTAGGCCGTTGCGATCGAGCGTCGCACCGATCTGCCGGCCATCGGTGAAACACACAGCCGCCGGGCCATCCCATGGCTCCATCAAGGCAGCGTGATATTCGTAGAAGGCGCGGCGATCGGGATCCATCAGCGGGTTTTTCGACCATGCTTCGGGGATCAGCATCATCATCGCATGCGCGAGACTGTATCCGCCGGCGAGCAGCAGTTCGAGCGCGTTGTCGAGGCAGGCCGTGTCCGATTGCCCGTGCGGGATGATTGGCCACATC
>CAZJZO010000198.1:0-4078 GCA_964550495.1 uncultured Porphyrobacter sp. | reverse complement strand
CTCCTTGTTATCGGCGAAACAGGGACGGAGAAACGCTCCAAGCCAAAATTCGCCTTGTTTGTAGCAATGATTTGTACCGACAGGCCTATGAGCAAAAAACTGAAAAGAATTTTGGATCATGTACAATTGTTTACAGGTGGAGAGTTGAAGCCAGGTTCGAATTCAATGACCTTCGCTCCAACGAAAGCTTCTCAGATGTGTATCCCCAGGTGGCATATGCGTGTGTTATTTTGACTCTTCTCAAAAGACCGCAGGAGGAGTGATCACACCCGAGGACGTCCGTTCTGCGCTCATCACGCCCGTTCGAGCTAGCTGCAGCATCGGTAGATTTGGGCTCCTTCCAGCCATTCTCTGCACTTTGCCTCAATAACAGCTCAGCCCGCAACCTGCCTTTCAGTTCGTTCCTCACTCGAACCTGAAACGCCTGCAATCTCCCCCTCCAACCTGTCCAGCGCGCTCAATGCGTCCTCGACCTGCTCAGTATCCGTCTCGGTCGGTTCATCGACCCGAAGCACCTCCTGACCCCCAAAATCCAGCTCGAACTGGCGCTGATCCTCTGAAATGACAGCGGCACGACTTTGCCGGGCGACTGGCGCCGGACTTGGCTCGATGGATGTATTTCCATCAGGTTCTGTGAGTCCCATCCTGGCTTCAAAATCGCGTTCCGACAGTCCTGACCCCCGCGGCGCTGTGGGCAAGGCTCTCACACTCAGCGGCAATTCACCCATCGGCCCGACCGGTCCTTCCGGAAACGGCAACTCCCCCTCCTGCGCTGCATGGATGCCCTTGAAGAACGGGTCCTCATAATACACCACCCGCTTCGCCCGGACCGGCATTTGTGCATCGACCACAACAATAACCTCGTCGAGCGGCAGGCGGCGCGCCTCATCCTCCGGCAGGAGCGAGACCTCTTCGGTCCGCTCGGACTGGCTGCGGCCTTCGAACGGGTTCTTCCCAACCGCGCGCGATCGCGTGACCACGGTTTTCTTGGTCTTGCTGACCGCCTTTCTCAGCTCCTCGACGGTCTTTTCGTCCGAGGGCGTCAGGTAGAGCTTGATGCCGGCGTTCCCCTGCAACGCCCGCCGTGTGTTTTCGCCGTAGATTTCGTCGATGGCGGGGATGGTCTGGGTGACGATCGCCAGATGCCCCCGATAGGCGCGCAGCACTTCGATACTTTCGGCCACGATGGGCATTTTGCCCAGGCGATTGAACTCGTCGAGCATGATCATGACCGGCCAGGGTTCATCTGGGCCGGGTTCCTTGTCTTGCAGCGCTGAAAGCAAATCTGAGAAGAATAGCCGAATGAGCGGCGCCAGGGGTTTCACCATGAGTGGCTGGACGACCAGGTAGACGCTGAACGGTTTCTTGCGGATCGTGCGGAAGTCAAAATCCGAAACCGCCGTCGCATCATCAATCGCCGGGTTCTGCCACTGATCAAGACCTGAGGTCATCAGCAGTGAAACATAAGACGTCAGCGTGTCATTGTTGGTCGAGGCCAACCGCGTGAATATCAGCCTCGCCGCCGCGTTCTGAACCTCATGCGACCGGGCAAGATATTCCGTCTGCTTGTTCCCACCGGACGCGGCAATGCGGTAGATTTCGCCCAGGGTCGGGCGTTTGCGCTGGAAGGCCAGAAGGCCGGCGGCGACAAAGAGATCGATCCCGCCCTTCAGAAGCCCCTGTACCCGGTCATTGTCGTTCTGCAAGAAGAGGGTTGCCAGGAGCTGCAATTCCATCTGCTGGCGCGCCGGGTCTTCAAGCTCATAAATCCTGAGAAGCGGATTGTACCTATGGGTCCGCTTGTCGTCCCAATCCGTCGGCGCGAAACGATAGATCTTGTCCCCCTGCGCGGCGCGATGGCGGGCGGAGGCCTCGAAGCATTCTCCCTTCACATCGAGCACCACTGCCGAGCCCTGCCAGGTCAGCAGATTCGGAATGACAAAGCCGGTGGTCTTGCCACGCCCTGTCGGCGCTACGATCAGGGCGTGTGGGAATATCCTGGAACAGAGGAACGGTGCGCGGGATGTTGGCTTGCCGAGTTTGCCGATCACGAAGCCGGTGCCGGGCTTGCCAAAGAACCCGTTGCGCTTCATCTCGCGGCGGGTTTGCCAATGGGTAGTGCCGAAGCGGGTGAGCGCGGAACCGGACATCGCCAGGCTCATCATCAGGCCCGCCACCCCTGCCCCGCCCATGATCAGGTTGATGAGTTTGAAGTCGTCAGGACGGGCCACACCAATGGCCCAGTAATTCTGCGCGATGTAGAAAAAGTCGATCTCAGCCTGGAACCCCCGGTCTTTGAAGGTCAGAACCGTGGAGGCTATGACATAGCCGATCGCAACGGCCACAAGCGTGACCAAGGCCACACCGATGGCAAGACGGCCTCTCCCCATCGGTCCCATCAATGGGTCTCCCCACGCTCAGACTCGCCATCTGCCAGATCGGCACGGTGCAGCTGATATTCGCGTTCCGCGATCTCCTCGACCACGGCTCGTGTTGCTTCACTGTTGGCGGTCGCCTCATTGGATTGCAGATAGACTTTGGCCGCATAGAGCCGGTCGAGCCGTTCCTCGATCTGATCCTTCAGCACGTCGGCATCGCCATCACGAAGCCGGGCAATCTGATCCTCATCGAGTTCCCCTTCGACCGCTTCGCGATAGCTCTGTCGCTCGCCCTCATCCTGGAACGGCGAATGCAGATTGCCGCCACGTTCATGGTCGATGACCCGCCGGATATCAGCATCCGCATTTGGCCAGAATTCAACGGCCTCCGCTTCTTTCTCTTCTACCAACCGCTCGTCACTCTGGCTCAGTCGGGCCTCCCGCGTCTCATCGATGACCCCGTCCTGACGCAGAACCCGATGGCGCTCGAGCGCGATGCCCAGCTGGACATGGGCCCGGTTGAGGGTCTCGCGTGCGGTCTCCAGATCAGCCCGTCGCTCCAGGTTAAGCCCGTCCTTCTCTGCCACCCGCGCCAGATCGTCGGCAATCCACTGCCGCTCAAGCGCCGCATTCTGCGCCCCAGTCTCCACCCGGGCGACGACGACGGACGAACTGATCCCGGTACCGCGAAGTGCCGTATCCACCTGCGCCCGGACATCCGGCTCGCGCAGGCGGTCCAGTTGGTCGCGGTCGATATTGACCTCGGAATAAACCCCGCCCTCGGAGGGTTTTTCGGTGAGGGTCACGGAGCGCAAGCCCAGCGGTTGCATATGGGCCAGGCGCGATTGGATTTCGTTGAGGCTGCGTTCCAGCCGCGGGCGCTCTGTTTCGGGCTTCTCTGCAATCATGCCCTGGATCCGCGTGACCTGATCGGCATAGCGCGTTCTCAGATCCTCAAACGATTGTTCCTCGGCCATATAGACCCCTCCTTCTGAGACGAGCTTGCCACTTTGCGCCAGGACCTTTCCGGCCCGGAGCAAGGCGTCGGCAATGTCCTCGCGATTGTCTTGGGACGCCTCGGCGGCAAGCGAGTGATAAATGATCCGCGTGTTCGCAATCTCTTCGAGAGCCCGATCCAGATCGGCCCCGACCCGGGGTCGCGGCTCCGCCACCCGACCCTCTTCCTTGGCGGCATAGACCTCACGGGTCCGCGGCGGGTAATGCACAACGCCCCGATCCAATCGCCGCGTTGCCTCCAATCGCACCCCGAACTTCTCGGCTTCCTCGACCATGGCCAAACGAAAGTCGTCGTAATTGAACCGGTGATCCCGACCGATATAAAAGAACTCGCCCTCCTGCGACCGGCGGTTCAATACGATATGCGCGTGCGGATGATCGCGGTCCTCATGCACTGCGATGATGTAATCGAAATGCCCCTCATCACTCTGGAAGAACCGCTCCGCCACATTGGAAGAAATGTCCCGCACGTCCTCGCCGCGCGTGCCGATTGGAAAGGACATCAGCATATGCGTGGTCTGCCCGAGCTTGGGCTTGAACCCGGCACTCCAGCGCTTGGAGAAACGCTCGGTGAGGTCCTTCACCTCATTTGCCTCAAGCTTCGTTTTCCCATCCAGGAAGCCGCTACTGTCGACGATATGCGTGGACTTGGTGGTGAGATATTCGAGCTGGTTTGCGAGCTG
>CAZJZO010000197.1:0-4105 GCA_964550495.1 uncultured Porphyrobacter sp. | reverse complement strand
CGACAAAGGCTTCATGAACGATGCCGAGGGCCGCTACATCGACTTCAAGAACACGTTGATCCTGCTGACCAGCAATGTCGGCACCGATCTGATCATGGACATGGCTGCCGATCCCGAACTGGCGCCGGAACCCGATGCGATGGCAGAGGCCTTGCGGCCCGAATTGCTGAAGGTCTTCCCGCCCGCCCTGATCGGCCGCACGGTTCAGCAAGCGTACTTCCCGCTGAGCAAGGAAATGCTCGGCAAGATCGTTGAACTGCAGCTGAACCGGATCGTGAAGCGGATTGCCGGCAACCACAAGATCGAGATGGTCTACGGCCAGGACGTTGTCGAACTGATCGTTTCGCGCTGCAACGATGCGGATTCGGGCGGGCGCATGATCGACAATATCCTTACCAACACCATGCTGCCGGAGATGTCCGTGCAACTGCTCGAAAAGCAGATGGACGGGCTCGAAGTCTCGAAGATCGAAGTGAAGGCCGGCGACGACGGCTTCGTCTACGAATTCTCCTAGGCGGCGGCCCGCCCTGCGTCAGAAGCTGACTCCGGCCCGCACATTGATCTGGGGGCCGTCGGTCTCGCTTCGTTCGCCGCTCCCGCCAAGCGGGAATGCACTTTCGACTTCGAAGTCGAAGAGGCCCCATCGGCCGCGCACACCGGGTCCGGCAGAGAACAGCGAGCCTTCGCCAAAATTCTGATCGATGTCAGACACATAACCGCCATCGATAAAGCTGTAGAGCTGCAGGAATTCGAGCGGAAGGTCGTCTGTCTTCACACGATATCGAAGCTCGGCAAGACCATACACGCCTTCATCTCCAAGCACTTCGGCAAAGTCGTAGCCCCGTACTCGGTAAGCCCCGCCCAGCGCGAGCTCTTCGCTCGCGAGGAGCGGCGTATCGGCGAGTTGCCCCGCAGCCGAGAGATAAACGTCAAGTCGTTTGGCGATGGGCAACCGCGTGTCGGCACTGAAGCGGAACTTTGTAAACACGCCATCGCCGTCCACTCGCGAGGCGTTGATATCGCCCAACCGCGTCGCTCCGAGGATTCCGAGGCCACGCTCGACAAACAGCCCAGTCCTGACAAATCCGCCACCGGCAAGGGCAAAGCGTGTGCGCAGTCCGACCGCTGCCGTGACCAGGGTGTCATCCCGCAGCAATGCTCCGAGATCGTCCTGCTCGATTGAAATGTAAGCGACCTCGCCTTCCGCCCAGACGCTGCTTTTCTTCGATCGATGGAGCGGAGCGCTCAAGCCGAGATTGAGCCGCCGAGTGTTGCCGCTGATATCGGATCCGTCCAGAGCTCCGCCGAGTGCGGTTTCGCCCAACGCTCCGCTTATCCGGGCAGTCATGCCGCTATTCGTGACTTGGGTTTCATACGAGGCCGACACGAACAGCAATTCGTCGAATTCGAACGGGTTAACCCGTACCGAAGTGCGCAACTCATCCGACGATGTGAGCAGACCGAAGAAGCGGGTTGATGCATTGACGCGAACGGGACCGAAGGTCTTGGTGCCATAATTGTCCGCGCCTAGCCTGCCTTGATGATCCCGTTTCTCCAATCGCACGACAAGGATGCTTCGGTCGTCATCGCGCTTCAACCTGGCGCCTCGCAAGACCACGCCGGGAATGTCGGACACCCTCAGGAGGGTGCTCTCAAGGGTCTGCCTCCGGGCTGGCTGGCCAGCTAGAGAATTGAGCATACGCAGCGCCTGCGCGTTCTGAGTGCCCTCGATCTCGATGGCATCGATCCGGCCTTCGTCGATGGATACCGCAACAATCCCGAGTGCCGCCGCCTCTTCGTCTATGGCAGTCCTTGCATAGGGATATCCTGATTCGCGCGCGAGTTGGGCCAATTCGTCGGTGAGCTCATCCAGCACATCCTCGGTGAGTGGTTCGCCGAAATACCGCTCCACGACTGCCTGGTACTGTGCGTCTTCAATCGCTTCGTTGCCGCGGATGACTACGGCTCCGATCTGCTGGGCGCTTCGGCTGGATCCCCCATCATAGCGCCCGTCAGGCTCAACGGTCAGGACGTTGGCAAAGGCAATGCGCGGGGTGCCTTCTAGCTGTTGCGCATTCAGGGCGTGCACGGGCGTACACAGGGCAGACCCCGTCAAGAGCAGCAAAAGACTTCGTCTGAGAGGCCCCATAATGAGCCGCCAGTAACCAGAGGCGCCTAAGAATTCCTTACATGGAGGCTCAAATTAACGCTTTGGAAACTAGCCGTTTTCACCACTCCTTGAGTCGCGTTTGGCAATGTAGCGTCAGGAAAAAAGTAATTGCTGCACGGAACGAGACCATGATTGCTATTGCCAAGAAATCGGCCGCGATAGCGGCCTTGCTGGCCAGCACAAGCGCGCTTGCTGCGGCGCCCGATTGGCGCGTGTCCGAAGTCAGCGGCAGTGTGACGGTTGAGCGTGGCGGCAAAGTTCTTTCCGTTCGCCAGGATACCACCCTGCGCCCGGGCGACGTGATCCGGACGGGCAACAGGGGGCGGGCAGTGCTGGTCCGTGGCAAGGAATTTGTGGTTGTTTCACCTGCCGCCCAGTTGAAGGTTGCCGTTCCCGAGGAAAGTGGCCCCGTCGTCCAGTTCTTCCAGTATCTTGGCAACGCTCTGTTCAAGATTGAGAAGAAGTCCACGCCGCACTTTGGCGTCAAGACGCCGTATCTTGCTGCTGTTGTCAAAGGCACAACCTTTAACGTTTCGGTCGGGGCCGATCGTTCCAGCGTTCAGGTGACCGAAGGCGCGGTGGAGGTGGCCACCGGAGACGACCTGGAAGCTGCATTGATCACGCCAGGGCTGATCGGACTTGTCGATGCTGACGATTCAGGTGAGCTGATCGTCATCGCTGGCAACCGGGCCAACGACGACCTTTCCAGTGCAATCGTCCGTGGCACTCCCGAATTCGTCAGCACGCCTCCACAAGCGAACAACGATCGCGAGCAGGGTGCCGGAATTGTTAACGGTGTGGCCCTCGCGCGAGCTGCGTCGAATGAAAATCGGCTTGTGAATGAGAATTCGGCGCTGGCTGGTGTTATCGCACCGCCATCTGTCTCCTTGTTTGACGACGAAGTGTCCGGTGGAGCGCGCGGCTCAAGCTCCACGGTTGATGAGGAAGGCATCGATCAAGGCGAGCCGAATGCACTTTTCGCAAATGAGAATTCCGATGAGCCCGAAGAAAGGGCTCCGGTGCAGGGGCAGTTGGAACCTGACGAAAATGAAGATGCCGGAGACAGTCTGACGGATCCGGAAGTGGACGAAGACGAAGGCGATGACGTTCCCGACGAACCGGAGCTCGAAGAGAGCGACGACGATGGCGACAACGGCCATGGCAACGATGATGATGGCTTCGATGAAGGCAATCCCGGTCAGGGCAACGCCAATGGTCGCGGCTCAGGCGGGAATGACGAGCTCGATGGCAGCGGAGTCGATGAAGATATCGATGCGGATAACGATGAGCTGGTCGATCTCGACGTCGACTCGGATGCCGGCGACGACGATACGGATGAAGGTTCGGTGGTTGTCGGCGTTGGTGGTGGCAACGAAGACGATGATGATGAAGGCCGCGACGATTCCGTTGATGACGATGACGGAAATGACGACGACGAAGGTGACGAAGGCAGTGACGACGACACTTCGGTAGGGCTTGCTTTGGGATTGGGCTTCGAATCCGGCCCTGGCAACGGCAACGGCAACGGCAACGGCAACGGCAACGGCAACGGCAACGGCAACGGTGACACGGGGTTTGATGTCGGAGCAGACCTGGGTCTCGGCGACGGAAACAACGGTCATGGCAATGACGACAATGGCGTTGACGAGGGCAATCCGGGCAAAGGGAAAGGAAAAGGCCACGGCAAAGGCAATTCCGCAAACGACGAGCTGGACGGAAACGGCGTCGAAGAGAACATCGACGCTGGTGGGTCAGGTGACGCTGCTGTGATCGACTTTGACGATGGCATCGGCGGTCCGGACGGAGGGGATGAAGGCGGAAATGGTGGCCTGTGCTTGGGCAATTACTGCATCGATCTTCGGGATGACGGCGATGAAGAAGGTGCCGACGAAAATAACGATGGCGATGGCCGAGCTTGTGGACGTCTGCTGTGCC
>CAZJZO010000196.1:0-4105 GCA_964550495.1 uncultured Porphyrobacter sp. | reverse complement strand
ACCCCCACCAAAGTCAGTTCGGGGAAATGAAAGCCCTTGGTCACCAATTGCGTGCCGACGATAACGTCGATCGCCTTGGCCTCGGCCTGCGCGATGAATTCCGCCGCGCGTTCGGGGGAACCGAGCGTGTCGGAGGTCGCGACCGCGACCCGTGCTTCCGGGAACAGCTCCGCGACCTCATCGGCGATCCGTTCGACCCCCGGACCGCAGGCGACGAGGCAATCGGATTCACCGCATTCGGGGCAGGTCTCGGGCGGCTGCGTCTCAAGCCCGCAATGGTGGCAGGCGAGGCGCGCGGAGAGGCGGTGTTCGACCAGCCACGCGCTGCAATTGGGGCACTGGAAACGGTGCCCGCAATTGCGACACAGGGTGAGCGGCGCGTAGCCGCGGCGATTCAGGAACAACAGCGATTGTTCACCCGCCGCCAGGCGCGCTTCCAATCCTTCAATCAGGGGCGCCGACAGCCACCGACCCCTGGCCGGCTTTTCCTGCGTGAGATCGACCAGCCTGATATCCGGAAGTTCCGCTCCGCCAAACCGGCTGGGCAGATCCAACTTGGTGTAGGTGCCGCTGTTCGCCATATGCAGGCTCTCGAGCGCCGGAGTGGCGCTGGCGAGCACGACCGGGATGTCCTCGAACCGCGCGCGCATCACCGAGACGTCGCGAGCGTTGTAGCGCACGCCGTCATCCTGCTTGAAGCTGATTTCGTGCGCTTCGTCGACCACGATCAGGCCGAGCTTGGCATAGGGCAGGAACAGCGCCGAACGTGCGCCGACTATCACCTGCGCAGTCCCTTCGCTGATTGCCCTCCATGCCCGCCGCCGCTCGGTCGATTTTAGCGAGGAGTGCCACAACACCGGCGGCGTGCCGAAACGTTGTTCGAAGCGGTGGAGGAAGTTCTCCGTAAGCGCGATTTCCGGGAGCAGCACCAGCACCTGCCGTCCCATCCGCACCGCTTCGGCAATCGGTTCGAAATAGGTCTCGGTCTTGCCGGATCCCGTCACTCCGTCGAGCAGGTACGGCTCGAACGACTGCGCCTCGACCGCCTTCACCAATATCTTTGCAACCTCCATCTGGTCGGGCGACAAGGCGGGTTGGTGAAAATCCGGGTCGGCAGGTGGGTAGGGCCGGTCGATTGCGACCGTTACCGGCTCGATCACGCCTTGATTGACCAAACCGCGCAGCACGCCTTCGGACACGCCAGCTATCCCGGCCAGCTCGCGGATCGTCGCCTGCTCGCCGTCGAGCGCGTCGATCGCCGCTGCGCGCTGCGGTGTCATGCGCTCGGGCACACCTCCGCTCAGGCGGTACTCGGTCATGGTGGTCGGTCCGCCGAGCGCACCGCCGCTCGACAGCACCATGCGCGCGACGCTGGCGAGGTGGGCGCAGTAATAGTCGGCTGTCCATTCGATCAGGCGCCGCAGTGGTCGTGAAAGCGGCGGCACCGACAGCACCTCGCGGATTGCACGCAATTTGCTTTCGTCGACTTCCGCACCCGGCAGTCGACCCTCGTCCCAGACTATTCCCGTGACCGTTCGCGGACCAAGCGGCGCGATCACCACGCTCCCCGGCTCGACCGACATCCCCTCGGCCAGCTTGTAATCGAGTGCACCAAGTGCTGCATTGAGGACAAGGAGTCGGACGCGGTTCATGAGCAGGCCGCAATATGGGTGCAGGTCGCACAAAACCACAAGAGAAGGGGTGAGGGATATGAACGCCAACGACCGCAAGGCGCTCGAACGCAGGCAATTTCTGAAGGTCGGCGCGGGCAGCGCGCTGATCCTGTCGCTTCCGGCCTGTGCGACGATCCCGGGTCTGAGTTTCACCGATGCGATAAGGCGCTTGCTGCTGCTTTCGAGCGAGCGGGCATTCGCGCGCTTGACCGCGCCCGACGGTTACTGGGACGAGCAAGTCGCGCGGCTCGGGCTCGGCAATCTGCTGGGGACGCGCGGGGATGTCCTCTCGCGCATTCTCACGTCTGCGCTGTTCAAGGACCGGCTCGAAGGCGCCTTTGCCGATATCGCGATCGAGGGTTCCGAACGCGCGGCGCCGATCGTCGCCGATGCGGTTCGGGTGATCGGGCTTGCCAATGCGGTCGAACTGGTGCGCGGCGGACCCGATGCCGCGACGCAGGCGCTGCGCGGAGAACTTGGCGGGCGGCTGATCGATGCGATGGTGCCCGAGCTAGGCGAGGCGATCCGCATCGCGTCCGATCCGCTGGTCGGTCAGCTGATAGATGCGGCCGCAGGAACCAATGTCAGCGGCATCGCGCAGCGGCTCGCCGGCAATGTCGACGATGCGATCTGGACCGAAATCGGCGTCGAAGAAGCGGCCATCCGCGCCGATCCGCAAGCGACCGGAGACCCCCTGCTGATCGGCGTGTTTGCAGCCGAGCGCGTCCTCTAGAAGCGGGCCGTGATGCCGACATTGGCGATGTGATCCATCCGGTCCTCGCCATCGCGAACCACATACTGGTTGAGATAGCCGGGCGTCAGCGTGAAGCCTTCGCCCAACGGCACCGATACGCCTGCAAAGTTTCGCCAATTGGCCACACCGTCGCGATTGAAGGCAACATCGTTGAGGCCGATGAACGGCTCGGTGTAGAGTACCAAATTGTTGTTCTCGCTGATCGGCGCGGTGACTTGCACGAGATTGCGATAGCGCCAGCCGGTTGCGTCGCTTTCTTCGAAGAAGCGTTGTTCAAGCCGGTTGCGCGAGGTGATCTTGAAGCCCTTGCCGTTGTCGACCAGTGTGACGTTGAGTTCCTGGTAGACGCGATGTTCGTTGATCTCGACTGGTCCCACAGGGTCGGTCAGGATGTACGCATATCCGCCGCCGAAATTCACATCCTTGTTGATGCGATAGCCGATGAAAGAGCGGAGCAACAGCTGGCCCAGCCGATCGGCGTCATTGGTAAAACGTTCCTGCGCTTCGCCGCGAACATACCATTCGCCATCCTCGTCCAGATCGACGAACACGAACTGTCCGGCCCAGATATTGAAGTCGTCCTCGGTTGCGGCGGCGGGAGAGGCGGCAAAAGCTGCCAGCGCTGCAGCGAAAGTCCATCGAATGCTCACGGTTGCGTCCTGAATGTTGTTGATCCCAAGCGATGCAGAAAGAGCAATGCAACGTGATAATGTCTCTCAATTGCGATTTGTTCCCGGCATTTTGATGGGGATGGGTGGCTGGTTTCGAATCTGTCGCTGTGCCATTTCGACATCCAACGATTCGAACCAGCGAAGGGAGAGCAAAACTCATGAAATTCTTCGTCGACACTGCCGAGATTGAGGACATCAAGGAACTGGCCGCAACCGGCCTGCTCGATGGCGTCACCACCAATCCTTCGCTGATCCACAAATCCGGCCGTGACTTCATGGAAGTGACGAAAGAGATTTGCGGGATCGTCGATGGTCCGGTCAGCGCCGAAGTGGTTGCGCTCGATCACGCCACGATGATGAAAGAGGCCGAGGTTTTGCGGAAGATCGCGGACAATGTCTGCATCAAGGTGCCGCTGACCGTCGACGGGTTGAAGACCTGCAAGGCGCTGACCAGCGACGGCACGATGGTCAATGTAACCCTGTGTTTCTCGGCCAACCAGGCGCTGCTCGCGGCCAAGGCTGGCGCGACCTTCATCTCGCCGTTTGTCGGTCGTCACGACGACAACGGATTCGACGGGATGGACCTGATCGAAGACATCCGCCTGATCTACGACAATTACGGGTTCGAGACCGAGATCCTCGTCGCCAGCGTGCGCCACGTCACCCATGTTCTCGAAAGCGCCAAGATCGGCGCCGACGTCATGACCGCACCGCCCAAGGTGATCCACGGATTGTTCAAGCACGTGCTGACCGACAAGGGGATCGAGGGTTTCCTCAAGGACTGGGAAAAGACTGGTCAAACTATCGGGTAGCCGGACCATGGATAAGTCCTTATCTGCCACCTGAATGGCTGAAGAATCCCCTCTCGATAAATTCAAGCAGGCGCTAACCGGAGCCTCGCGCGCCATCGCCGGCGATCCCGAGGTGGAGGGTGCGTGGAGCGCCGATGTACCGGGCGCTGCGGGCAATCGCTCTCGCGTGCCGCTACCCGGGCGCGATCTGCCTTA
>CAZJZO010000195.1:0-4125 GCA_964550495.1 uncultured Porphyrobacter sp. | reverse complement strand
CGGCCAAGGTGCCGGGATGGTTGCCCGGCGACGTGCAGGTGACGGTCGGATGCGAGGCGTTCGTTGCAACCGGCATCTACACCGACCTCGGTGCCCCGGGTCCGCTTGTCACCGTTTCCTCGGGCACGGTCGACTATCCTTCGATCCTGAACGGCCTCGGAGTGCTCGACGACACGATCGTCATGGGTGCCGAATCCAGCGCAGCGGTGGCTGGCATATGACGCGGCGTTTTCTCCATTCGTTTGCGGCCGACGATCGGGCTGCAGGTGCGGCGGAGTTCGCGATGGTCCTGCCGCTGGCGCTCGCATTGCTGTTCGGCATTATCGATGTCGGTCGCTATGCGTGGCAGCTCAACGAATACGAAAAAGCGACGCAGATGGGCGTGCGCTTCGCGGTCGTCACCGATCCCGTCACCAGCGAATTGACCGACGACACGATCACTTATGTAGGCGATACCAGTTGCGGCGATGCCTTGCGCCCGGGCGACCGGATCTGCGCCGCAGCGTTCCCGACCATCACCTGCACCACCGGAGGTTGCAGCAGAGGCACTCTGGACAACACTGCGTTTGCGAACGTGGTCGCTCGCATCCAGCAGTTCCAGCCGCGCGTCGCGCCGTCGCAGGTCTCGATCCAGTACAGCGGTTCCGGCATTGGTTTTGCCGGTGATCCGAACAAGCCCGAAGTGGCTCCGGTCGTCACTATTCGCATCAACAACGCGACATACACTCCGATTACGCTTTCGCTGATCGGCGGGACCGTGAACCTGCCGGACTTCTCCTATTCTCTCACTCTCGAAGACGCCGAAGGCGCGGTCTCGGGCTGACGGCGACAAGACACATGAATTCAATCCTCAACCTTACAAGTGCAATGGGAGTATCGGTGCCAGCCGAATCGTATATCCTCGCCAGCGCTCTCCATATCGAGCACCTGAAGGCGAGCGCGAACAACGCCTTGGACGGCATCAACCTCGTCGCGATCGATCCGTCGGCCCCGGTTCCCGAAGATGTCCTGGCCAATGCCCGGATCCTCGTGCTCGAGGTCGATCCGGTATCCCCGGCTTCGCTGGCACGAATGAGCAGCACCCGCAGCCGCTGCCCCGAGCTCACGCTGGTTGCGGCAATCGACAATCCCGATTTCACGCTGGTCCGGACCCTGTTGAAGCAGGGCGTGGAGGACGTCGTGCAACTGCCGTTCAGGGCCGAAGATGTCCTCTCGGAACTGATCGATATCCACGCAAGGCAATCGTCGAACGAGAGCGATCTGTCGCCGATGATCGCGGTGATTGGCGCGACCGGCGGGGTCGGCACCTCATCGGTCCTGACCCATCTCGCTGCCGGTCTGGTCGCCAACGAACCCGACGCGAGCTGCTGTCTGATCGATCTCGACATGCAATCGGGTCAATCGACCTATTTGCTCAACGTCGCGCCGAGCGTCACCGTTCAGGATCTGCTCGATGCCAGCGAGCGCCTCGACGAGGATATGCTGCGAGATGCGATGATCGAGTCCGAAAGCGGCGTCGCCGTCCTTGGTGCGCCCGCGACGATCGGGCCGCTCGAGGATGTCAATGTCGACCGCTTGCTGCGGCTGCTTTCCGTTGCGCGAAGTGTCTACGATTTTGTCGTTCTCGACCTTCCCTCAAACTGGACCAACTGGTCGCTTTCGATCGTTTGCGCTTGCCAGTCGATTGCGGTGGTCACCGACCAGTCGCTCGGCGGCCTGCGCGGAGCGAAGCGCACGCTCGAACTGTTCGACAGCGTCGACATCGATCCACAGGCGATCGGGCTGGTGCTCAACAAGGTCGAAAGACGCCTGTTCCAGGCGATCGACAGTTCGGATGTCGCGAACACGCTCGGGAAGGAGATCTGGGGCGAACTGACGTTCGATAGAGATGCGCTCCGAACGGCGCAGGAGAATTGCAGCCTCGTCTGGTCCGAAAGCCGGCGCAATCCATTCGGAAGGGACATCATCGCCCTGGCGGCAGAAATTCAAGAGCGCGTTGCGGGAGGCAACCAATGAACTGGACCCTCAAACGAACAGAGGAGGTTTCCACGCCGCAGGTCACCGAGGCGGACGAAACGATCGTCGTGCCTTCGGAGCCCAGCGAGGAAGAGCAGAAGCGCAAAGGTTGGCTCGAATTGAAGGTCGATATCCATCGCGCCTTGCTCGACCGGATCAATCTGTCTGCGCTCGACAAGATGACGCGCGCCGCGATCCACACCGAAGTTTCGGACATCATCGCGGAGATGCTGGCGGAGCGTCATCACCCACTCAACCGCTCCGAGCGTGAAACGCTGATCGAAGACGTGCTCGACGAATTGCTCGGGCTTGGGCCGCTGGAGCCGCTGCTTCAGGACGACTCGATCACCGATATTCTCGTGAATGGACCGGAGACAGTGTTCGTCGAGCGCTTCGGTCTGCTCGAGCGCGTGCAGACCGAGTTCCAGGGCGAGCGTCACCTGATGCGCATCATCCAGAAGATCGTCAGTGCGGTTGGGCGCCGGATCGACGAATCCTCGCCCTTCGTCGATGCCCGTCTGGAGGACGGATCGCGCGTTAACGCCATCATTGCACCGTTGGCGGTCGATGGTTCGCTGCTCTCGATCAGGAAATTCGCCAAGAAGCGGATCGACATCGACAAGCTGATCGAACTCGGCAGCGTCCCCGAGACAATGGCCGAGGTGATGCGCGCGATCGTCCAAGCTCGCAAGAACGTGCTGATTTCCGGAGGAACGGGCTCGGGTAAAACCACCCTGCTCAACGCGATGTCTTCGTTCATCGACGAGCGCGAGCGGATCGTCACGATCGAGGACAGCGCGGAATTGCAATTGCAGCAGGAGCACGTTGCCCGTCTGGAAACGCGCCCAGCCAATGTCGAAGGCAAAGGCGAAGTAAGCCAGCGTGACCTTGTGAAGAACGCGCTGCGGATGCGACCGGACCGGATCATTGTCGGCGAGGTGCGCGCCGGGGAAGCGTTCGACATGCTGCAAGCGATGAACACCGGGCACGACGGATCGATGACCACGGTGCACGCCAACACTCCTCGGGACTCGCTCGCCAGGATCGAACAGATGGTGGGGATGAGCGGAATCGAGATCGACCCACGCTCGGCTCGCGCGCAGATCGCGTCCGCGATCGATATCGTGATTCAGGTCGGACGGCTGGCCGATGGACATCGGCGCGTGATGAGCATGTCCGAAATTACCGGCATGGAAAGCGAGACGATCACCATGCAGGAGATCTTCAAGTTTGCCGTTTCCGGACGCAGGGAAGACGGAACAATCATAGGAAAATTCGAAGCCACTGGAATCCGGCCGAAATTCCTCCACGACACGCAAGCGGCCGGAGTCGAGCTTCCCTCCGAACTGTTCCGGCCAGAATACGAGTTCGACTGATCATGCCCGATATCGTCCTTCGCGTGGGTGTCCTGCTGGCCGTCTTCGGCTCGATCTTCATCGTTGCTCAGCTGGTGCTTAACACCGTCTGGTCGCGCGGGGCGCAATCGCAAGCGATCAACAAGCGAATGCGGATGATCAAGCAGGGTTCGTCGCGTGAAACCGTGATTGCAACTCTACGCAAGAACACCCCTTCCGAATTCGAGAATTGGCCGCCTTTTCTGGTGTCGTTCCTGCAGAACCTGCAGCGGACGATCATGGCTGCGTCGTTGCCGATTACCACGGTACAGGTGATGATGGTTGTCGGGGTGGCATTCGCTATCTTGCTGGCCCTGACACTGTTCGGAATCGTCGCAGCCGGATTTGCCCTGTCGGCTGGTGCGTTGCTTCTGGCCATTACCGTGGCCTTTTGTGCAGCATGCCTTCTGCCCGTGCTCATTATTGCGGCGATCGGCCAAAGACGCCGCAAGAAGATCGAAAACCAGTTCCCGATCGCGCTTGACGTTTTCGTTCGTGCACTGCGAGCCGGGCATCCGGTCGCTTCGGCGATCGACCTGCTGACCAAGGAAATGGAAGACCCGATCGGTTCCGAATTCGGTCTGGTCTCCGATGAGATCTCCTATGGTGCCGAGCTGACCGATGCGCTGACCGATATGGCGGAGCGTTGGGATCTCGAAGACATCCGGATGTTCGTCGTTTCGCTTTCAGTCCAGAACGAAACGGGCGGCAGCCT
>CAZJZO010000194.1:0-4265 GCA_964550495.1 uncultured Porphyrobacter sp. | reverse complement strand
CATCTGCATCACCGAAGTCATCCCCGTGCTCGACATGGTCCGCGCCAAGGCCGCGCTGACCGGATCGAAATCGCGCCTGATCGGCCCGAACTGCCCCGGCGTCCTCACGCCTGATGAATGCAAGATCGGCATCATGCCGGGCAAGATCTTCAAGAAGGGCACTGTGGGCGTCGTGTCGCGTTCGGGCACGCTCACCTACGAAGCTGTGCACCAGACGACGATGGTTGGCCTTGGTCAGACGACAGCAGTAGGCATCGGAGGTGACCCAGTGAACGGCACCAACTTCATCGACGTGCTCGACCTGTTCCTTGATGATCCCGAAACCGAAAGCATCATCATGATCGGCGAAATCGGCGGCTCTGCCGAAGAAGAAGCGGCTGAATTCCTCAAGGCTGAGGCTGCCAAGGGCCGTTCGAAGCCAACGGTCGGCTTCATCGCAGGCCGCACCGCACCTCCGGGCCGCCGCATGGGCCATGCAGGCGCGATCGTCTCTGGCGGTCAGGGCGGCGCAGAAGACAAGATCGCAGCGATGGAAGCTGCCGGCATCCGCGTATCGCCTTCGCCATCAGAGCTGGGCACCACATTGGACGCGATGCTGAAAGAACTGGCGTAAGCCATCACGGCCGGTTCTGATCCGCAGGGCCGGCCACCACCTCACTCCTCCCCAAGGACCAGCAATATGGGTGAAGAACCGCAGGGCTTCGTTCCCGAAATGACCGACCAGGAAGGCCCGCAGCCGGGCCCATCCTGGGGCAATCCGTCATGGGTCAGCAAAGTCGCCGATGCATCGGGCGAGTTTACCGATGCTCTCGACCCAACGCGGATGCTGCTCGATGCGAAGGAGGCGATCTCCAAAGCGGCAAAGTCAGCAGGCAAGCCGTCTGATCCCGCAGCGGTTGAAAGAGCAGCGAGCCTTTCGATCGCGGCGATGACGCTGGTGCGGCTCTACCGTGTGCGCGGGCACCTTGGCGCGCAGCTTGATCCGCTGAACCTGTCGAAGAAACAGGGCGATCCGCAAGAACTCACCCTCGCCTTTCACGGCCTTGCAGGCAAAGAGGCGGAAGAGGTCTATGTCGGCGGTGTGCTCGGCATGGAATGGACCACTGTTGGCGCGCTCTACAACCGGCTGCGCGAGGTGTATTGCGGCAATGTCGGCCTTGAATACATGCACATCGCTGACACCGAAGAACGCCGTTTCCTGCAGGACAAGTTCGAAAGCCCCGGCGACACGATCCAGTTTACGCCCGAAGGCAAGAAGGCGATCCTCGCCTCGGTCCTGCGCGGTGAGATTTACGAGGAATTCCTCGGCAAGAAATATGTCGGCACCAAGCGTTTCGGGCTGGATGGCGGCGAATCCATGATCCCTGCGCTTGAAGCGGTGATCAAACATGGCGGCAGCGCCGGCGTGCGCGAGATCATCTATGGCATGGCGCACCGCGGCCGATTGAACGTGCTCGCAAACGTGATGGCCAAGCCATACAAGGTCATCTTCCACGAATTTTCCGGCGGCACTGCGAACCCCGAAGACGTGGGCGGATCAGGCGATGTGAAATATCACCTCGGCACCAGTACCGACCGCGAGTTTGACGGCATTTCGGTACACATGTCGCTCACCCCCAACCCATCGCACCTTGAAACGGTGAACCCTGTGGTCCTCGGCAAAAGCCGCGCGCAGCAGGCGATCCGCGATGATTTGTCGAAGAAGCAGCAGGTATTGCCGGTCCTGATCCACGGCGATGCGGCCTTTGCGGGACAGGGTGTGGTGTGGGAAAGCCTCTCGCTCTCAGGCGTGCCCGGCTATGACACAGGCGGCTGCATCCACTTCATCATCAACAACCAGATCGGGTTTACGACCTCGCCCAAATTCGCCCGCTCATCGCCCTATCCCAGCGATGTGGCAAAGGGCGTGATGGCACCGATCCTTCACGTCAACGGCGATGATCCCGAAGCGGTGACTTTCGCTTGCAAGCTGGCGGTGGAATACCGCCAGAAATTTGGCCGCGATGTCGTGATCGACATGTGGTGCTATCGCCGGTTCGGCCACAATGAAGGCGATGAGCCCAAGTTCACGCAGCCTTTGATGTATGACGTCATCGGCAAGCACCCCAAGGTCAGCCGCGTCTACGAACAGCGCCTGATTGAACAGGGCGTGATCGCAGACGGACACCGCGAACAGGTTGCAGGCGATTTCGTTGCCATGCTCGAAGAAGAATTCGAGGCAGCCAAAAGCTATTCGGCCAATGAAGCCGACTGGTTCGGCGGTCGCTGGGCAGGCCTAAACAAGCCGGCTGATGACGAAACCGCGCGGCGCAATGTCGAAACCGCGATTGAACCGAAAATGTTCGATTCGCTGGGCCGCGTGCTCACCGAAGTTCCCGAAACGGTGAACATTCACAGGACGCTGGGCCGCGTTCTTAAAGCCAAGTCGCAAATGTTCGAAAGCGGCGAAGGCTTTGATTGGGCAACCGCAGAAGCGCTCGCTTTCGGCAGCCTCGTGATGGAAGGCTATGGCGTGCGCCTGGCAGGGCAGGATTCAGGCCGCGGCACCTTCTCGCAGCGTCACGCCGTGTGGGTCGACCAGAAAACCGAAGACAAATACATCCCGCTGACCACGCTGCCGCATGGCAAGTTCGAAGTCTATGACAGCACTCTGTCAGAATATGGCGTGCTCGGTTTTGAATACGGGTTTGCCATGGCAGACCCCAAATCGCTGGTGCTGTGGGAAGCGCAATTTGGCGACTTTGCCAATGGCGCCCAGATCATGATCGATCAGTATATCGCCGCTGGCGAAGCCAAGTGGCTGCGCGCCAATGGCCTCGTCCTGCTGTTGCCGCACGGCTATGAAGGTCAGGGGCCAGAGCACTCCTCTGCCCGGCTTGAACGCTTCTTGCAGCTATGCGCCTCGGACAATATCCAGGTCTGCAACATCACCACGCCGGCTAACTATTTCCACGTGCTTCGCCGCCAGATGCTGCGATCCTTCCGCAAGCCCTTGGTGATCATGACACCCAAATCGCTGTTGCGTCACCCGATGGCGAAAAGCCCGCGCGAGGAATTCCTCGGCGATTGGCAGTTCAAGCGGATCAAGTCGGACCCGGCGATGGAAACCGACACCGCAGCGGACAAAAAGATCAAACGGCTGGTGCTGTGCAGCGGCAAGGTCGCCTATGACCTGTTTGAAAAACGCGATGCCGAAGGGCTTGAGGATGTATCGATCGTGCGGATCGAACAGCTTTATCCCTTCCCCGGCGATCCCTTGGCGGTGCGGCTGAAACGCATGACCAATCTTGAACAGGTCGTGTGGTGTCAGGAAGAACCGAAGAACAATGGTTCGTGGTTCTTCGTGGAAAACCAGATCGAGGAATCGCTGACCAAGGCCGGGCATGACGGGATGCGCCCATTCTATGCGGGCCGCGAAGCAGCCGCATCGCCAGCCACCGGCCTCGCCAAGCGTCACGCGCAGCAACAAGACCAATTGGTCGCCGAAGCGCTGGGCCTTTGATGCCCCGCTTTGCCAGCCACACTACGCAATCTCATTCAGATAAGGCTTAAGGAACACACACATGGCCACTGAAATCACTGTCCCGGTACTGGGCGAATCTGTCACCGAAGGCTCAATCGGCGAATGGCTCAAGCAGCCCGGCGATACCGTCGCGGTCGATGAACCCATCGCTTCGCTTGAAACCGACAAGGTTGCAGTAGACGTGCCCTCACCTATCGCAGGCGTTTTGACCGAGCACCGCGCGGCCGAAGGCGACACGGTTGAGGTTGGCGCGGTCATCGCTGTGATCGAGGAAGGCGAAGCCGGTGCCGCCTCTGCGGGAAAGTCCGCGAGCCCAGCGCCGTCCCCAGCGCCCGCCCCAGCACCAGCCGCGGATTCTGGCGACGCATCGCAGACGCTTTCACCCGCGGTTCGCCGGGCGGTTCTTGAACACGGGGTTGATCCTTCGACCATTCAGGGCACCGGCAAAGGCGGACGGATCACCAAGGAAGACGTGCTTGCCGCGGCCAAGGCCAAAGGCGATCCTGCACCTGCTGCAACGCCTGCACCTGCTGCGGCGGCTCCAGCTGCACCTGTTGCGGGGCGCAATGTCGAACGGGTCAAGATGACCCGCATGCGTCAGACCATCGCCCGCCGTCTGAAAGGCGCACAGGAAGAAGCGGCGCTGCTCACCACCTTCAACGATGTTGATATGAGCGCCGTCATCGAGGCGCGCACCAAGTACAAGGACCTGTTCGCCAAGAAGCACGATATCCGGCTCGGC
>CAZJZO010000193.1:0-4318 GCA_964550495.1 uncultured Porphyrobacter sp. | reverse complement strand
TTGTAGACCACGATCACATCGACAAGGCCATCCTCGACATCGGCGATCAGCTGTTTCAACGCAGGGCGGTCCAGCGTGCCACCGGAAAACCCGCCGTCGTCGTAACGCTCGCGCAAGCAGGCCCAGCCCTCGGAGCGCTGACTAGCGATATAGGCCTCGCAGGCCTCGCGCTGTGCATCGAGGCTGTTGAACTCCATATCGAGCCCCTCTTCGGACGACTTGCGGGTATAGATCGCACAGCGCAAACGGCGGTTTGGGCGCGTGTTGCTGTCCATGGTCAAACCTCCCGCGAACGGGTTTGCAGGCCGAAGAAGCGGTAACCGTTCCAGCGCGTGCCAGTAATTTCGCGAGCGATGCCGGAGAGCGATTTATACTTGCGGCCCTGCCAATCGAACCCGTCTTTCAAAACGGTCACCGTATGCTCGACGCCGTTCCATTCGCGGATGAGCTGCGTGCCCGGGACGGGATTGCGAGGATCCGTGATCTGATGCTTGCGGCGCGCGATCCCTTCGACCTCGTCAGCGAGCAGATCGAGCATGCGCCGCGTTTCACGATCTGGTCCGCCATAGGTGAGTTCCTGAATGCGATAGGCGAGCCTGCCTTCCAAGAATGCGCGGCTGTTGTTGGGCGCTGAGCTGCCCATCAGGGTTTCCCATTCGGCCTTCAATTCCTTGACGGACTTGGCCTTCAACGTTGCCAGACGCGACAGGACCGTTTGATCCAGGCTGGCATCCTGGCCCGGTGTAGGCGGTGTTATCTTATTGTGATGCTTCATCAATTCCTCCGATGCGGATACGTTTCTTGCAACGACCACCGCTCTTTCGGGGCGGTAAGTCCACGAAACGGTCTCCGGTTTCGGCAGATAAAGAGCTGGACTTCGCGGCCAGAACACGCACTAAGCCGACAGCGAGGATGCTGCCGATTTCTTCGATGCGCGCCTCAGGCGACATATGCTCAGGGCATAGGGGATTGGGCCCGGAAATCGGGTCGTCTGGATCGAGTGACATGGCGACTTTTCGCGATTGAGTTGATGCCCAAACGGTATCGCGAAATCAGGAAAACACAAGTAAATCAATAATTTGTGGAATTTTTCGACGTGCGCGAAGCGCCGCGTAAATCTGCGCATTGGTTTTGCCGACACATTGGTGCCGCGATCGGGAATGGTCGCGAATCAGTGTTCGGTATGGCCGGTGAATTTCTCGAACGTGTCGACGATAGCTTCTTCTTCGAGCTCGGCCATTTCCCAACGCGAGGGCGCTTGGTCGGGATAGAGGAGCAATGAGATCGACATCTCGTTGCCCGGGGAGAACACCGTCATCTCGCGGACCGGTTCGTTGCCCATCCAGACCCCGGCCGGATGCTCAACGCCGTGACGACCTGTGTCCCAATCGACTTCCCGCGCCGCCAATGACGCCGCAGGTAACTCAGTCACGATTTGACGTGCTCTGTAGAAGATCCCGGACTTCAGCAGGGGTCCGCTGGACCAGGCCCAGTCAATGAAGCCTTCCTTGCTGACCACGATCATCGCGCGCTTGTCGGTGATCGTCATCCATTTCAATATCGCGGCCGTAAGCGACACGGCATAGCGATCTGCGAGTTCGGTCATCACGTCGATGTCGACGATCCGTCCTTTGATCTGTTCGCGAAAATCGTCCAGCGGCATCAGCAGGTAGGAGGCGAAGGTGTTTGCCTCCCCCTCGATCTTGTTCCGGGCCTCATCCCAATCGGCCATGTTACGGTTGCTGCATTGCAGTCCCTGTGGATGCAGCTGCCGGTGAAGGAGGTAATGGCCCAGTTCATGGGCCAGCGTGAAGTTGCGCCGCCCCGGCGAGCGGACTGTCTCGTTATAAATGATGCCCCACTCTCCGGAACCGTCAGGATTGGGCATCAGCATGCCTTCGATGCCCTTGGACAGGTCCAGCCCGCCGACCATTGTGATCGGCGCGTCCGGATACACCTGACGAGAGAAATCCTGCGCGAGCCCCGCTACATCGATCGGAAATCGAGGCAGGCCATGCGCCGCTTGGTGCAGCGACAGGATCTGGGTCAGGCGGATCGCCCAACCCTGTGGTGTCGTGGGAAGGGTCAATCCTTCTTTCCCCACATATCGATCATCTGGTTGATTTTCTGTTGGTCTTCGGGATCGAGCTTGCTGAACTTGCGGAAGAACGCTTCCTTTAGAACCTCGTCACCGGGCTCCTCGCTGTCATCGAGTAGGTAGTCGGTCGTGACCTCCAGTGCCTGGGCAATACGGGTCAGCTTCTCGCCGGACGGTTTTCGGGTATCACGGTTCTCGAGTTCCCAAAGATAGCTTTTGCTGGAGTCGGTCAGCGCCGCGAGCTTGTCGAGGGAGTATCCCTTCTCCTTGCGGTGGCGCTTGATCTTAGCGCCGAGGGACGTGGTCATCGTATCATCCTTGGCTTCCTTGGTCAGAGGACGTTTGTTCGATATGCCGAACAAAATTATGCCGCGCAAGTAGACCTGACGATTTGTTCGATATATATCGAACATGATCGTATCGCATCTTCGCGATTCTGTCGTCCTCCTCCCTCCCAGGCTTAGAAAGGCCACGTCATGACAGCGATTGCTTCCTTCCTCCGCAAAACCCCGATTCCCCGGCTGCAGGACTATTTTACCGCAGGCGGCTTCACCTCCCTTCCTCCGGTCGACTGGACCAAACCCGAGCCGGAGGTTGTCGAGCCTTTGATCAAGGCAGTCGACGACATGGACGAGGCTGAAAAGCAGCGCGTCATCCTTGACGCTGGGCGCGTTGCGGCCCTCGCAGATGAGCCCGGGCAGAATGCCTTGCAGAATGTCGTGCTGGATCGCGCGACGTTCGACACGCTCGAGGGCCCCAACAATCGGTCACTCTGGGTGTTCTTGAACGAGGCAGACCGGTTCCGGCTGGCCGAAGAGGTCCGCTACAACGACGAGCGTCGGCGCGGTCGGTCCTGGAGCGGCTTCGGTGTCGATGAAGGTCTGGATGTGAAGAATGATCCGATCTCGATTGCTGCCTTCACTGCCGCGATCCGTGAACGGTTCGAAACACCCAATGTGCATGTCGACATCTTCGATCGCCACCGGGTGATCCTCGACGGTGAAGAATGCGAACTCGTTCAGGTGGCCGTCTACCGCGAAGGCCGCCCCGAGGACATGTTGGGTTTCGATGCCAACAGCACGTTGGCGCGGCGGATCGTCAAACCGGTGTTCGAGGCTGCATTGACCTATGAGGCGGCGACCGGCGTGATCGAGGTCGTGGCCAAGACGCGCGAGGATCGCATGGATCTGACGCGTTTCATGGCGCGTGATCTGCTCGGCATTGCCATTGACGAAAAGCAACAGCTGCCGCTGCGGGAGTATGATCTCAGCATGCTCGCGCAGCCGTTCGATTTTCCGACCGATCCGGCAGACGGGATCGCCGGCGTGACCGTCAAGGAACTGCGGTTGATGGATCTCGGGGATGCGAAGGAACGCATCACGCTGGAGTCCATGTCAGGCGCTGACCGGACGATCTGGCAGATGGCCGAGCATCGCATTGGTCTGGACATCGGCGGAGGTTCTTTCGCCCACGGGGTTACCGGTGAGGTGCCGGAATGGGTGATCACGCGGGCGCGTTTCACGATCAAGTTCCACCCCGGTCCCTCGGGCGGGCGCGGCAAATCTCTGTCGCTGACCGTGACCATGCCGCATGGCTGCAACCTGAAGGACATGACGCCGCAAGAGCGCCTGATCGGCGAGAAGTACCTGCGGCTCTGGGGCATCCTGAAAGACGACACCGACGAAGGCGACGTCCTTGAGTAAGCGTGCGATCGATCTTCTGCTGCGGGCCATGGAAGCCCGCAGCCCGTTTCTTCAGGTATCAGCGCTGCACCAGGTCTCGCGCGCTGCGACCGAAGCATTGATCACGGCCAAGCTGCTGGTGCCGAGCGGGCATGTCCCGGTCGTCGCCGGGATGGATGACTATGAGGATGAACCCATTGAGGCCACCTGGTCGGCCGAGCTGAAGTCATTCGGCTATCACGACAGCACCGGCCGTTGGGTCAAGGTCGCCAATCAGGACATCGCGGCGTGTAAGGTCGACTATGGCCTGGCTATTGCCAAAATGCTGGTGGCGTTCGAGCGTGCCGGGCCGTCACACCCGACACCAACGGTCACGGATCTCGTCTGGGAGGTCGGAACCATCAAGCTTGCCGGCGCAAAGGCCCCGGTGCCCGTCTGGTTTGCCCGGCGACTCAGTTATCCGCGTGTCTGGGCGCAGCTTGAGGCGCTGATTGCACGCAAGCCGCCGCACGAAATCCGCATCATCCTGACATCGACG
>CAZJZO010000192.1:0-4391 GCA_964550495.1 uncultured Porphyrobacter sp. | reverse complement strand
ACGGGAGGTGGGTGCAGGCGACACCCACCGCGTCGACGCCTTCGCCGACCTCCATGCCGCGAAGCCGCACCACCGCTTCTTCAACCACCGCCATATCGACCGGACGTCCGCGCAATTTGGCTTCCGCTTCGTTCACGAGGTCGGGAGCTGCAATTCGCAGCAGCGTCTTGTCGCTTGCAAAGTCGCGTTCGAGATCGTCGACATAGCGTTGCCGGATTGTGGCCTCGGTCCCGATCAGTCCGAAAGTGCCGGTGGAGTTGTGCAAGGCAGCAGGTTTGATCGCGGGCACGGTGCCAACGATCGGGATTTCGAGCACTTCGCGGACCATGCCGAGCGCGATCGTGCTTGCAGTGTTGCAAGCGATGCAGGCGAGTCGCGGGTGGTAGCGTTCGGCCATGCGGCCAAGCAGTCCAGCGACCCGTGCCGCAACTTCGGCTTCGGTCTTCTTGCCATACGGCATCCCGACGAAATCGGCGGCGAAGATCACCGGTGCCTCGGGCAATAGTCGCCGCAGGGCGTCGTAAACGGTCAACCCGCCAACGCCGGTATCGAGCAACAGGATAGGGGAGGATGCGTCGGTAATGGTTGTTTCTGTCCGCAGGTAACTTGTCGCGGCGCGGTCTATTACTTAGGCACGGACAAAAGAAAAGCTGACCGATGGGATTTGTGCGAAAATGGACCTGATTTTGGCTGCTTTGCTGGGGTTTGTGTGCGGCTCGATCCCCTTCGGTCTGATCCTCACGAAGGCGGCAGGTCTGGGGGACGTGCGCGAGATCGGCTCGGGCAGTATCGGCGCTACCAACGTGCTGAGAACGGGGAACAAGGGTCTGGCTATCGGCACTGTCCTGCTCGACGCATTGAAAGGCGTTGTGCCGGTGCTTTTGGCGAGGCAATTCTTGCCGGGGACGGAAGGTGTCGCCGCCGTTGCTGCTGTGGCCGGGCACTGCTTCACGCCGTGGTTGAAGTTCAAGGGCGGGAAGGGGTTTGCCACTGCCGCGGGCGTACTCGGCGCCCTGGCGTGGCCGGCGATGCTGGTGTGCGCAGCGATCTGGGCGGTGACGGTGTTCCTGTCCCGGATCTCTTCGGTCTCTTCGCTCACGACGGTGGTGCTCGCACCAGCAGTCTCGTGGGCGCTTGGCTATCCGGTCTGGGTTCTCCCACTCATCGCCATCGCCGTCATCGTGATCGTGCAGCATCGCGCCAATATCGGCCGCCTGATGCGCGGTGAAGAACCGAGAATCGGCGGGAAGAAATGACAGAGGCACTGTCGCAGGCAGAAGCGTTTGCGCGCATCCGCCTGTTGCGCTCGCCCAATATCGGTCCGGTCAGCTACCGGCAGTTGCTGGCTCGGTTTGGTACGGCGGAGGCCGCGCTGGAGGCGCTTCCCGATCTCGGAGCGCGCGGAAAGACTGCCTACCGACCAGCGCCGACCGACAGGATTGAGCGCGAGATCGAAGGCGTGCGCGCCGCCGGGGCGCGCTATCTGTTTCATGATCAGACCGATTATCCCGCGCTGCTGGCCGAACTCGACAGTGCACCGCCGATCATCACCTGTCGCGGCAACCTCGCGCTTGCCTCGCAACCTTGCGTTGCCATGGTTGGCGCGCGCAACGCCAGTGCAGCGGCGGTTAAGTTGGCGCGCGATTTTGCTGCGGAACTGGCGGGGCAGGGCTTCGCGGTGGTTTCGGGGCTCGCGCGCGGCATCGACGGAGCCTGCCACGAAGGCGCTTTCCCGCACACCATTGGCGTGATCGCGAGCGGGATCGACATTGCCTATCCCCCACAGCACGCGGAATTGCAGGAGCGCATTGCCAGCGAAGGCTTGCTGATCGCAGAGCAGCCTCCTGGCACCGAGCCTCGCGGTCGGCATTTTCCCAGCCGCAACCGTATCATCGCTGGACTCGCTAGTGGCACGTTGGTGGTGGAGGCCGCGCCAAAGTCCGGCTCGCTGATCACGGCGCGGCTCGCGGCAGAAGCGGGCCGTGAGGTCATGGCCATTCCCGGCTCGCCGCTCGATACGCGTTCGCTCGGCTGCAACCAGCTGATCCGCGACGGCGCAGTGCTGGTGCAGACGGTGGAGGATGTCGTCGAACTGCTCGAAAGCTTTACGGGGGCGCCACGCTCTCGGTTCCAGGTCGAGGAGATCGGTGCAACGTTCGATTACGACGAATTGAGCAAACTGGAGTGGGGCGAAGCCAAAAGCGCCGATAGCGGCGACGTGGCGAAGCTTCTCACCAAGGCACCGATCGCGGTTGACGAGCTGATCCGCCAGTCGGGCGCTTCGTCGGCGCAAGTGCATATGACGCTGTTGGAGCTGGAGCTTGCCGGCGATCTGGAGCGGCACTCCGGGGGATTGGTCAGCAGGCTCTGACCGTTCGTCGCAGCCGGTCGCCCGACATCGGCTTCAAGAGACGAACATCAATCCGCGAAGAGTGCCATACATCGGTAGGCATGCCTGGGAGATACTGCCGAGAAAGGGAACCAAATCCTCATAAACCGTTCAGGTTCTGAAACTTAACCCTGAACAATCGCAATTGAATTGTGCGGCTTGTAGAGGGGTCTGCAATGAAGAAATCTATCGGATTTGTATGTGCATTGGCGCTTGTCGTTCCCGGTCTTGGCAGTGCTCCATTGGCACAACAGCCACCGACCAAGAGCAACGATTCGGGTGAGCGCAGCGATGGGTTCTGCCGCCAGCCCGTGGCGTTGCCGCAACTTGGCCCCGAAAAGCCTGCTGCCCAGGGCAGGGACTCTGTCGAGCGCAGAGGCGCCGCGAGGCCGCGGGTCGGAGACACGAGTGCGCCACCTCCGCCGGCCATGATAATGCCTTCCCCTCCGCCTCCGCCTCCACCGCCGACCGAAGCATCGGAAGAAGGCAGGTCAATCTTGGTTACGGGATCTCGTGTCGAGGACAGCAGCCTCGAAAGCGCCGCCCCGGTCATGTCGGTCGGTTCGGAAGACCTCGCGACCGCCGATGTCAGCGATCCAGCGCGGTCGTCGACTAGTCCGGTGCCTCTGCCCGGACCACGCCCACGCCCACGCCCGCAGCCACAGCCGCAATCCGGTCTCCTGACCGCCGGTGAGCATGATGACCTGCTGAACCACGAATTGTACGCGGACTATATTCGCAAGAGTTCGGTGGGTCAGGTCGTTCGCGATCTTCCGAAGGTCGACACCGGACGGCTGCTGACCGTCGAATTGCGCGATTCAAAGGGTCGGGCTGTGCCCTTTGCCGAAGTCGAATTGCGATGTTCCGACGGCAACTCGCTCAAGCTGCGCACAGTTGCAGACGGACGTGCCGTGTTCTTCCCCGAGCATGATCGACTGAGCAAGGAGGTGTGGGTTCGCGCCGCCGGAAGCGAATGGCGCAAGGTCACGCTGGCCAGCGAGCCTGGCGCGCAGACCGTGAAGATCCGAAGCCGCAGCGCTGCACCACCGGTGCGCAAACTGGATCTCGCGCTTGTCGTCGATGTTACGGGATCGATGGCCGATGAACTGCGCTACCTTCAGGCCGAGCTCGCCTCGATCGTTGGCGATCTGAAAGACCGTCACTCCAACCTCGATATCCGGGTCGGTTTCACCTTCTACCGCGACAAGGGCGACGCTTTTGTGACCCGGACGTTCAAGCTCGACGGAGATATCGACCAGGCGCAAAGGCACCTCGCCGCGCAGCGCGCGGACGGCGGCGGCGATTACGAGGAAGCGATGCAGGATGCGCTGATCCGTGCCGCCAACCAGCCCTGGCGCGACGACGCGGTCAAGACCCTGTTGCTGGTCGCGGACGCGCCGCCGCACAATGAAGACATTCCGCTGACCTGGAACGCGACCGAGCATTTGCGGAACAGTCGGGTCCACATCGTCCCGGTTGGCGCTTCCGGCGTTGCCGATACCGCGGAATATGTAATGCGCGCGATGGCCGCCGTCACTCAGTCTCGCTACACCTTCCTCACCGAAGACAGCGGGATCGGCAACTCCAAGGCGCCGCCGGCAATCGACTGCTATCTGGTGACGCGTCTCGATCAGCTGCTTCGTCGGGTGATCGACAGTCAGCTGTCGGGTCGTCGGATCGAACCGGAAAAGGACGAAGTGATCCGCAGCGTCGGCCAGTATGACGCAGGCCGCTGCATACTGCCTCCGGATTTCGGTAACCGCGAACAGCCTGCATAAACGGGCTTATCTTCTTGCAGCTTTCGAGCTAGCGGCACTTGACGCGGCCGGGAAACCGACTCCACCCTCGCGCGTACGTACACACGTAAGGAACCGAATACCTCACCATGCAGCTTGTGATCGTCGAATCGCCCGCCAAGGCGAAGACCATCGAGAAATACCTGGGCGCGGACTTCAAGGTTCTCGCTTCCTACGGCCATGTCCGCGACCTGCCGCCCAAGGAT
>CAZJZO010000191.1:0-4393 GCA_964550495.1 uncultured Porphyrobacter sp. | reverse complement strand
GATTGATCACGCAGTTCGAAACGATGATGTCGAAGCTTCCTGGCTCGAGGTCGAGTGCGTCGAGCCGTTCGATATCGCCTTCTAGAAAGCGCACATTGCTGGTCTCGTAGCCGAAGCGTTCACGGTGCCAGTCGAGGTGCTTGCTGGCGACATCCAATTGCTGCTGCGTCGCATCAACACCCACAACTTCGCCCGACGGGCCGGCCAATTGGGCAAGCACGTATGCATCCTGCCCCGAACCCGAGCCCAGATCGAGGATGCGTGCTCCTTCGATTGCGGCTGGCGCGACCAGCCCGCAGCCGTAATATCGCGCCTTCACATCTTCATGGACATTCTCAAGCGCAGTACGAATATGCGGCGGCGGACGATCCGCGCTGGTGCAGGCGTCCGTCTTGAGATCATGGGAGCCTTGCAGAACTTCGCCGTAATATTCCTGACTGTTGAGAAGGTTCATAAGCTGCGTCCTCGATTGCATGGAAATGTCAATTGAGGTTTCGATGTCGAGGAACTTCTGGTTACAGCGGTTTTGACGGGTGCGAGGATGTAACCGATGGCAATGGAGTAACGAATTTCCGGTTATGAGCTCAGTCCAATCGCCCTTCGTTTTGAGCGAAGCCCGCCCGATCGATAAGAACAAGTTCGCCGATCCAATGCGCACAGCGCGCGGAGAAGAGCGGGCTTTTGTCGAGCTGCGAGGTCTCGAGACGCTGTGGTTCAACACCGGCACGCTCTGCAACCTCGCCTGCAAATCGTGCTATATTGAAAGCTCGCCCAAGAACGACGCGCTGGTCTATATCACCCTGTCAGAGGTCCGCGGCTTTCTTAACGAGATTGCAGCCAACAATCTGCCGGTCCGCGAGATTGCCTTCACCGGCGGTGAGCCCTTCATGAATCCGGACATGATGCCGATCCTCGCCCTGTGCCTGGATCGCGGTTTCGAAGTGCTTGTGCTGTCGAACGCCATGCGCCCGATGCGGCGTCTCGAAGAGCAACTCCTTGCCTTGCAAGGGCGTGATCTTCTCACCATTCGCGTGAGTCTGGATCACTATACCAAGGCCATCCATGAAGCGGAACGCGGCCATAGTTGGGACAAGGCGATCGACGGGCTCGTCTGGCTGGCCGAACGAGGATTCAACGTGGCGGTCGCTGGACGGCAGCTCGAAAGCGAGAGCGAAGCGGAGGCTCGCGCGGGATTTGCAGAGCTGTTCGCGCGGCTCGGACTGCCGATCGACGCTGTTGATCCGGCTCAACTCGTGGTCTTTCCGGCGATGGATGCAGCTGCCGACATTGCCGAGATCACGACCGATTGCTGGGATATCCTTGGCGTCGATCCCGCCAGCATGATGTGCTCATCCAGCCGGATGGTGGTAAAACGCAAGGGCGAGGCAGAGCCCCGCGTGGCGGCTTGCACCTTGCTTCCCTATCAGGACGAATTCGATCTGGGCTCAACCCTCGTCGAAGCCAGTGGGAAGGTTCAGCTCAACCATCCACACTGCGCGCGTTTCTGCGTCTTGGGGGGCGCCAGCTGCACCGCCTGAACTGCGCTCACTCCGGACAGGGTGAACACCGGAATCTGATCGATGCGGATTCAACCACGTGGGTATCGATCAATGAAACGCTTTGCGTTCATTTTGGTTGATGTACTTGGAACCGAGTCACTCTACCGGAGCATTCGATGAGCGAGTTTCCCGCCACTACGGGCGAATACAAGCAAGGCAAACGCAACGCGTTCACGCGCTTTCTGGATGGAGTTGAATGGCTCGGCAATCTGCTGCCGCATCCAGTCACACTGTTTGCGATCCTGGCATTCGGTATCGTGCTGCTTTCCGGATTGCTCGGCTGGATCGGCGTGGCGGTTGTCGATCCCAGGCCGGCGGGCGCGCCGGGCGTGGCTGAAGACGGCATGATTCGAGCGGTCAGCTTGATGAATGGTGACGGGATCCGGCGCATTTTCACCAACCTGGTCGACAATTTCACCGGCTTTGCGCCGCTGGGCGTTGTTCTGGTTGCCATGCTGGGGGTGGGCGTAGCGGAAAAGTCTGGCCTGCTATCCGCAGCGGTACGATCGATGGTGCTTGGCGCGCCGAAGAACCTTGTGACGGTAGCCATCGTCTTTGCAGGTATCGTTTCAAACACGGCTTCCGAAGTCGGCTACGTCGTATTGATTCCGCTGGCAGGGGCTATCTTTTACGCTCTGGGGAGGCACCCACTGGCTGGAATGGCCGCTGCGTTCGCTGGAGTGTCCGGCGGTTACAGCGCCAACCTGCTGATCGGAACCATTGATCCTCTGCTGGCTGGTATCACGCAAGAAGCGGCGCGGTTGATCGACCCCGAATACACCGTCGTTGCGACCGCAAACTGGTATTTCATGGTCGCCTCGACCTTTCTCATCACTTTGATCGGCTCTCTCGTGTCGATCTACATCGTCGAGCCAAAACTCGGGGAGTATGATCCTTCAGGCGCGGATCCCACGATCTTGGATGATCGCATGATGGAACAGGTCAGCCCGGACGAGAAGAAAGGCCTGCGGTGGGCTGGAATTGCGTTGGTCGGCGTGCTCGCACTTATGGCGCTCACACTGGTTCCCGAATGGGGCGTCTTCCGCAATCCGGAAACCGGCGACCGGATCGATAGTCCATTTTTCGACGGCTTCGTGGTCTGGATCCTCGTTTTCTTTGTCGCGCTGGGCTACGCATATGGCCGCGCGGTAGGCACAATGAAGACTGACCGCGATGTAATCGATGCCATGGCGGCGGCGCTCGCCTCGCTTGGTCTCTACATTGTCCTGGTTTTCTTCGCTGCCCAGTTCGTGGCATTCTTTGGCTGGACAAACCTCGGCGCGATCACAGCAGTGACCGGTGCAAATTTCTTGGTCGAGACGGGCATGACCGGGCCGATGATCTTCTTCGCTTTCATCCTGATCTGCGCAATGATCAATTTGTCGTTGGGGTCAGCCAGTGCGCAATGGGCGGTGACCGCGCCGATCTTCGTGCCGATGCTGATGCTCATCGGCTATTCGCCTGAAGTTATCCAGGCCGCCTATCGCATAGGCGATAGCACGACCAATATCATCACACCGATGATGAGCTATTTCGGGCTGATCCTCGCTTGGGCCACGCGCTACGACAAGAACCTCGGCGTTGGTACGCTAATCGCGATGATGCTGCCCTATTCGATGTTCTTCATCGCGTTCTGGTCGGTGTTCTTCTACCTTTGGACATTCGTCCTTGGCTTCCCCGTTGGTCCCGGTTCACCGACCTTCTATTCGCCATGATCGCAAAAGGCTTGAGACCGGCTGGTCGGGTCACGACTCAACCGAAGACATTTCGGCCTCAGCACCACTAGATTTCCATGTCTCGTCATGGAAATCGAGGTCGCCATCCATCAAGTCACTGAAAAGATGGTGGGCGCGGCAAGGATTGAACTTGCGACCCCACCTGTCCAAAGGGTGGGAAAACGGGCGTTTTCGGCTATACACGGACGAGAAAATTCAATAAAAACAACCATGAGCGTTCGGACACGTCCGCCCATGCTTTTCATGTTTTTTTCATGGATTTTGGAGCGTCGCAGGAATGCCCGATCTGAGCCGCATCAGGGAACGCGAGAAGTTGAAGCCAAAGCCGGGCGATGAGCCGCATTGGCAACGCTTGCGGCAAGGCTGCTATGTCGGCTTTCGCCCGTCCAAGAAAGGCAAGCGCGGCACGTGGTTTGCGCGCGCCTATGACCCTGATAGCAATGGCTATCGCCGCAAGGCGCTTGGGGACTATGGGGTGCTGTCAGGCCATGACGTTTTTACTCAAGCGAAAGGCGATGCCGAAAGCTGGGTGGAGACGGTTGAGAGCGGCGGCGAACGCGCCCGTGACATGGTGACAGTCAAGGATGCCTGCGAAGCCTATCTAACCGACAAGCCGGGTTTGATTGCCGAAGGCGTATTTCGGCGACACGTCTATTCCGATCCAATCGCCAAGGTGAAGCTCGACAAATTGCGGCGGCACCACTTGCGTGCATGGCGCAAGCGGCTGGAGGAGGCACCGGCATTGCTGACCCGAAACAAGAAGGGCGAGAAGCGTTGGAAGGAACGCGCCAAGTCCACGGTCAATCGCGACATGGTGCCGCTACGCGCTGCATTGGGGCAGGTTTTGAAGCCCGGTGCCCTGAATACCGATGCGGCATGGCTGGAAGCGCTTAGGCCCTTCAAAGGCGCTGACAAGCGGCGGGAGCTTTATCTTGATCGCGACGAGCGCAAGCGGTTGATCGATGCGATGGGAGAGGATGCGCGGCCCTTTGTGAAAGCGCTTTGTCTCTTGCCCCTTCGTCCCGGCGCACAGGCGAGCCCTATCGTTCGTGACTCCGAAAAGCGCACCCGCTCGCTCACCCTCGGCCAGGACAAGAA
>CAZJZO010000190.1:0-4399 GCA_964550495.1 uncultured Porphyrobacter sp. | reverse complement strand
GGGCGCGCGTTACGAAAGGAATTCTTTAGCTTGGCCTACTCGTAGGCGCGCTCGATCCCCATCGCGACCGGCACTCGCAAGCTCTGCGGCATTTGGACGCGCTTAGGCGTCTTCACCGTGCGGCAGCGCACCGGACGTTTTTTTGCGGCCTCACGCACACTTTCCGGCGTACCGGCCTTGCTCTCATTGGCTTCAGCAGAAATGCCAACATCGCACGAAACGGCGCTGATCACAGACGCATTCGCAGGGCCGCTCAGCGCAGCCAGACCCGAAAGAAGGGCCAGAAAGGCGATCAATTGGCGTTTCATCGGTCTTCTAAATAGATGTTATCTGTTCTTTCGTCCAGCGTAATGCCCAGAATGACGTGGGCTTCCGCGAGTGATCTGCAATCTAGTCGTCTGGCTCTTCCACCGTAACACTTAAGACAAGCTCAACGCGGCGTTCCACGGGATTGCCCTCCGCATCACGATAAGGAGCCCGCGCCCGTCGATTCATTCCCGGACATGGCTCTCGCTCGAAGGACTTGCGCAACTGCTCCGAAATTTCGCCCGATACCTCCATCACGTCGCAATCGGACGATCGGCCTGTTTCGTCGACCGTGAAAGCCACGTGAACCTTCATGGTGCCGGGAAATTCAGGCTCGCGCTTGCGCCAGTTGTGGGAGTCTTCGTAGACACCCTCGATCGGGTTGCCGCCCTCATCGCGTGCAGGATCGAACTTGGCCCGTTCCATCACTACAGCGCAACTGGCCGCGTCGAGCGCCGCATCACCGGCCGATTGGACAATCTCGCAAGAGGTTGGCGATCCCTCGGCATTGACTGTCAACCTGTATGCCACGAGCCCTTCGGATCCGGCTTTCCAAGCCTCGGGAGGATAATCGGAGGGCTTTGGTCGCACGGATTCGTATTCGAGCGGAGTGACATAGCGCGAAAAGCGATCGCTTTCCTCAGCACTTTCGCGCGGTGAAGCTGGCCTGGCAACCTCGATCGGCGGCGAGGCCGGTGCAGCAATCTCAGCCGCTTCGCTGGCTGGAGATGCAGCCTCTGCAGCCGCGTCTTGCGCCGCGCCGGGACTGACGACGAAAAACCCGACCAGCGAGCCAAACAACAATCGGTGTCTCATTCCTCGTCCATAGATCAACCAACCTTAACGCCAAAGAACCACAGCTTTGATTGCCGGGGACAGCATTGGGCCTTAGGGCGACACCTGACATGGAATTGACGACGTCTCCCCTCGCCCGACCGTTTCCGGAAATGCCGCCGATCGACGGCGTCGCGGTGCGGGTGGCCCGCGCGCAGTACAAGGACTGGGACCGCGCCGACCTCACTTTGTTCGAAGTCGCCGAAGGGACGTCGGTGGCAGGAGTCTTCACTCAAAGCGCCTGCGCCTCAACCGAGGTCGAGCTGGGGCGTGAGCAGGTGAAATCGGGCAAAGCGCGGGCACTGGTGGTCAACGCCGGGAACGCCAACGCTTTCACCGGCTATCGCGGGCGGGAAGCGGTCGAAGCGATCATGGCCCAGGTCAGCGAGGCGCTGGAATGCCCGGCCGATCAGGTGCTGGTCTCTTCGACCGGAGTGATTGGCGTCCCGCTACCGCAGGACAAGGCACGCGAGGGCATTGCCGGCGCGCTTCAGGCCGAACCATGTGGTTGGGAAGATGCAGCCAATGCGATCGCAACCACCGATACTTTCGCCAAAGGTGCTCATGCCGCAGCCATGATTGGCGAGACTCGAGTCGAGCTGGTTGGGATTATCAAGGGATCGGGCATGATCGCTCCCGACATGGCGACCATGCTGGGTTACATCTTCACCGATGCCAGCATTGCACCGGCGTTCCTGCAGGAATGTCTGGACGGTGCCAACCGGGAGACGTTCAGCTGTATCACGGTCGACGGTGACACCTCCACCAGCGATACAGTGCTCGTCTTCGCTACTGGCAAAGCCGATCATGCTGTGATCGAGGACTGGGACAGTCCGGGTACCGACGCATTCTCCGCTGCGCTCACCGACCTTTGCCGCCAGCTTGCGAAGCTGGTTGTGCGCGATGGCGAAGGCGCTTCGAAGTTCATAACCGTTCGAGTGTCCGGTGCTGCCGACGACGAAAGCGCCCGCAGAATCGGCCTCGCGATCGCCAACTCGCCTTTGGTAAAAACCGCTATCGCGGGCGAAGACGCGAATTGGGGCCGTGTCGTCATGGCCGTAGGCAAGGCTGGCGAACCTGCGGATCGCGACAAGCTGTCGATCGCATTCGGCGGGATCTGGGCCGCGCGCGAGGGGTTGCCCGTCGAGGACTATGACGAGTTGCCGGTCGCCCAGCATCTCAAGGGACAAGACATCGATCTCGCAATCGAACTGGGTATTGGCGAAGGTCGAGCCACGGTTTGGACCTGCGATCTCACCCACGGCTATATCTCGATCAACGCGGATTACAGGAGCTGACATGCAAGGTGGCTGCGCATGCGGAGCGATCCGCTACCGGCTCACAGCCGAACCGACCGAGACAAGCTGGTGCCATTGCAGCCACTGCCGCAAGTCTTCCGGCGCGCCAGCAGTGCCCTACACCACGCTGCTTCGCGGCGCATTTGAACTCGAACAAGGACAGGAGCATCTCCGTTCGATCAAACTCACCGACTTTGCCGAACGGCTGTTTTGCTCGCTTTGCGGATCGCCAATCGCCACCCGCCTCGATCACCAACCCGATGAGATTGACGTCACGGTTGCGACGCTGGACGAGCCCGAGAAGCTGCCGCCGGAGTTCCATATCTTTTGCTCCAGTGAAGTGAGTTGGGGTCGGCACGAAAATGGCTTGCCGCGCTATGCGCGCAACCGCCGCGATGGGGAGATGATGCCATGAGCTGCGACGGTCGCAGCGCGCTCGACGGGGAAATACATGACCTGCTGCGGTTCGCCGCACAACGCTCAATGCTCCCGCGCTTCCGAGCCCTCGCCGATGACGAAATCGAGATGAAGGGTGAGGACGATCCAGTCACGGTGGTCGATCGCGAAGTCGAGAGTTTCCTGACGGAGGCGCTGACAAAACTTGCCCCCGGCGTCGCTGTCGTCGGCGAAGAGGCAGTCGCCGAAGACGAGAATGTGCTCAAGCATCTGTCCGGACAATGCTGGATAATCGACCCGCTCGACGGCACAGCCAACTTTACCGAGGGCAAGGAACCTTTCGGGATGATCGTTGCACTCGCCGATGCGGGCAAAGCTGTCGCCGGTTGGCTGTACGATCCGAACAAGGATCGCCTGTGCCATGCGAGAACTGACGATGGGGCGTTCGTGAACGGCGAACGGATCACGGCCCAAACGACAGGTCAGGCACAGCCCGTTACTGCCGTCAGCCGAATGTTCCTGACCGAGGAGCAAGCAGCGATGGTCGATGCCAAGCTCGCCCCGCACTACACTTTGGTCGACATCCCACGCTGCGCAGCCGAGCAATATCCGCGTCTTGCACTGGGCGAAAACGACATATCGAGTTTCAAGCGCACTTTCGCATGGGATCATGCTGCCGGCGTGCTGTGGCTGAACGAAGCGGGCGGCAAGGCCGCGCGCCTCGACGGCAGCGAATATCGCGTGGACGAGCATGGCAAGCCGGGACTTGTCGGCGCCAGCAGTCCCGCCCTCTGGGACGAATTTGTCGGCCGGGTACTGGCCTGATCAGTCGGTGGCCGCCGAAGCAGGAACCCGGCGCGAAACAAATGGGCTCCCGCTCTCGCGGGAGCTCACAGCGATCAGATTTCGCTCTCGATCCACTCTTTGAGCTGGCTCTTGGGTGCCGCGCCGACCTTGCGCGCAACCGCCTCGCCATTCTTGAACAGCACCATCAGTGGAATCGACTGCACCCCCATATCCGCGGGAATGCCGGTGTTTTCCATGATATCCATCTTGGCGATGGTAACTTGCTCGCCGAGCTCTTCGCTGATTTCCTCGAGCGCCGGGGCGATCATCTTGCAAGGACCGCACCAGTCGGCCCAGAAATCGACCAGCACCGGCTTTTCGCTTTCGAGCACATCGGATTTGAAGCTGTCGTCGGTTACGTTGACGGTGGCCATTTCGGCGTCTCCTGTTCTGTGTTGGCCCCAATCTAGGTGGGGTAGGCGTTTCACTCAATATCGAGGGGTGCATAGCTTTCCTGCTGCTCGCCCAAATGTTGCTTGTGCGACTGTAGCAGGTCGAATGGAATCTCGAGCAGCTGCGGGGTTTGGGTGTAGAGCAGCGCAGCCCGGATCGAATGTTCGGGATATATGACCTCCAGCGCTGCCGAATAGGCTGCCATCTGTTTCAGTGTCGAATTCGGAATCTCGCTGACGGTCACTGGCGGGGGAGGGGAAGTCTTGGAAGCGACGATCGGCAGGCGCTGGTCTTCCGCCAGCAAGGGATCGACCGGGCGATCGCCC
>CAZJZO010000189.1:0-4409 GCA_964550495.1 uncultured Porphyrobacter sp. | reverse complement strand
TCATGATCTGGGCGACGACCCTGTTCATGCTGTTCTACGCGTCGCGAATGACCCGAGCCGGGGTGCTGCGCTGAGCTATCTTGCGATGGCAGCCTCTGCTGCTTCGGCTTCCTGCAAGGCGCGCCGATCCTCTACGAGACGGACATAGGTGTCGGCGACCACGCGGTTGATCGCTTCCCAATCGTATTCGCTCGCCTTGGCAGCACCAGCCGCGCCATGCTGGGCGCGCAATTCGTGATCGGTGCAATAGGGCGCAATGGTTTCGGCAAAATCGCCGCATTCGCCGGGGCGGCACAGCCGCCCGGTCACTCCGTCTTCGACGAGGCTTGAGGCTCCGGTCGCTCCGGCAGCGATGACGGGCAAGCCGCAGGCCATGGCTTCAAGGGTCACATTGCCGAATGTCTCGGTGATCGAGGGGTTGAAGAACACATCGCCGCTCGCGAGTGCCTGACCCAACTCGGCGCCGGTCTTGAACCCGGCAAAGATACCGCCGGGCAGAGCGTCCTCGAACCAGCCGCGCGCCGGGCCATCGCCGATCACCAGCACTTTGTGCGGCACCTGGCGTTTGCGCAGCTGGACCACGGTTTCGGCGAAGACGTCGAGGCCCTTTTCCATCACGAGACGCCCGAGAAACACGATCGCGACATCGTCATCGGCGAGTCCCAACGAGCGGCGCCATTCGACGTTTCGGCGTTCCGGCGAGAAAATGGTGCGGTCCACGCCGCGCGACCACAGCCCGATATCGTCGTGCATCTCCTGCTTCAGCAGTTCGTCGATCATGCTTTGCGACGGCGCAACCAGCGCATCGCAGCGATTGTAGAACCGTTTGAGCATCTTCACGACCAGCGGTTCCATGAACCCGAGCTTGTAGTAGCGCGGGTAGGTTTCGAACCTTGTATGAACCGAAGCGAGCACCGGGACGTCATGATCCTGCGCCCAGCGCAGGGCGGCATGCCCCGACGGGTCGGGTGCGGAAAGATGGACGATATTGGGCTTGAAGCGGGCCAGGTCGCGGCGGGCTTTCGAACCGAGACCGGTCGGCATGCGATACTCGCCGCGCCCGAACGGCATGCTTACCGAAGGCACCCCAATCAGTTCACCGGTCGGCTCGAATGCGGGCTTTTCAACCGTTGGCGAGTAGGCACGCACAGCCGCGCCCAGCTCGAGCAACGAGCCAACCAGGCGGTTCAACGCCTGGTTCGCCCCATCGCGGGTGTAGTTGTAATTGCCGCTGAACAGGGCAATGCGGAGGTCGGTGAAATCCATTGAATGGCTCGTTTAGGCGACGAGTCGCCGATTGGCGAGTTTGTTTTCCGCACGCTTTCTTCTTTGCGCACCCGCATCCGCGGGCGCGATTTCCTCGGGCTTGACTGCCCTGCGGGCGGGCGGTCGCCCTTGCGGTCGCATCGCGACCGTGCTCCGCGACACGGTGGCGAGGTTGCTCTGGTTCGACGCCATAGGCCTCGCAAGCCTTACCGGGCGTCCGCAGCGACGCGACCTTCAGGTCGCATGAGCGAGGATTTCGCATCGCGGATGCGATGCGGAAATCAAACCAATCCTCGGAAATCGCAGTCACGGATGTGACTGCACGAAACAAACAAATTGACTCATCCCGAGTTCTCTCTAGTGCGGCGCGTGGGCCACGCGGTCCCAACGCCGCGCGTGCTCTCTGCAAGGAGAGAATACATGACTGACCACATCCGTGGGCTCTTGCACGAGCCCCCGCTCAAACCTGAGCGCCCCCAATTTTCTTCCGGTCCTACGGTAAAATTCCCTGGCTGGTCCCTCGACAAGCTGAAAACCGATTCGCTCGGGCGCTCGCATCGTTCGGCGCTCGCCAAGGGCCGCCTTAAGTACGCGATCGACCTTTCGCGCGAGCTGCTTGGCATTCCGGACGACTATCTCGTCGGCATCATGCCTGCATCCGACACCGGCGCGATCGAAGCGGCGATGTGGAGCATGCTCGATCCCGCGCGCCCGGCAACGGTCGCGGCATGGGAAAGCTTCGGCAATGTCTGGATCCAGGATGCGGTCAAGCAGCTGAAGCTGCCCAACCTGCAAATCCTCAAGGCGGATTATGGCGAGATCCCCGATCTCACCACCATCCCCCAGCGCAACGACGTGGTGTTCACATGGAACGGCACGACCTCGGGCGCGATGATCCCCGATACCGACTGGCTCGAACCGGGCCGCGAAGGCGTCACCATCAATGACGCGACCAGCGCGATCTTCGCACAGGAGATGGACTGGCCCAAGCTCGATGCCACGACCTATAGCTGGCAGAAAGTGATGGGTTCGGAAGCGCAGCACGGAATGCTGATCCTCTCGCCCAAGGCGGTCGAGCGGATCGAGAGCTACGATCCACCGTGGCCGCTCCCGAAGCTGTTCCGGCTCAAGAAGGGCGACAAGCTCAACCGTGGCATATTCGAAGGCGCGACCATCAATACGCCTTCGCTGCTTGCGACCGAGGATTACATCGCCGCGCTCGAATGGGCCAAGTCGATCGGCGGTCGCAAGGCGATGATCGAGCGGGCAAATGCCAACGCCAAGATCGTCAAGGACTGGATCGAAGCCACGCCGTGGCTTGATAACATGGTCTCCGATCCGGCCAAGCGCACCAACACTGGCGTGTGCATGAAGTTCACCGGCGACTGGTACGAAAGCCTCTCGGCTGAAGACCAGGCCGCCGTGCCCAAGACGATCGCCAAGATGCTCGAAGAGCGCGCGGTCGGCTACGACTTCAACGGCTATCGTGACGCCCCGCCGTCGCTGCGCATCTGGTGTGGCGGCACGCTCGAGCAGGAGGACATTTCGCGCCTGCTGCCCTGGATCGAGTGGGCCTACGAGTCCGTGAAGAACGGCTGATGTTGCGGCGGCTCGGGAACGAGCCGCCTCCTCCCCAAATTTGATCGGGCCGGTGCGAATCCGCGCTCCGAATAGGAAATTCCAATGACCAAACCCAAAGTACTCATCTCCGACAAGATGGACCCCAACGCCGCGCGCATTTTCGAAGAACGCGGCTGCGATGTCGATGTGATTACCGGCGAAACGCCCGAGGAACTGAAGGCCCGCATCGGTGACTATCACGGCCTTGCGATCCGGTCTTCGACCAAGGTGACGCCCGAAATCCTCGACGCAGCGACCAATTTGAAAGTCATTGGCCGCGCCGGGATCGGCGTCGACAATGTCGATATCCCCTACGCCAGCGGCAAGGGAGTGGTGGTGATGAACACTCCGTTCGGCAACTCGATCACCACCGCCGAACACGCAATCGCGATGACCATGGCGCTCGCACGGCAAATCCCCGACGCCAATGTCCGCACCAAGAACGGCGAATGGCCCAAGAAGGACTTCATGGGCGTCGAAGTCACCGGCAAGACCATCGGCCTGATCGGCGCGGGCAATATCGGTTCGATTGTCGCATCGCGCGCGCTCGGCCTCAAGATGAAGGTGATCGCCTACGATCCGTTCCTGACCGAAGACCGGGCAGTGGAAATGGGCGTCGAAAAGGTCGATCTCGACACGCTGCTCAGCCGCGCCGACTTCGTGACGCTGCACACACCGCTGACCGACGAAACGCGCAATATCCTCAGCCGAGAACGGCTTGAGAATGCCAAGGCCGGTATCCGCATCGTCAATTGCGCGCGCGGCGGTCTGATCGACGAGGCAGCTTTGGCGGACTTGCTTACAAGCGGCCATGTGGCCGGCGCCGCGCTCGACGTGTTCCAGACCGAACCGGCGAAGGAATCCCCGTTGTTCGATGCGCCGAACTTCATCTGCACCCCGCACCTTGGCGCTTCGACCACCGAAGCGCAGGTCAATGTCGCGCTTCAGGTCGCCGAGCAGATGGCCGACTACCTCGTCAATGGCGGGGTCACCAACGCGCTCAACATGCCGAGCCTCAGCGCCGAGGAAGCGCCCAAGCTGAAGCCTTACATGGCGCTGGCCGAAAAGCTCGGTTCGCTTGTCGGACAGCTGGCTCACGGCAACCTCACCAAGATCAGCATCGAGCGCGAAGGCGCCGCCGCCGAGCTCAACGGCAAGCCGATCACCGGCGCGGTGCTGGCGGGCTTCATGCGCCGCTATTCCGACACGGTGAACATGGTCAACGCGCCTTACCTGGCGAAGGAACGCGGGCTTGAAGTGAGCGAGATCCGCCACGAACGCGAAGGCGCGTTCAACACGCTCATCAGAGTCACGGTCGAAACCTCGCAAGGTGCCCGCTCGGTCGCCGGCACTCTGTTCGGCAACGAAGCGCCGCGGCTGGTCGAAATCTTCGGAATCGGGATCGAGGCCGATCTCGATGGCGACATGCTGTATATCGTCAATGACGACAAGCCGGGCTTTATCGGCCGGATCGGGACGCTGCTGGGCAATCACGGCATCAATATCGGCACCTTCAACCTTGG
>CAZJZO010000188.1:0-4539 GCA_964550495.1 uncultured Porphyrobacter sp. | reverse complement strand
AAGACCTGATGGAAGACATGCAGAACGGCAATCTCGATTACGACCGCGTGATCGCGACCCCGGACATGATGGGCGTTGTCGGCCGTCTCGGTAAGGTGCTCGGTCCGAAGGGCCTGATGCCGAACCCGAAGCTCGGCACCGTCACTCCGAATGTCGAACAGGCCGTGAAGGACGCCAAGGGCGGCCAGGTCGAATTCCGGGTCGAGAAGATGGGCATCATCCATTCCGGGATCGGCAAGCTGTCGTTCAAGGACGAAGACCTGAAGGCCAACTTCAAGGCGCTCACCGACGCGGTCGTGAAGGCGAAGCCGTCGGGCGCGAAGGGCAAGTATGTGAAGAAGGTCTCGCTGACCTCGACCATGGGCCCGGGCCTGAAGATCGACACGGCCGAAGTCGAAGGAGCGTAACGCTTTCCTACTCGGATACCGAATGCAAGGAGGGGCTGGACGAGCGATCGTCCGGCCCCTTTTTCTTGGCTGACACGTAACTTGAGCGACTTGCTCGACGAACCGACGATGTGACTGGACGCAAGGGCATTTGAATCCTTGTCGTCGCTTCAGGAGTAAACATGTCGTCGATGTCGCTTTTCGAACACGGCCGCTCGCATCCCGTGTTCAACCCCGATGGAGAATCCATGTTCGAACCGAAGTGGTTTGTTGCCATTTTTGCGCTGAGCGCGGTGGCTCTGCTCGCGTCCTACGACATCAAGTTCGGCATGGCAGCGGGCGTGTTGGTGCTGGCGGTTGTTGCGTTCGTGCTGTGGCTGTACGCTTGGCTCGCTTCAGACATCGGCGAACCTCGTTCGGAGCGGGCGGAAATGGCCACCCGGTTCGCGCGGCTCGCTCGCAATCGGCGCACCGCCCAGGTCAAGGAACTAGGCGCGCAGCGCGGATCTGACGCGGGCTAGCGCGCCCGATCGCTGAGCCAGCACTTTGGTTCCGCCGACGATCGCATCGAAGCCCGATCTGGCGCCCAGCAAGGCGCGATTGGCGGCGGTCGGCACGAGCAAGACGAAGCTGGCGCAATCGACGCTGTCGGTTCCGAACATCGCCTTGTGCGCCCCTTCGCCCTCGGTGAAGTCGAAGTAGCGATAGCGGCGTTCTGCAAACAGTCGTTCGAGCGCTTCCATCTGCAGTACCGTGCCCGGGGACAGACGCGACCACGCCGGATCGTAACCAAGATGGGCGTAGATCAGGGTCGATCCCGAGATCGGAAGCGAAAGATAGGCAATCGGACCATCCGGTCCATGCAACAGGAACCCGCGCATGCGGTCGGCCTCGGCCTGATCGAGCATTGCACAGCGCGCCTGCGGAGTTTCCGGCAGTCCTGCATCGAGCAATCGTGCCTGGTACGTCTTCGCGGACAAGGGCACTGCCGCATTGAGGAAATGTCGGATCTCCTGCGGAGTGCGATGCTCGCTTATCCGGTAGCGATCGCCCACTTCCTTGGCGAGCTTGCGCCCCTTGCGCCGGAGCGTGGAGCGGGTCTTGCCGGAAAACCGGGCGAGATAGTCGTCGAAGCTGCCCGACATGTCGATATAGTGGCGACGATAGTCCTGTCTTCCGCCGACAAGATGGTGCGGGAAACACGCTTCGATCGCAGCGACCGCGCGGTTGGGCGCCGACAGGACGCGCAGTCCGTCCGGCCCCGGAGCAGGGGGCGACAATTGCTGGTCGCTCGCGAGGATATCCTCAAGCGCAAAGGACCACGTCGTCAGCTGCCTCTGCGCCGATATCAGGCGCCGCGAACCAATGGTGAAATCGATCGGGACGGAAGTTACGCTGTTCATCGCTCCGAACCGCTACAGTGCGCCATAAAGAGTGTTCGAGACCAGCTGCTCGGCGTAGCGCATTCCGGTCCTCAAGGGGCTTGCCGGAAGCGGCGGATTGGCTGTCGTCGTTCCGCCAAACAGCGGCGGATTGTCGCGGTAATTGGCCGTTTCGATGCCCTTCATCTCGTTCAGGCTGCGACACAGCCCTTCGAACCGGCGACGCACGATCTTGTTGACCGCGAGCTTGCGACGATTGATCAGTTCGAACGAGTGGCTGACGAGAGTGAACGCCGTGCGACCGGTGTCGCGAGCGTGACGGATTGCAGCGCGCATCTCGTCCAGCGTCAGGGCGGTGATCTGGGCATGGCGTTGGCCTCCGCCCAATGTACCGATGCTGCCGACCGGGACTTCGATCATCCCCTTGTGCAGCAACGGATCGCGATCGTCCGGGCCGAGGCTGAACTGGCTCGCCCCGTCGGGCAAGGCCGGGCAGTGGCTGGTATCATAGCGCAATCCGATCGCTGCGAGTGCTTCGAGCGTGTCATCGTTCGCGCCGTAATTGCCGGCACGAAAGGCAACCGGGGCCGGGGCTCCGGCAGAAATGAGGAATGCGCGGGCGAGCGACAGCAATTCGCACTGCTCGTCGAACGGGAAATCGCCGATGTTGTTGCCGGTTCGGCCCGATTCCAGCGGGTTGGCGGGACCGGCTATCTCGAGCCATTCGGTGTGGCAATGGAGCTGCACATCGTGCCCCGCTTCGATGATCGGTTCGACAATGTCCTCGATGGCCGCCACTCCCCAGACAAGCGCGGGCATGGGGTCGACGAAGAACACGGCTTTCTGCCCGTAGCGATTGAGTAGCTGCAGCTTGTGCGTAATCCCCGCCGGGCCGTCAGGCGTAAGGCAGGCGATCGAGCGGGCATAATTCTCTGCCCGATCCGCCGGTCCGAGCCCGGTGACCAAACCCGAGGAATACTCGGTGTCGATGGTGATATAGACGCGCGTCATCGCCTGCAGGCGTTAACAGGGAAGGGTTAAGGTCCGGTTCGAACGGCTATGAGAAGCGCGCGTGAGCCATCGCCATGGTAAACATCTGCGCGTTGATCCGGATCGAAGAGGGGAAGATGCTGGCGTCGGCAACGTAGAGATTGCCCGTCCCGTGGACCTTGAGATCGCTGCCGACGACCGAGCGGTCGACCCGCGATCCCATCACATTGCCGCCTTGCGGGTGCGAAGTGCTGACGATGAAGTCGCTTGGCTTGTCGAGATGCTGCTCGACCAGCGCTTCGATATCGTCGCCGGGCCGCACCGTCACGTTGTCGGAGGTGGGGAGATAGACTTCCTCTGCGCCGCCCGCCAAGTGCATTCGCACCACATCGATCACGTGCCTTCGTAGCTGTTCGCAGTGCTTGTTCTTGAGGCCGACGCGGAAGCTGCCGCGCTTGACTTCGCCAATATCGCTGACCGGCATCAGCACGCCGAGGCAGACGAGGTTCGAATAGGATTGCATTCGGCGGACATATTCTTCGAACCAGCCGCCCACCGATGCCGAGAAACTGGCGGGCGGATGAAACCAGCTTTCGATCAGATGATCGCCGCGGTCGATATAGCCGCCCATCTGCACGCCGTCCCAACTGTTTACCGGATGCGGCATCCTGGCGATCACCGGACAGGCGAGATTGCAGGCGATCTGTTCGCCGATATGCGCGAAGTTGAGTCGCTCGAGCAGCGCCGAAGACGCACCCGTTCCAGCCGCAACAATCGCGCCTTTGTCCGGCCGAATGCGAAGCGGGCGACCGTTCTGGCGGACTTGCACCGATTTGACCGGCTTGGTTCGCAAGTGAGTGCCGATATTGATCCGATGCGCGATCGTGTTCTCCGCGATCAGCGCGCCGTTATCCTGCGCGTCCTTGAGCAGGGTCTCGACCACCGAGTTCTTGCGGCCATAGGGGCAGCCCGAATTGCAATAGCCGCAGCCCCAGCAAGCGCGTTGCCCGGTACCGTAGTTCTTTTCGAACCGGCGATAGATCGCGTGCTGATCGCCATCGGTACCGTGCCCGGCTGCACGGAACGCGTTCCATGCGGTTTCAAGATGGGCGGCGTTTGGACCGGCCTGATCTTCCGTGATTTCCGCGATCTCGAGCCGATTCCAAAGGAAGTCGAATGAAGCAGTCAGCTTCGCACGATCGATCTGCACGCCGAACTTGTCGCGCCAATGTTCGATGACATCTTCGGCATCGGGGTGGATATTGGCGCTGTCAGGGCGGAAACAGATGCCATTGTTGACCAGCGAGGAGCCTCCCACACACTCGGCCTGCAGGATCGCGATTTCGCGGTTGCTCGATGTCATCAACCCCCCGCCGACATACATGCCGGCATATTGCTCGGAATCGCTGTGACGAATTTCGGCCGTCGACCAGTAATCGCCCTTCTCGATGACGATAACCTTGTCGCCCTTGGCCGCCAGAGCGGCTGCAGCTGCTGCGCCGCCGGCTCCCGAACCGATCACCAGCCAATCGCACTCCTCATCGCCGGTTAGTTCGACGGGGCTGAGTTGATCGTCATTGGCAAAGGGCGCTGCGCCTGGCCGGGATTGTGCTGGCACAAATCCGATCGAGGCCCAGCTATCCGGAGCCTGATAATACGCCGAATAGAATATCGAGCGCAGTCTCCCGAGCGCACGGATAATCCCGAAATCGGCTTCGGCGATCCGTGTGCGCAGGCGTTCTTGGCGATCGGCAATCGGCAGAGAGTCGAAGCTGCGACCG
>CAZJZO010000187.1:0-4587 GCA_964550495.1 uncultured Porphyrobacter sp. | reverse complement strand
TGGGGGACCAGTCCGGAAGATGTCGCGCCGATCGGCGGTTCTGTCCCTTCGCCCGACAGCTTCGCAGACGAAAGCAAACGGGCGGCGGCGCAAAAGAGCCTTGAATATATGGGACTCGAACCGGGGACGCGGATGACGGACATACCGGTCGAAAACATCTTCATCGGCAGCTGCACCAATAGCCGGATCGAAGACCTGAGAGCTGCTGCAAAGGTGCTGAAGGGGCGCTCAAAGGCTGCAAACGTGCGCTGGGCGATCGTCGTCCCCGGATCGGGGCTGGTAAAGATGCAGGCGGAGGAAGAGGGGCTCGACAGGATCTTCACAGAAGCGGGGTTCGAATGGCGCGAGCCGGGCTGTTCGGCCTGCCTTGGCATGAACCCGGATAAGGTGCCGCCTGGCGAACGCTGTGCGTCGACCAGCAATCGCAATTTCGTCGGTCGGCAAGGGCCGGGCGCGCGCACGCATCTCGTCTCGCCGGCGATGGCCGCAGCGGCGGCCGTTACCGGGCGGCTGGCGGATGTGCGCGAGTTCGACTGACCGCTTGCAAAGCCGGCAAGCCAAGCGCATGAGCAACACATGAGTGAAGACGATACCCCCCCTGAAGAGTCTCCCAAAAAGTCCGTCGCCAGCAAGGCTGCGATTGGCGCTGCCGCCACCATCGGCTCGGCCGCAATCGCTGCTGCGCTGCTCTATGCCGGCAAAAGGTTTTCGAAGAAGTCGGGCGCTGCCTCCGATGACAGCAAGCCGGAGGACAAGGTTCCTTCGGGCGAGCAGCCCGAAACCGACTGAGGCTGGACGCGATGGAAAAGCTTTCGCGGATTTCGGGCCGGGCTATTCCCTTCGGTGCCAAAAATATCGACACCGATATCATCATTCCGGCAAAATGGCTGAAGACCATCACCCGCGAAGGGCTTGGCGAAGGGGCGTTTGAGAGCATTCGCGCAGAGCCCGGAAACGTGTTCGACGACCCTGATTTTGCCGGCGCGCCCATCCTCATAGCAGGCGACAATTTCGGCTGCGGGTCGAGCCGCGAGCACGCCGCCTGGGCGATGCTCGATCTGGGCATTCGCGCCGTCATCGCGCCCAGCTATTCCGACATTTTTTCGGGCAATGCGGTGAAGAACGGCATCATTCCCGTGGTTCTGCCGCAGGAAGCGATCGACCGCCTGCTCGAAGTGGCGCGCGAGGGGCACCAGATTGACGTCGATCTGGAAACACAGTCAGTAACGACCCAATTCCAGGATCGCTTCGCCTTCGACATCGATCCGTTCCGCAAACATTGCCTGCTCAACGGTCTCGACGAAGTTGCCCTGACGCTCGAGCGGCAAGCGTCGATCGGACAATTCGAAAGCCGGCGTGCATCTGCACAAGGCTGGCTTACCCACGGTACAAACATCTGACGGGAGACACCCATGAAAGCCATCCGCACGCATGAAGTCGGCGGCCCCGAGACCCTGACACTCGACGAAGTTGAGGATCCGACTCCCGGCAATGGCGAAGTGCTGGTCGATGTGAAGGCGTGCGCCATCAACTACCCCGACACGTTGATGATCCGCGATCTCTATCAGTTCAAACCCGAACGACCCTACTCGCCCGGCGGCGAATTGGCTGGCGTGATTGCGGCGGTCGGCGAGGGTGTAACGGAGTTCGCCGTTGGCGATCGGGTCATGGCAGGCATCGGCAATGGCGGCCTGGCGGAAAAGGTTATCGTGCCTGCAGGACGCATGTTCCCAATTCCTGAAGGTGTTCCCTTCGAAAAGGCTGCTTCGCTGTTGATGACCTATGGAACGACCATTCATGGGTTGAAGGATCGCGGACACATCAAGGAAGGCGATGTCGTGCTGATCCTCGGCGCTGCGGGTGGTGTCGGCCTGTCGGCCGTCGAACTTGCCAAGGCTTTTGGCGCGCGTGTCGTCGCGGCAGTGTCAAGCGAAGCCAAGGGAGAAGTGGCGCGCAAGGCCGGCGCCGATGAAGTGGTGATCTATCCCCGCGAAGAGATGGACAAGGCGGCATCGAAAGAACTCGCCAACGCGTTCAAGGCGGCTTGCGGGCCGACCGGCGCCAATATCGTCTATGACATTGTCGGCGGGCAGTACTCCGAACCCGCGCTGCGCTCCATCGCCTGGGAAGGCCGGTTCCTTGTGGTCGGTTTCCCGGCCGGGATTGCCAAGATGCCGCTCAACCTTACCCTGCTCAAGAGTTGCGACATTTGCGGCGTGTTCTGGGGCGCATTCACGGCGCGTGAGCCGGTCAAGTTCCGGGCACAGGTCGAGGAATTGTTCGAACTTATGAGAGCGGGCAAGATCGACCCGCTGGTGTCCGAGACATTCCCGCTCGATCGCGCGGGTGACGCGATCGCCAAGCTCGAAAACCGCGAAGCCGTGGGCAAGCTTGTAGTGACAATGGATTGATTGCGCTGGCGCTTGTCGCCGCGCACTGCTCGCCCTATCTCAGCTCCAAGATTTTCCGGAGGGACTCATGACCGATTTCAAAGACCGCGAACGTGCGGAAGAAGCCAAATTCGCGATGGACGAAGAGACTGCGTTCAAGGTCGCCGCGCGCCGCAACCGATTGCTCGGCGAATGGGCGGCGGGCCTGATGAACCTCACCGAAGAAGAGACCGACGCCTACAAGAAAGCGGTCGTGCAAGCCGATTTTGAGGAAGCTGGCGACGAGGATGTGATCCGCAAGCTGCTCGGCGATCTGACCGCGGCAGAACAGGACGTCAGCGAAGCCGACATTCGCACCAAGCTGGAAGAGATGACGGTCGTGGCCAAGCGCCAGTTGATGGGCGACAGCTAAGCCTCGCCGGGAGCCGAAATATGCCGATGAAAGGTGCAGATATCGAAGCGGCAATCCTGGCGGCATTGCCGGGGGCCATCGTGGAACTGACCGATTTGGCCGGCGACGATGATCATTGGGCCGCCAAGGTCACCGCGCCGCAATTTGCCGGCAAGAACAGGGTGCAACAGCATAAGATGGTCTATGCTGCATTCGGCGACAAAATGGGCGGCGAACTGCATGCCTTGCAAGTGACCACAGTGGTCCCCACGTAATCGACAGCAAATCAATCAACACCAAAGGCCGCAGACTTATGGCTGAAGACACACAAGCCCGTATCGCATCGCTCGTCGGCGACAACGACGTCGTCCTGTTCATGAAAGGCACTCCGCTGTTCCCACAATGCGGGTTCTCCAGTCGAGCGGTCTCGATCCTCGATCATTGTGGGATCGCATATGAGAGCGTCGACGTGCTGCAGGACATGGAGATCCGACAGGGTATCAAGACCTATTCGGACTGGCCGACCATTCCGCAGCTTTACGTCAAAGGCGAGTTCCTCGGCGGCAGCGACATCATGATGGAGATGTTCGAAGCCGGCGAACTGCAGCAGATGCTTGACGAACAAGGTGTCGCAAAGGCTGAGAGTTAGATCCTGATGTCCGCATTCTCGCAAGGGGCGCGGCAAACAACCACTCCAAACAAAGAAAAACCGCCCCGCGGCACATTCGCGGGGCGGCTGTTCTTTCGGGGAGGCGAAACCCAGAGACCAGAAGAGCCTCGCCTCAAATTGAAGACCACTCGGGGTACAAACATTGATGCACAGTGCGTGCCAAAACACCCCAATCTAATGATTTCAAATATTTAGATGGTTTCGATCGGTTAACCTGATTTCGAAATGTAAAACAAACCGACAGAATACGGTTCTCTGCGCCTGTCGGCTCTTGGCAATGCTGGATGAGACCGGCATCACGCTGCCGATGACAACCGATTCCGGCCCGCAGGGCATTCCCGCAGCGACAATCATCATCTTCCGCAACAGTCCGGAAGGCGGTGCGCCGCAAGTGCTGATGACGATCCGCTCGCGCACGATGACTTTCGCCGGCGGCATGGCCGTGTTTCCCGGTGGTCGGGTCGATCCTGCCGATTTCGAGCTTGCCGCAAGGGTCGTCGCCTCACAGCCCGTTGCGATCGATGAAGAGGAAGCGGCGCACCAGATCGCAGCTGTTCGCGAAACACTCGAAGAAACGGGTCTGGCACTAGGGCTGTCGGGCGACATCACCGCCGAAAGCGCCGCCGCCGCCCGCGTATTGTTGGAGAAAGAAGGCGCCCTCGCCCCGGTGCTCGAAGCGTTCGACTGGTCGCTCGACCTCGATCAGGTCACGCCGTTCGCCCGCTGGTTCCCCAAGAACGAGAATATTCCGCGCGTCTACGACACGCGGTTCTATCTGGCCGATCTCGGCACTGGCTCGGTCGACATTGCGGTCGATCAGTCGGAAAACACGCATCTGTTCTGGACCAGCGCGCAAGGGGCGCTGGATATGGCCGATACGGGCGAGATCAAATTGATCTTCCCGACACGCCGAAACCTAGAACGGCTGGCGCTGTTCGCATCCTTCGCCGAAGCGCGTGCGCAGGCAGAAGCGATCCCGGTCAAAACGATCGTCCCGAAGGTCGATAGCAGCAGCGGGAAACCGATGCTGACCATCCTGGAGGACGCCGGCTATCCGGTAACGGCGGAACTGCTGGAGACGGTGGCCCGGGGTTAGCGCCGCGCGAACAGCCGCCGGTTCTGCCTGAAGTTCACCA
>CAZJZO010000186.1:0-4627 GCA_964550495.1 uncultured Porphyrobacter sp. | reverse complement strand
CGATTACGTTTCCGGCCTCGAAACGACGCTGCGCAGCGTCTTCCCGATCCGTGACTTCGCCGGCACCGCCGAGCTCGATTTCGTCCACTACGAACTCGAAGAACCGAAATACGACACCACCGAATGTCGCCAGCGCGGCATCACCTACGCTGCCCCGATGAAGGTGACGCTGCGCCTGATCGTGTTCGAAGTCGATCAGGAGACCGAAACCCGCTCCGTGCTCGATATCAAGGAGCAGGACGTGTACATGGGCGACATGCCGCTCATGACCGAGAACGGCACCTTCATCATCAACGGCACCGAGCGCGTAATTGTGTCGCAGATGCACCGTTCGCCGGGCGTGCTGTTCGATCACGACCGCGGCAAGACCCACTCGTCGGGCAAGCTGCTGTTCGCCGCTCGCGTGATCCCTTATCGCGGTTCGTGGCTCGATTTCGAGTTCGACGCGAAAGACATCGTCAATGTCCGGATCGACCGCAAGCGCAAGCTGCCTGTCACCGCTCTGCTCTATGCACTGGGCCAGGACAGCGAAGAAATCCTGCATTTCTTCTACGATACGCTCAACTGGGAGCGCGCCAAGGACGGCTGGAAGATTCCTTTCGTCGCCGAAAACTGGCGCGGTCAGAAGCCATCCTTTGCGCTGGTCGATGCCAAGACCGGTGAAGAGGTCTTCGCCGCCAACCAGAAGATCAGCCCGCGCGCTGCCAACAAGGCGGCTAAGGACGGCCTGAAAGAACTGCTGCTTCCGACCGAAGAAGTGTTCGGTCGTTTCGCTGCACGCGACATGATCGATGAGAGCACCGGTCGCATCTACATCGAGGCAGGCGATGAAGTGTCGCCCGAAAACCTCGAAGCGCTCGACAATGCAGGTATCGACAGCCTCGAGCTGCTCGACATCGATGAGGTCAACACCGGGCCCTGGATCCGCAACACCCTCGCCGTCGACAAGGCCGAAAACCGCGACGAAGGCCTGGAAGCGATCTACAAGGTCATGCGTCCGGGCGAACCGCCGACCAAGGAAACCGCCGAAGCCCTGTTCGAAGGCCTGTTCTTCGATGGCGAGCGCTATGATCTTTCGGCCGTCGGCCGCGTCAAGCTGAACATGCGTCTCGGTCTGAATGCCGAAGATACGGTGACCACACTGCGCAAGGAAGACATCCTCGCCGTGGTCAAGGAACTGGTCGGCCTCAAGGACGGCAAGGGCGAAGTCGACGACATCGACAACCTCGGCAATCGCCGCGTGCGTTCGGTCGGCGAGCTGCTGGAAAACCAGTACCGCGTCGGCCTGCTGCGGATGGAGCGTGCGGTCAAGGAGCGCATGAGCTCGGTCGACGTCTCAACCGTCATGCCGAACGACCTGATCAACGCGAAGCCCGCAGTAGCTGCCGTCCGCGAATTCTTCGGTTCCTCGCAGCTGTCGCAGTTCATGGATCAGACCAATCCGCTGTCGGAAGTCACCCACAAGCGTCGCGTTTCGGCGCTTGGCCCGGGCGGTCTTACCCGCGAGCGCGCCGGTTTCGAAGTTCGCGACGTTCACCCGACGCACTATGGTCGGATCTGCCCGATTGAGACGCCGGAAGGCCCGAATATCGGCCTGATCAACTCGCTGGCCTCGTTCTCGCGCGTCAACAAGTACGGCTTCATCGAGACGCCGTATCGTACTGTCGAGGAAAACAAGGTCACCGGCGAAGTCATCTACCTCTCCGCGATGGAAGAGCAGAAGCACACCGTTGCGCAGGCTTCGGCGGACCTCAACAATGACGGAACCTTCGTCGAGGATCTGATTTCCGCCCGCCGTTCGGGTGACAACCTGATGGCACCGCGCGATCAGATTACCCTGATGGACGTCTCGCCGAAGCAGCTCGTGTCGGTGGCGGCGTCGCTGATCCCGTTCCTTGAGAACGATGACGCGAACCGCGCTTTGATGGGCTCGAACATGCAGCGTCAGGCTGTGCCGCTGGTCAAGGCCGAAGCGCCTTGGGTCGGTACCGGCATGGAAGAGACCGTTGCGCGCGATTCCGGCGCGGCGATCGCTGCCAAGCGTGGCGGCATCGTCGACCAGGTCGACGCAACCCGTATCGTGATCCGCGCGCAAGGCGATGTCGAGCCGGGTCAGTCGGGCGTTGACATCTACACGCTGCAGAAATTCCAGCGCTCGAACCAGAACACCTGCATCAACCAGCGACCGCTGGTGAAGGTGAACGACGTGATCGAAGCGGGCGACATCATTGCCGATGGTCCGTCGACCGACATCGGTGAGCTGGCGCTCGGCAAGAACAGCCTCGTCGCGTTCATGCCGTGGAATGGCTACAACTACGAAGATTCGATCCTGATCTCCGAACGCATCGTGAAGGACGACGTGTTCACCTCGATCCACATCGAGGAATTCGAAGTCATGGCTCGCGACACCAAGCTTGGGCCGGAGGACATCACCCGCGACATTCCCAATGTCGGCGAGGAGGCTCTGCGCAACCTCGACGAAGCGGGCATCGTCTATATTGGCGCGGAAGTGCATCCGGGCGACATCCTGGTCGGCAAGATCACGCCCAAGGGCGAAAGCCCGATGACCCCGGAGGAAAAGCTGCTTCGTGCGATCTTCGGCGAAAAGGCTTCGGATGTGCGCGACACCTCGCTGCGTCTGCCGCCGGGCGTTGCCGGAACGATCGTCGAAGTGCGTGTGTTCAACCGCCACGGTATCGAGATCGACGACCGTACGCGGGCGATCCAGAACGAGGAAATCGAGCGTCTGCGCAAGGATGCTGCCGACGAACGCAACATCCTCAACCGTGCGACCTACAACCGTCTCAAGGACATGCTGCTCGGCCAAACCGCCTCGGCTGCGCCGAAAGGCGTGAAGAAGGGCATCGAGATCAGCGAACAGGTGCTCCACGATGTCGAGCGCCACGAATGGTTCAAGTTCGCGGTGGCCGATGACAAGCGCCAGGCGCAGCTGGAAGCGATCAAGTCGCAATATGACGACAGCGTCGCGATGATCGATGCCAAGTTCGAAGACCGCAAAGAGAAGCTCGAGCGTGGTGACGAACTGGCTCCTGGCGTGCTCAAGATGGTCAAGGTCTTCGTTGCGGTGAAGCGCAAGCTGCAGCCGGGCGACAAGATGGCCGGCCGCCACGGGAACAAGGGTGTGATTTCACGCATCCTCCCAGTCGAGGACATGCCGTTCCTCGAAGACGGCACCCCGGTCGACCTCGTGCTCAACCCGCTGGGCGTGCCTTCGCGCATGAATGTCGGGCAGATCTTCGAGACCCACCTGGGCTTCGCGGCGCGCGGCCTCGGCATGGATATCGCGGACAAGCTCGAAGAGTGGAAGCTCGCCAATCCCAACGCTGCCGAAGACTTCAAGAATGCGAAACCACCCGCAGCGGTCGTGGAGCGTCTGAAGGACGTCTATGGCGAGCAGTATCACGAGGATCTCGACGGCCGTTCGACCGATCAGATCGTCGAGCTTGCGACCAACCTTAGCGCTGGTGTCCCGATGGGTACTCCGGTGTTCGATGGCGCTCGCGAAGGCGATGTCACCGACATGCTGGTCAAGGCTGGCATCGACGGTTCGGGTCAGTCGACCCTGTTCGACGGACGGACCGGCGAAGCCTTCGACCGCAAGGTGACCGTGGGCATCATCTACATGCTCAAGCTGCACCACCTGGTCGACGACAAGATCCACGCCCGTTCGATCGGCCCCTACTCGCTCGTCACCCAGCAGCCGTTGGGCGGCAAGGCGCAGTTCGGCGGCCAGCGCTTCGGTGAGATGGAGGTCTGGGCGCTGCAGGCATACGGCGCAGCCTACACCTTGCAGGAAATGCTCACCGTCAAGTCGGACGACGTGGTCGGCCGTACAAAGGTCTACGAAGCGATCGTCAAGGGCGACGACACTTTTGAAGCGGGCATTCCGGAGAGCTTCAACGTGCTCGTCAAGGAAATGCGCTCGCTCGGCCTCAATGTCGAACTCAAGTCGCTCAGCGACGGCGAGGAAGACGAGGACGATCAATGGCCGGAGGCAGCGGAATAACGGCGAGGGTCTTCGGGCCCCGCCACCTCCGCTCCTGAGAATTCACCCCCTGAGGGAACCAAGTCATGAATGAACTGACCAAATTCACCAACCAGCTGGCCAAGCCGGAAACCTTCGACCAGATCCAGATCGGGATCGCTTCGCCAGAGCGCATCCGCAGCTGGTCGTTCGGCGAGATCAAGAAGCCGGAAACGATCAACTACCGCACGTTCAAGCCCGAGCGTGACGGCCTGTTCTGCGCGCGCATCTTCGGTCCGGTGAAGGACTACGAATGCCTGTGCGGCAAGTACAAGCGCATGAAGTACAAGGGCGTCGTCTGCGAGAAGTGCGGCGTCGAAGTCACCGTCACCAAGGTGCGTCGCGAGCGCATGGGTCACATCGAACTGGCCGCGCCGGTTGCGCATATCTGGTTCCTGAAGTCGCTGCCGTCGCGCATCGGCCTCTTGCTCGACATTCAGTTGAAGCAGCTCGAGCGCATTCTCTACTTCGAAAGCTATGTGGTGATCGAGCCGGGCCTCACCCCACTCGAGAAATTCCAGCTGCTGACCGAAGACGAACTGCTCGAAGCGCAGGACGAATATGGCGAAGACGCGTTCTCGG
>CAZJZO010000185.1:2555-4807 GCA_964550495.1 uncultured Porphyrobacter sp. | reverse complement strand
CCCCCAAAATCGGACAGATGAGATAAAGCGCCTTTGGCAAACGACGACTTGTTATTCGTAGTGACTGGTAAAACGAGCGTCGGCCGTTTTTGGGCCGATCAGAAGGCGAAACGCCAGGTCACGATCCATCCGCCTGATCGGACATCGAGGGCATGTCATGGTCGGGCATGGATGGCATATAGTGGCCCGCATGAGGATCGGGTGTGTTGCTAGGCTGGGCATTCACCGGCGGGGGAGTGGCCGCAGGGGACGACGCTACTACCGGAGTGCTCGCCGGTCGGTCTGGTTGCCTACCGGCAGTCGCAGCTTCACCCGACCGGTTCGTGTTGGCCTCTCCAGCGGGAGAGGCAGCGTTGTCTCTTTCGCCTTCGCCAGCACCTGTGCTCTCGGTCGGCGGGGCCGTATACAGTGGCAAGGCTTCAGCTTCTGATGAAGTGTCCTGCGTCTGATCACAGGCAGCGAGCCCTAGCCCCAATGCCGCGGCACCAAGGAGGGCAACAAACGCGTTCCGATTTGATCTGCGCATCATTCTATCCTTCAAAGCCAGGAGATACCAAGATGATTGGCACCGTGCGCAAGCTCGCCGCCCAGAAATCCCTGCACCAGCACTAGAGCGGCCATGGCAAAGATTGCGGCGCGGAACGCGGTCCGGCTCGCGGAAGCACGGCTCGCCAGATAGGCCATCGCCAGACCGAGGACCGCGATCAGCATTCCGTTCCAGCGATGAACCTGCATCGCAGTATCTCCGCCGAACCAGAGACCGGTATGGATCCAACCGAATATGGCCGCCACGACCGCCCCGGCGGTACCGCCATAAACAAGTACGCGCACTGCCGACTCTAGGCCTGTGCCCTTCCGTGCGATGACGAATAGCTCGGTGAGAGCGGCCATAAAGAACAAGGCGATCGGAAAGTGTACGGTGGCGGGATGCAGCGACTTGAGCACACCGACCACGCCCTTGTCGCCTTCGTCTGCATCTTGTCCCTTCGCCCCGTCATGATCAGCAGCCGTGTCGCCGTGCCCCTGCGCAGCCTGGATATCTTTTGACGCCGCATCGGAGACGACAGCACTGGCCGCTTCGCCGTGTTCCTTGTCGCCATGGGCCTGGGCCGGACTTATCCAGAGCAGACTGGCGACCACAATAGCCATGAATTGGATTGGTTTCATTCTCTGCGGACTCCGGTCTTGGCGACAGTCGTGCGACCTATTGTGTCGGTAATGCTCTGCGAACCCTCATCTCTTACGGTGATAGAGCGCGGCGAACGACGGCGCGTGAGGGTTCAAATTTGACTCACGCGATGGTTGGGTCTCTTGCCTTGCACAGCGCTTTGGTGAGTGTGGCCAGCCTCAGGCACAAGCGAGAGCCCGGCCACCATCTCCTAATCGTCTTGCGCCATGTTCTAGTGAGCCGCCATCTGCTCCATCATATCGTGCATCATCGTCATGCGCTGGTGACAGGCCGCCATCATATCGGAATTGCCGCCCTGCATCATGCCCGCCATGTGCTCCAGCATTTGTGCACGATGTTCGGCCATAAGCCTTTGGCGTTCGGCAGGATCGCTCGCGGCGTGGGCCTGCTGCATCAGCGCGCGCATTTCAGCCACCTTTTCGCGATGGGCCGCCATAGCGTCGGAATCCTGCATCATGTGGCCAGCGTGATCCTGCTGCTGTGCCGCAGCCTGAGCTCCGTGGTCATGCTGTTCCTGGGCCATCGCCGGAGTGGCTGTCAGGCCAGTGGCGAGAATGAGAGCTAGAGCTGTCCGTTTCATAATCGATTTCCTTACGTCGGTCATGCGATGGGTGCTGTGCGCATTCATTCTCTTTACGCAGCCAACATCTCTTCCCCTCAAACAATTTCCGCGCCCACCGGAGACGGCTGAGCCGATGACACAGCCGGTTGCAGGAATGGTGTTTTTCGGTCACCCTTTTAACCGAATCCGGTAGTGATGAATGGGACAGATCATGGTGACAACAGAGCCGTCGGAGAAGCAGTCTTGAGCACGGTCAATGAGGACGGCAGCTGGGATAGCCCGGAGCCAGACCATGCCGAGCTGGTGCAAATGCGCATTCGCCTCATAACTCTCGAGAACATAGTTCTCGGCCTTTTGTCCGGGGCGAGCGGTGAACAGATCGAACAGATCAGGAAACGTGCGGACATGATCGAACCGCGCCCTGAGGCGAGCCGGCATCCGCTTACCGAACTGGCAGCAGGTGACATGCGGAAATTTCTCGAACGCGCTGCTCGCATGGCC
>CAZJZO010000185.1:0-2455 GCA_964550495.1 uncultured Porphyrobacter sp. | reverse complement strand
CGAACTGGCAGCAGGTGACATGCGGAAATTTCTCGAACGCGCTGCTCGCATGGCCAAGACCGAGAGGCGCGAAGACGGTGACTGATCCAGGCTTTGGGGCAGCAAAGGCGTTATGCAGGACGTGGAACTCCGACCAGCCGCTATTTCCTTGCGCACATCATTCCGGCGTATCCGCAGCATGACCAGAACCCATTGGCTCATCTTTATTTGTGGAAGCCTGATCGCGTTCGTCTGGGAGATTTTCCAGATGCCGTTTTTCAAGCCGGGCAATCTCGAGACTTATGAGCAGACCATTCGCTGCGGCATCGCAAGCCTGGGCGATGGCGTGATCCTGCTCACAGCTTATAGCCTTGCTGCACTGCGCGGCGGGCATGCGTGGCCCTGGCAGTCAGACAAACTACCCCATGCGATCTATTTCGGCTTTGGGCTTGTCGTCGCGATCGCCGTCGAAATGATCGCCACATCGCTTCCGGCAAACAGTTTCCTGAGCTGGCGCTACAGCGAGTTGATGCCGCACGAGTCAGTGACGGGACTGGCGCTGATCCCGATCGCGATGTGGACGATCGTGCCGGCGCTAACGATCCTTCTGGTCCGCTTTGCCCGTGCCGAACCTGATTAAACTGGGAGCGGCTTCAGGGGGCATTCGGCACATGTTTCGCCCGCCGCCTGATCCAAGGGAACCGGTTGGCAAGCAAGACCAAGCCCGAAACCGCGATGATTGTCCCGCCGATCCCGAACAACAGCAGCCACCAGCTGTTGATCCGGTCGCGCTGCGTCCAGTCCATAATATGCAGCCCCCAGACAAAGTCGAACAAGCGCCAAGTGTCGCTGCGGGCAGCGAGCACCGAGCCGCTCGATGCATCGATGTAGACGCGGGTATTATCCTCATCGCCGTAAGTGATTTGCCACGCCGGGAGCGGACCGCGGAATTCGGTCCCGACTGCGTCTTCCACGAAAAGTGTTTTCGCTATGGTGGTTCGCGGCCCGGTCCAGGCACGTCGGGCGATAGCCTGTGCGCTCACGGCGGGAAGAGGCGAGAGGAGCATGCCGCTTTCCGGATCGCGGAGCGTGACGCTTCCATCGTCCCGACGGACCTCGGTCACGGCCCTGCCGCCGACCGCGCGCGTCGCAAGGGAAACCACCCCCTCCCTGCTCTCGAGCCATTGGGGCAGGACCGCATCAGCGGGCAACACCTCCGGTGCGCGCGAAACGACATGTTCGGACCGGACCTCTTCGATGTTGAGGAACGACATCAGCGCCCCTGTGATCATCCACAGGAGCACCTGGACGCCGACAAAGACTGCCAGCCATTTGTGAAGCTTGCTGCCCAGTACATGCAGACGCAGCTTGAAAGAGCGTGTCGCCAATCGGTGTTCCCCCGATCGGATCAGTTATTACGCGGTGCGCGTGACGATGAATGGTACTGAACGATCTTCCAGCCATCCGCATCATGGGCGAGCACAGAGGTCGCAACGCCTTCGCGGTCGATCACGCGGCCGTCGGCAAGTTCGATCCGATAGGTGTACGTTTCGCGGCCATAAGCCATATGTCCCATCCGGGTGACTGCGAGCGTCGGTTCACCGAAGGTGAAGCTGGTTATTGCGTCAAGTTCCGGTCCCAGGTGATGCTCCATGTAATGCGTGAAGCTGCCTTCCGCCTTGCCGTTCTCGTACACGAAGGATTCCTCGGCAAACAGCGCGGCCATCCCCGCTGCATCGCGCGACGTCAGGGCATCCCGATATGATGTCAGAACCGCCTCGGCTTCCGCAACGTCATCATTCATCGCATCCATATGCTCGGCGTGCTTCATGCCCTGCTCCGTATGGTCCATCTGCGTCGAAGCCGTAGGGTCCGAGTGCGCGGAATGATCCATGGATTGTGCCAGGGCGGGGATGCCGCCTGCAGCCAAGGCCAAGGCGACCGCGCTTAGAGATAGTCTTATCCTCATTGGATATTTCCTTCCTTTAAAACCAGAATCGCAAGCCCACGACGTAATTCGTCACGCTCGCGTCTTCCCCTGCGGCGCGTGCAAAATCGGCGCTTTGTCCAATCCGCCATTCCTGGGAAACGCCGACATAAGGCGCGAATTCGCGTGCGAACTCGTAGCGAAGACGCAGACCTGCCTCGATCCGGTCGAGACCTGAGCCGATACCCAGTTCAGGAATATCCTGCGCCGAAAGAGCGATTTCGGCACGCGGCTGAAGGATCAGCCGCTGCGTGATGCGCTGATCAAGCTCGCCCTCAAAGCGCGCGGTTACATCACCCTTGTTCGATACGAACGCCGCGACGTCTACCTCGAACTGGTAAGGGGCGATGCCTTGGACACCAATGACCGCATGGGTGCGCTCAGGCCCTGTCAGGTCCTGGCGGACACCGGCTTGGAAATCGAAGAAAGGTGCGATGGCGCGGCTCCAGAGCGCCTGGACCTCGGCGCCCTCAATGGGTTCCCCGAAGC
>CAZJZO010000184.1:0-4811 GCA_964550495.1 uncultured Porphyrobacter sp. | reverse complement strand
CATAACCCCTGATTATCCTTCGTTGCCGCAAGCGAGTTATCGCTAAGCTCGTGTTGTTTAAGACAGAAAGTGAGCCAAAGAGCAATCGGACGCTTTGAACCCGAATTTAGTCGTTAACCACTAACCGCTTTTCAAACCAACTAGGAGGCGGGCGTGGACACAACGGATATGATTAAGAGATACATCGAGCGGTTGAGTTACCTGCGTGACCCGTCGGAACACACTATCAAGGCGTATGGCGCTGACTTGAGGGACTTCGCGGGCTTCATAAATGGGCGGACCTTGAAAGACGTGGATCGTGATCAATTGGTTCAATATGTTCGCATACTGAAGTCAGAGCGCGGCGCTGCCGTTCGGACCATTCGTCGGCGTATGGCGTGCCTACGTGGTTTCTTCCGCGATTTGGAACGTTCAGGGTTAATAGCAAAGTCGCCATTTGTGGGTTTAGATTTGGCTCTGCCACGCCCAAAGTCCCTTCCGCGTGGCTTATCGCGCGCAGAGGCAAAGCAGCTGAACAATTACGCAAGTGAACTCGCCTATGATGATGCGGTACCGCTATGCGAGCGTGCTTTCCCTACAGCAATTCTGGTTTTGCTCGCCACCGGTATCCGTGTGGGTGAGCTCGTAAGACTCACTCCCGAGCAATTCGAAAGCGAAAGTGGCGCGCTCGAGGTGATAGGCAAAGGTCAAAAGGAACGGCGCGTCTTTGTTGTTGACGAAGCCCTGAAGCGAACAGTCGCACACTATTCTAGGAGGCCTTACGCTACACTGTTGCTCGCGCCTGATGGAGATCGCTGGACAACTCAGTCAGTCCGGCGCTCGCTATCGCGACATGCCAAGCAAGCTGGTATTTCGAGGCACATTACTCCACATATGCTCAGACACACATGTGCGACCTTGCTTCTCGAAGAGGGTGTCGATCTTAGATACTTGCAGCGCCTGCTTGGTCATGAGGACATCACAACCACGGCGATCTATGCGCATGCAAGCGAACTGGGTCTGAAAGACGCCCTCACCAAATCGGACCTTATGAAGGTACTGGCTTAGACTAGGAATTCCGCGACCTGAAGGGTGGCCAAAGAGCCGATTCTGGATGTCTGCTCTGAGCCAATCGACCTTAAAGAGCCGACGGTCTGTTACCGGCCCACTTCAAGCCCGCGTTCGATGACCGAGATTGGGCTGAAAGCGGAATATCTGCTTTCAGTGTCCAATCCAGGAAATCAGACAGTCGGCTCACAAACCAAGATCAAATCTGTGCCTACCCCAACACACATTTCTGAGGTGCCGTCAGTTTGACGCGAAATCGTCAGCGCTGAACGTAGCTCACCATTCCACTTCTTACACAACAATCCCTTGCCACTCAGACCGGTCGTCTGGACGATTGGCCAAGTACTTTTCGTGAGCTGTGAGTTGGCGCTTCGAGTTGCTTTAGTTGTAGACGTTGGCTTGGGCAGATTTGCACCAATAATGCGACTTTATCCTCCCGAAGCCCGGCAGCAACCTGATTGGTGGACGCCTATCATTTTCTGCGAACATCGAACCGATCCGCTTCTGCCTAATCCGTACCAACTCATGACTAAAGTCGATCCTGCGGCCAGCATGCAAAGTGAGAACCGCACATTCATCATTCCTACAAACCGAATGACCTAAGGTTTGGGTTGAAACGGTAAAATAGGCAAGGCGATTTAGCTATCGACTTGCGGCTCATGGCCGCCTGGGAACATGTCAGATCAGAGATATCTTGTTAGTCTGACGACACACCATGGCCCAGTAGCCTGTCGAAATTGAAACGGTATACTTTCCCGGTCTGCAATAATCCTGTATCCGAAAGCCAGGCAATTGCTCAATAAGAAGTATGCATCCTGGGAAAACTGATTCTATGATATGAAAAAATTTCGTAAACTCGATATCGGTTAGCTATTCGATCAGAACTCCAAGTCTGGAGGAGATTTCAGATCCACATTTTCATATCCCATGCTTCCGAAGACAAGATCAAACACGTTAAACCAATCGTTGAAGCCCTGCTGATGGTAGGTGAGCCGGTTTGGATTGATCGTCCAGGGGCCGGGCCTGAAAATTTCGGCTTCGATCAGGCATTTATCTCGCAAAATCCGATCGATTATCTTGGCAGCGGCACGCCCTATTCCGATTCGCTCAAACAGGCTCTGAGGACTTCCGGTGCGGTATTGGGTTGCCTCTCGCGTTCGCTGATCGGGCAGCGCGACGTGATCATCGGTGAACTGACCGTCGCTTCAACAATGAATAAGTTGGCGGCATGCATTGTAGATGATCTAGACTTTGCCGAACTCCCTGAATTGACGGTTGGCCTGCTGGATACCAGCCGAATTCAAGCTCCGCGTATCAGCACGGCCTCGTTGCGATCTGCAGTGGATCGCCGCCGCCAGACCGGCTGCTCCGTAGAGCAGCTTGAGGGTGCTGAGCGGGAGGCATGGGAAACGCTGCTCGGACTAACCTCATCAATCAATTCGATGCGCACCGAACCGCGCAGAATGCGACCCGTCGATGTCGAGCGGTTGCTCGAGTTGATCGTGCAGATTCCGATAGGACCGATCCTGCATGTGGACGAGATTCCCCGCGAATTGTGGTTTACTCTGGCTGACCATGTAGACACGAGGGACAGAGCAAATCTGCTGTTGCAGCAAGCCAATACCGTGATCCGCGAAAGTGAGAACGACCCTGCGCTTATTGCCGGGCTCACCATACGCCGAGGAGCGCTGCCAGCGATCGGAACGCTTAGCGGTGATGATTACTGGACAAGAGTGCTCGCGCTTGCGGGACAGAAGAGCCGAAAAACAGTCGCCGCGCTGTTCAGCGTACCCGTGGCCGACTGGGCATTTGACCAGTCGGGCCATTCCCAGCTCCGCGATGAATTCGTGATTCAATTGATAGGTCAACGGTAGCAAGAGATTTTGCGCCAAAAAGGGGGAAGACTATGCGTGATCAGGCTTCGATAGGACAGCGAATGAAATCGGTGTTCATGATGTTGGTAGTCTCTTGCTTTGGCCTTCTGACTGCCTGCGATTCACAGGACAGCATCGAATCAGGGCCCATCATTGACGGTGCAAGCGGGGCACCCACCGCCATCGCATTTGGTCCAAGAGCGATCGAGTATGTGACCGCACTCGAGGTCGTGGGCGACGCCGCGACGACGCTGAGGCGCGGCCAGAATACAGCTGCGGACCGACTACAAAGCCACGGAACAAGCTTTGCCGACGCGATTGACGACATCCGCCGAATCGACGGGATTCAGCTCTTCGATATCGAGGCCGAGGCTCTGGTCGAAGAGCTTTATCGGCGTGCCGAGATTGCGGAGCAGGGACAAGGCCGTCGCGTCATGGCGTACCTTTATCAGCAGCAAGTGAGCGATCGACCCGCGATGGCGACTACGCCAGAGCTCCAGCCGTTACGTGATATTATTGATAATACGCCGGAACGCCTTCTGAATCCTGACACTTTCCGATTTGCGAGTGCCGTCGATTCCGCGAGGATCGAGGTTCCGGCCCAGCTGCGCCCAGCGATTCAGCAGCTAGGTCAGGTCTATGCCGGGCAAAACCTCTCCAGTCTGCGCCCTATCCTGCAACGCGCATTCGGACGGAATGCACCGAATATCTCGCGCCTGGTTTCGCAATCATCGACAGTCGAAGACCTCATTCGGCGAGCCATTGTCGCACACAATCCGCCACCAACCGAGGCTCGCATTCTCACTTCGATGATGCAGGAGACAGTGGGCAACGCGCCGGCGGTGAGCCAGAATGCCGAATTCCTAGAAGCTCTAGCGGGGCTTTCAGATGCCGATCGCGGTTTTGGGTCGGATGAAGGAGTGCATCGGAATCTCTCGCGGATGCAAGACTCACTCCCATCTCGAAGAGCTCAATTGACTCAAGCTAGAGCCGTCGAAATGCCAGGTTCACTCTCCGCCAGATCGAGAACCGCCTTTCGGAGATTCATTGAGACATTTGGAGCCGACATTGACTTCAACCGCACTGGAAGGGGCATTACGCCGAGCCGTTCCGCACAAAATTACTCCAACTATCTGACGGTTTCGTTCGACGACTTGGGAGACGGTCCTGCCGGTGCGGTTGCATCTGGTGGCGGAGGCGGCGGCGGTGGCGGCGGCGGTGGCGGTGGTGGCGGTGGCGGTGGTGGCGGTGGCGGCGGCGATGCCGCCAAAAAGCCCAATGGCCCGGACCGTAGCTACCGCACCCGAGCTCCAAGTTCTGCTTATGCAATGGCCACCGGAGGCGCTGCAAGGGTTCCGATGCGTTATGGGACAGCAATTCGCTCCGCGCGAGCGGCGCGCGGTGTTGCGGCTGGTGCTCCGATCGATTCGATCGATAACGCCGAACCGCTCGCTGCCGCTTGGGTTGCCAATCCAACCGACGACCGGTTCGGTCGCCTTTTCGTGCAGATTCAAGATGCTTCTGGCCAATCCCGGCTCGTCGCAACGCGGACGCTATTCGCTGATAGCGCGCTGTCTGCACTCGACGTCCTTTGGGGCGGCCACGTCGGAGCGACCGAGTTCCGCGAAGGCAATCTGTTCGTACTCATGAGCATGGACCCGTTCGATACCGTCGATCCTGAACTCGTGGCGACTCTGGAAAGAAGATACCAAGCGCTTCGCGCCGATGCCGAGGCTGGCAGTATGAACGAGGGAGAGTTGATGGCTGAGGATTTCAAGCTGCAAATGGCGGCGGCAGCGATGCCTCGAAGAGTGGTGTTTCATCACAGCCTTTCCGGTCGGGAGTTAGCATGGTCGACCGCCCGCGTTGATTTCTGGTTCAACGGCTTGT
>CAZJZO010000183.1:0-4844 GCA_964550495.1 uncultured Porphyrobacter sp. | reverse complement strand
CTGCGGGTACGTCCACCCCAAGCACCACTGCTGCGGCTACCACTGGTCCGGCGAGCGGTCCCCGCCCCGCCTCGTCGACCCCGATGACTATGCCGTTGGCACCAATTTGAAGTTTGGGAGTTACCCCTGGCATGAAGACTTTTTCCAAAGCATCGTTCACCCTATCCCTGTCTGTGATCGCGCTCGCAAGTTGCGCCAATGCCGAAGGTGGGGACAGCGCTGCAGTGGACGGCGACGAACCGGCCGCGATCGGCGACTACGAAGTGACCGAGATGGGCGAGTTCGAGCGGCCGTGGGCGATCGAATTCGCGCCGGGGACCGAGACCCTGTTCATCACCGAGAAGCCGGGCACGCTCAAGATGATGAACACCGCCAGTGGCGCAGTCAGCACCATTTCTGGTGCTCCTGATGTGGCATTCGCCGGTCAGGGCGGACTGGGCGATGTCGCCTTCCTCGCATCCGAAGCCCGCATGCCGCTCGACGGCCGCACGATCTACCTGAGCTGGGCAGAGGCGGGCGCTGGCAGCACCTATGGCGCGGCGGTCGGGCGCGGAAAACTGTCTTGCGACGAAGCAGGGGAGGACTGCGCGGTCGCTGACCTCGAGGTAATCTGGCGTCAGTCGCTCAAGACCGGTCGGCGCGGCCACTATTCGCACCGCATCAATTTCTCGCCAGACGAGCAATTCATGTACATCGCCAGCGGCGACCGGCAAGAACTCGATCCGGCGCAAGACAACACCAACAATCTTGGCACAATCGTCCGCCTGAACCTCGATGGCACTGCGGCGGAAGGCAATCCTTTCGCCGATCAGGGCGAAGTGCAGGCGCAGATCTGGTCCTATGGCCACCGCAATATCCTTGGCATGGATTGGGACGCCGAAGGCCGATTGTGGGATATCGAGCATGGCCCGGCCGGCGGTGACGAATTCAACCTTGTAGAGCGCGGCGCAAATTATGGCTGGCCAACTCGTTCGAATGGCGATCACTACAATGGCGACGACATTACCGACCACACCGAGTGTGACGGCTTGTCCACGCCAGCGATCCACTGGACTCCGGTGATCGCACCGGGCGACATGATTTTCTATTCCGGCGACATGTTTGCTCCGTGGAAAGGCGATGCATTGATCGCCGGCCTTTCAAGTCAGGCGATCGTACGGGTCGAGATCGACGGAAACAGCGCGAGGGAAGCCGGGCGATACGAGTTCGACGGACGCATCCGTTCAATTGAGCAAGGCCCCGATGGCAGCATCTGGATCGCCGAAGATGGCGAAGATGGTCGGGTGTTAAAGCTGAGTTTGTAACCGTCGGTCATTCCCGCGATGGTGGGGATCGCGAAATGGGTTGGCATTGCGCAACGCCGCCCCTAACCGGCGCCCTATGGCCAGCGAGACGGCAACTCTCATTCCGCTTTCAGCGGTCGATCCGACGATGATCGAGCAATTGCTCGACCGTGCCTTCGGCGAGGATCGCCACGCTCGCACGGCCTATCGCATTCGTGCCGGGATGGACTGGCTCGACGCGCTCAGCTTTGCCGCGCTTGATGAAGAATCCATGCTTGTCGGCACGATCCAGTGTTGGCCGATCGCTCTGATCGATAGCGAAGGCAGACCGGTCCCATTGGTGATGGTCGGTCCTGTCGCGGTTGTACCCGAACGCCAGGGCGAAGGGTTTGGTGTCGGCTTGATGGCGGCGATGCTGGACGCCGAGGCGCGTCTCGCCGGGGAAGGTCAAACCCCACTTGCCCAGGTGCTGATAGGCGACGTCGAATATTACGGTCGCTGGGGTTTTTCAGCGGCGTCGACCGGTGGCTGGCGTTGCCCCGGACCTTACGAGCCAGACCGGCTGCTGGCGCGCGGGGTTGCACTCGCCGCGATGCCGAGCGAGGGTATGCTCGGGCCATGGATCGTTGAGGGTTAGTCTCTCACGACCCTTGGCGGGAACTGCGTCATCTGGCAGTTGGTTGGCGACACATGCCATACGAACCGCCTCCATACCTTGCAGAACTGACGCTTGCCGAAATCGCCGAGCAGGTTGCCGCCCGCAAGCTGCCCCCAGTGGAAGGGTGGGCGCCGCAGAAGATCGGCGATAGCCATATGCGCATTGGGGCAGACGGCACCTGGTATCACGAAGGCGATCCAATCCGACGAGAGGCGATGGTTCGGGCGTTCTCGGGGTTGCTCATTCGCGATGACGCAGGCCAGCATTGGCTCGTGACCCCGTTCGAAAAGCTCAGCATCGAAGTCGATGATGCGGCGTTTATCGCAACTGATTGCATCATGCGCGATGGCGAAATCGCCTTCCGATTGAATACGGACGATCTGGTCGTGGCTGGACCGGACAATCCGCTGCGGGCCACAGGCGATCCGGAAACCCCGGCCATCTACCTCCATGTCCGGCGTGGCTGCGAAGCGAGGCTCAATCGTTCGACCTATGCCCAGCTTGCAGAGATCGCACTCGATACAAGCGGCGATGACTGGATGGTCACGAGCCAGGGTGCGATCTTCACCCTGTTGTCAACCGGCTGACGCCAGCAAAGCATGAGTATTCTCTTCGATCAGCTGACCGCTGCCTACACCGAAGGACACGCGCGAGACGTCAACGGCCTGCTGGACGATGCGCAATTTGCCCAGGATAGCAGGAGCACCCCTGCAGCGGTTCTGATCGCAGTGACCGACCGTCCCAATCCCGGCGTCATCCTGACCCAAAGACCGCGCGACATGCGCGATCATCCGGGGCAGGTCGCATTTCCAGGCGGCAAGATCGATCCCGGCGAAGACGCAATCACCGCCGCCTTGCGCGAAGCGGAAGAGGAGCTCGCGCTACCCCGTGACGCGGTGCGCGTGATCGGACCCAGCGATGAGTATCGCACCGGGACCGGGTTTTGCGTAACTCCGGTGCTGAGCGTGGTGCCTCCGGATCTCGAGCTGGTTCCCAGCCCTAACGAAGTCGAGGCATGGTTCGAACCACCGCTTGAAATGTTGCTGACAAAGGAAAACTGGACCACCAACGAGGTGTTCTGGCGTGGAGCGATGCGGCAGTATCTTGAAATGGACTATGAAGGCTTTCGCATTTGGGGAGTAACGGCTGCAATCCTTGCCAATCTGTCCCTGCGAATAGGCCCGGAAAGGCTGCGCAGTGTCGCCTGACTTGAGCAGCGCCGAATGGCCCCGCCGAGCGGGCCTCGCCAAGCTAATTGAAGCGCTTGGCGCAGAGAATATGCGTTGGGTCGGCGGCGCCGTGCGCGACACCTTGCTCGGTTCGGAGGTCCGGGACATCGATTGCGCCACCACACTCACTCCCGATGTCGTAATCGATCGCTGCCGCGAGGCCGGGATCCGCACTGTTCCGACCGGGATTGAACACGGAACGATCACCGCCATTCTGGATGACGGAACGGTCGAAGTCACAACCTTGCGACGCGACGTCTCGACCGATGGCCGGCGTGCGACCGTCGAATTCGCGACCGAGTGGCGCGACGATGCGGCACGGCGCGATTTCACCATAAACGCCCTCTACGCCGATCCGGTTACGCTCGAGATATCCGACTATTTCGGTGGGTTGGCAGACCTCACCGCAAGGCGTGTCAGGTTCATCGGCTCGGCGCGTGAAAGGATCGCGGAGGATCACCTTCGAATTCTGCGCTATTATCGGTTTCAGGCGAGGTTCGGCTCCGCGCTGGATCAGCAAGCCGAAGATGCCTGTGCAGCTTTGGCGGAGACTTTAAAGGGTCTGAGCCGGGAGAGGATTGCCGACGAGTTGATCAAGCTGCTCGCCCTTCCCGACCCGGGTGAGACGGTCGAGCGAATGCATGATCGCGCTGTCCTGCGGGTGATCCTCCCCGAAACCGGCCTACGCCATGTAGAGCAAATGCGCGACCTGATCGCCCGCGAAGCAGCACAGGAGTTTGCGCCCAATCCCCTGCGCAGGCTTGCGGCCTTGCTTCCACCTTCGCCCGACGTGGCGGAGATTGTTGCGGCAAGGCTGCGATTGTCCAAGGCGCAGCGGGCGCGGCTGATATCGGCGGCCGAACGCCAACCTAGTGACGCGACCAATCCGGAAGCGCTTGCCTACCGGCTGACTACCGGTTTTGCGATCGATCGATTGCTGTTGCTCCACGAAGATGCGCGCAGATTGCGCGACTGGGAACCTCCGCAGTTTCCGTTGAAAGGCGGCGTCATCGTCGCACGCGGGGTCGCTGCAGGTCCGGAAGTTGCAAGAATTTTGCAGGCGGTCGAACGCAAGTGGGTTGCCGCAGATTTTCCCGATGAAGCACAAATCGCAAAGTTTCTCGACGAAGAACTTCCCTGAAATTGCTTCGAAATTGCGACAGAATGGTTGACGCATACGTTAACGTCACCTTCAGATGGGTAAGACTAGCGCAACCGGGTTGTCACACAAATTTCACGCGACTAGGGAACCACCCGCGCTGCTCGCTCATTGGTGGGTTGCGCGTACCCCACGGAAGTTGGTCCGAGCCCTTCGGATAAACGCACTCGACCAACCCTTCCGATGCTGCCCTCCATGGGCGTTTGTGTGTCATCCCGTGCTGTGCCTCTCGAATGCAGCACCGGTGTGTTGAATTGACTTGGAGAGAATACCCCATGAAATTTGTGAAGCTGGCTGTCGTGGCCACCGCCTTTGCCGCGCTCCCTGTTGCTGCCAACGCGCAGGACGTAGGCGCGACTGTTTATGGCAATGACGATGCCCCGATTGGTACTGTGGAAAGCAACGACGGCAGTGTCGTCCTGGTCGACACCGGTACCCACAAGGCGCCGCTCCCTGCAAACCTGCTCGCGGAACGTGAAATCGGCTGGACCGTGAACGCTACCAAGGCCCAGATC
>CAZJZO010000182.1:0-4849 GCA_964550495.1 uncultured Porphyrobacter sp. | reverse complement strand
CGGGCGCCGTCGCCCACATGTCCCTTCATCAAAAACCAACAATGTCAAAGAGCCATCCAACATGAAGAAACGGACAGCGAAGGCTTCCCCGATTTTCACCGGGGGACCGGCTATCCGATTATGTTGGCGACCAACCCGGTGGAGCGGCTGAAAACCGTCAGCGCCGCGTCGGTGAGGGGGCATATATGGGCGCCCTCGGATTCGGTCAACGCCTTTTTGCAATTTTATTTCAAACAGGCGCAAGAATGGCGGAAATCCGCCATTTCCAGCGTCACGACCGACCTTCAAAGTGGTTACCAACTCGTGAATTTCAAGGGTCCATTAACCGTTATGCGCCAAGTGCAGTGCGGGTTTGAGACCGATTCACGCCCTTGCACGTCCAGAATCTTCATCATTTCGGGTTAATCGCCGCATAATGCAGTCCGAACGCACTCCAACCGAATCAAGCGCGGATTCGAGTCACAACGATTCGGGTTTCGCGACGCGCGTGCGAAGTGCGGTGGCCTGGCGCTGGGGCACTCAGGTCGCAGCCCAGATCATCACCTGGACATCGACCATCCTCGTCGTTCGGCTGCTGGACCCGACCGATTACGGCCTGTTCGCGATGAGCCAGGTCGTGATCACCGCACTTGCCTTCCTGAACGGCGCCAGTTTCGCCACCTCGCTAGTCCAGACCGAACGCATCGACGAACGCCGCGTCGCACAAGTGTTCGGACTGCTGCTGATGTTCAACGGAATGCTCGCAACGGTTCAATTCCTGTCTGCGTCCCATGCCGCGGCCTATTTCGGGGAACCGCTGGTGGCAGACATGCTGCGGCTGCAGGCAGTCATCTTCCTGACCGTGCCTTTCACCGCCCTGCCGACCGAGTTGCTCGCGAGGAAGCTGCAATTCAGGATGCAAGGGCAGGTCAACATGGCCAGCGCAGTTGTCGGAGCGGTCGTCGCTCTGGTGCTGGCGTGGCAGGATTTCGGAGTCTGGGCCCTGGTCTACGCGCCAATTGCGATGTTCGTGACCCGCGCGATCGGTCTGACATGGGCCGCCGGCCTGCGCGTCAAACCGGTGTTCGATCCGCGCGGGGCGTGGGATCTCGTCACTTTCGGCGGCACGCTGACATTGTGCCAGCTATTCTGGATCGTCCAGAGCCAGAGCGACATCGTGATTGCCGGCCGCCTTCTCCCGACCCACGACCTTGGGCTTTATTCCGAAGCGCTATTCCTGACCTTGATTGTCACCGGCAGGTTCATCCCGCCGATCAATGAAGTGGCGCTTGCTGCGTATTCGGAACTGCACCGCGCGAAGAAATCACTTGGACCCTATTTTCTCAAGACCGCCCGCATGGTCATGATGGTAAGCGCGCCGATCTATGTCGGCCTCGCGCTTACGAGCGAGGCCGCGATACTGACGCTGTTCGGCCAGAAATGGGCTGGCATGATTGCGGTGGTTGGTGGGCTGGCAATGGTCATGCCCGCATTCGCGCTCCAACTGATCTGCTCACCGGTTACCAACGCCATGGGACAGACCAGAGTTTATCTCACAACCAGCATCAGCGGCGCGATTATCATGCCGCTCGCATTCCTCTGGGGCGTCAATGGTGGACTGACTGGACAAGAGAGCGGCGCGATGGGACTGGTCCACGCTTGGTGGATCGCAGCCCCGGCCTTGTGCATCTTTACCCTGGCCATGACACTCCCGAAGATCGGGGTTTCGCCGTTGGCCCTCGCCAAGGAACTCGCGCCGATCGCGCTGGCATGTGCCGCAATGGCCCTCGCCGTCACGATCGTGCAGCATTATGCCTCATTTGGCAGGCCGTGGCTCAATCTCGCCTGGAACGGTTTCGTCGGTGCGACCGTCTATGCCGCCGCCTTCTGGTTCGGTTACCGCAAACTGGTCCTGGAAACCTGGGACATGCTCCGCAACCGCAACCACCAAGCCGCGCCCCTCGCCGCCCCAGCCTGACCAGCTCATCGACCAACGCATTTGGGCGTGCGGCGATTGTCTGATATTCTTGCCCCAGACACGGGTCACGCAATCCCGTGTACCGTAGGGATAGGATAGCACGATGAACCATCTGTGGGCGCTTCCGGCCATATCACTCAGTCTGGTTGGCCTGGGACAGCAGGTTGAGGATCAGGCGGTTGCACCCAGCCTGACCAATCCGGCAACCGAGATTCTCGAATTGGAAGAGGAGCGCTACAAGCGGCTCACTATCCCGGTCACGATCGGCGGCACTGGGCCGTACGACTTCATGATCGACACCGGCAGCCAGGCTACGGCCGTTACCCATGGTATCAATCAGAACCATGCCTTCCCCACTCTAGGCACCGCCACCTTGGTTGGGATGGCCAGCCGGCGGCCGGTCGAGGTGGTTGAGGTCAACGATTTGATGGTCGGGAGCCACCAGATCAACGATCTTGTCGCCCCGGTGCTGCACAAGGCGCATGTAGGCGCAGACGGGATCATTGGGCTCGACAGCTTGCAAGACTTCCGCGTGCTGCTCGATTTCCGCAAAGAGACGATCGCGTTGGAGGACGTAAACACGCTCAAGAATTCTCGACGTGGATTCGAGATTATCGTCCGCGCAAAACAGAAGCTTGGGCAATTGCTGATCACGGATGCCGTTGTCGAAGGGGTGAAGGCCACCGTCATTATCGACACCGGTGCGCAAGCCAGCCTCGCGAACAATGCTTTGCGCAATCGCATCCGTACGAAGCGCGCAGCACAGGTGACGACCACGGACGTGAACGGTGTCTCGATGACAGGACAGCTTTCCTATGTCCGGTCGCTTGAGATCGAAGGTCTGGTGCTAAAGAATGTCCCGCTGACTTTCGCCGATGCGCCCGCTTTCGAAGCGCTCGGTCTCAAGGACAAGCCGGTTCTTTCTCTGGGCATGCAGCATCTCAAGATGTTCGACCGGGTAGCGATCGATTTCAGTCGCAAGCGCGTGCTGTTCGATGTGCCCCGCGACGTTGCCCGAGCAATGCGGCGGGTGAACCACAGCGGCTATTCGGATTCCCGCATCCGCTAGCGTCTTTCGCTCCTAACCTTGCCCTAAGACGCGGCCGCGCCCACATGGGCGGGCGCAATGCCACCCGATACCGCAACATCCGACGACCAAAATAACCCGCCCGAAGCGGAAGGCTGGCACACGCTCAAGCGGTTCCTCCCTTATCTTTGGCCGAAAGATGACCCCGCGCTGCGTATTCGCATCGTCATGGCGATGGTACTGGTGCTCGCCGCCAAAGCGGTGACGCTGGCGCTGCCGATTGCCTATTCAGGCACTGTCGACGCCATGGCCGAATCCGTCGATGAAGGCCTGTTGGTCGCCCTATCTCTCGTCGCAGCTTACGGCCTTGGACGTTTTACATCGGTGCTGTTCGACAATTTGCGCAACATGACTTTCGAACGCGTCGGACAGGTCGCCACGCTCAATCTGGCGCAGGATGTGTTTCATCGCCTGCACCGCCTGTCGCTCCGGTTTCATCTTGGCCGACGCACCGGCGAAGTGACCAAAATCATCGAGCGCGGAACCAAGAGCATCGACATGATGCTCTATTTCCTGTTGTTCAACATAGCTCCGACAGCCATCGAACTGATGGCGGTCGGCGTGATCTTCTACATCTATTTCGGTTGGGAGCTTGTGGCTGCGACGGCTATCACCGTCGTCGCCTATGTCATGATCACGCGCTGGATCACCGAATGGCGAACCAAGCTGCGGCGCGAAATGAACGACCTCGATGGGCAGGCGTTGCACCGTGCGGTGGACTCGCTGCTCAACTTCGAGACGGTCAAGTATTTCGGCGCGGAGGCACGCGAGGAGGCTCGCTACGCCGGTGCGGCGCGCGCCTATTCGGAAGCCGCGATCAAGTCCGAGAATTCGCTCGGCGTGCTCAACGTCACGCAATCATTCATCACCAATGCACTGATGGCGGGTGCCATGCTGTTCACCGTCTGGGGATGGAGCAAAGGGCAGCTAACGCCGGGCGATCTGGTGTTGGTGAACACGTATCTGATGCAGCTATTCCGCCCGCTCGACCTGCTCGGCTGGGTCTATCGAACGATCCGCCAGGGGCTTGTCGACATGGCTGAAATGTTCCGCCTGATCGATACCGAGGTCGAGGTCAGGGATCCTCCCGGCGCCCCGGCATTGCAGATCTCCGAACCGCATCTTGCGTTCGAAAATGTCACTTTCGGATATGAGCCGGAGCGTACAATCCTGAACGGGTTGAGTTTCGAAGTTCCGGCCGGCTCTACCGTCGCCATCGTCGGTCCTTCAGGCGCCGGCAAGAGCACGATCGCGAGACTGCTGTTCCGCTTTTACGATCCGCAAGGTGGCCGTATCCTAATCGACGGGCACGACGTCTCGACCGTGACACAGGACAGTGTTCGCGCGGCGATCGGGATCGTTCCGCAGGACAGCGTGCTGTTCAACGACACGCTGGGATACAACATCGCCTACGGCGCAGACGACACCGACCAAGCAGCGGTTGAGCAGGCCGCCCGTGATGCCATGCTGATGCCTTTGATCGAAAGCCTACCGGATCGGTTCGAGACAACAGTGGGTGAGCGCGGCCTAAAACTGTCTGGCGGCGAAAAGCAGCGTGTCGCGATTGCCCGCACTCTTATCAAGAACCCTCCGATCCTGCTGCTCGATGAAGCAACCAGTGCGCTTGACACCCGAACCGAACAGGAGATTCTTGGTTCGCTCAAGCGCCTCTCCTTTGGTCGGACCACCATAGCTATCGCCCACCGACTTTCGACGATCGCAGATGCCGATCGCATTCTTGTGCTCGACGGCGGCGAACTGGCCGAAAGCGGCGACCACACCACATTGCTCGCAAAGGGCGGGCT
>CAZJZO010000181.1:0-5009 GCA_964550495.1 uncultured Porphyrobacter sp. | reverse complement strand
TGAGAGACGCGCAATTGAAGACATGTTGCACGCAAAGGTGCCTGTGAACGAGATCGCAGCGGCGATCGGCAGGCATCGCTCGACGGTGTATCGCGAGATCAAGCGCAACGGTTTTGAAGACGACGAGTTGCCGGAACTGAATGGCTACTACTGCGTGACGGCTCAACGAACAGCGGATGCCAGGCGTGTGCGTCGTCGCAAGCTGATCCGTCTCGAAGAGTTGCGATCTCATGTTGTCGCTCAATTGAAGATTGGCTGGACGCCGGAACAGATCGCAGGCCGCCTTGGGTATGACGGTCAGCGGATCCGTGTCAGCCACGAGACGATCTATGCGTACGTCTACAGCGCCGAAGGACAGTCAGAACAACTTGCGCGTCATCTCCCCAGCCGTCGGAAGAAACGGCGACCGCGCTATGCGAGACGGCCCAGAGGCCAGGTTTTCCCGCCGGATCGATCCATCCATGAACGCCCGGAGCATGTGAAGACGCGCGAGGTCTTTGGCGATTGGGAAGGCGATCTGATGATCTTCGAGCGGTCTCAGGGTACAATGAACGTCGCCTCGCTGGTTGAACGGAAGACACGGTTCGCGGTCTTGTTCCGTAACAACGACCGAAGCTCGACGCATTTCATGAACAAGCTGATGAGCGTGTTTGAGCCCCTGCCCCAGCCCGCGAGGCGCTCGATCACATTCGACCGCGGCTTTGAGTTTCGCGAATGGCGCAAGCTGCAAGCTGGCATCGGAACCGAAAGCTGGTTTTGCGATCCGCAAGCGCCCTGGCAAAAAGGTTCTGTCGAGAACCTAAACAAACGCGCACGCCGATATCTGCCCCGTGACACACAGGTCGCGGCGCTCTCAAATCGCAATATGAAGGCGATTTGTGACCGCCTGAACGGCACGCCCAGAAAGTGTCTCGGATGGAAAACCCCAACAGAGGCATTCAGAGAAGAGATGATGAAACTGAGATAGCGGAAACCGTCGCAACGAGTCTTGAGCCACCATGCCAAAATCTGTCGGATTACCTAAATGATGGGACTGAATTGGTGAGATTCCAAATCGTTTGTTTTCAACGTCACCATCATTTCGCAGATTCCGCGTCTTGATACGGAATCCTGCCGTTACCGAAGCCTAGAAATGGTGGTGTGCGCCACACCTAGATCCAACGCTATCGCTCGACAGGTTTCGCCCTGGGCCATGCGCTCCCGAGCAAGCTGGCGTTGATGCTCGGTTAGTTTAGGTCTTCGACCAAACCGAACACCTCTCTTTGCGGCGATAGCGCGACCCTCATTCGCACGTCGCGTGATCCGCTCACGTTCATCTTCGGCGAGTGCTGAAAGAAACGCGAGGATGCCCTTGCCCATCGGCGTCGTCAGATCGAGCCAGGGCTTGTCGAGAACCTTAACACTGGCACCGCGATCAGCGATCCTCTGAATGATGCCGATGCCGTCAATCATGGATCGAGTCGCCCTATCCCACTCTGCGATGATGAACACGTCCCCTGCCCCAAGTGCATCTATCGCTCGTTCAAGCTGCGGCCGACCTTTGACAGACGTTCCAGACACCTTTTCGCGAAACACTTTGTCGACTCCAACCGCGTTCAATGCGCCGATCTGACGATCAAGCGACTGCCCGCGGCTCGACACTCTTGCATACCCGATAAGCATGTCCTGAGCATAGTAGAACCGGTTCATTTTCGCACCTGAAATACGCACCACTCGAAACCGCTTACTTTGTGGGCTTTTCGGGCGCGTTGCAAATATCATGAATTGCGCAACACAGCCGACTTTCGCTGCGTCGTGAGAGAACTAGTGTCGTGCGGGACAAAGCCGCCTTATGCAAACGCAGCTATTGCTGACGCAGCATCCTTTTGCACTCGCGGCACGACCTTCGTTGCTGTGCAATGCGTGGCTCTGATGCCGCCGTTCGTGGGCGTCAATTTTGTCCGGAACCAAACGACTCTTTCGCCGCTAGCCATGTCACTGACAAGTTTGAGCAGATCAGATCCATGTAACTGGTGGTCGTTGGCAATTTTGAACAGCGCCAGATCGGGCAAGTCGCCCGCTAGTTTCAGCCGCGCGCGGGTCGCACATACCTGTTTCGGAAGCAAGGGCCACATCGGCCGACGATCCGACCTTAGTTCCAAGCTTTGTGTTTAGGAGTGACAGTAAGCAGTAGGACTCTCGGCATGACATATCCACCGGGCCTCCGTCTGTGCCCACAGCAGTACCGCGCTGACCATTGAAGCCTAGACCGATGATTGGCGCAGACTGTTCTCAACTTCGTGCGCCTATTTTTTTCCCTTCAGAACTCCAAGAACAAACGCGCCCAAGACAAGGTATGGGCTAATGGATTGCAGTTCTTTCGCGGCTTGATCCGCGATCGCCTCAACGCGGTGAACGTGAGAGGCGAGGCTCGTCTTCTTTTGTACGCGCAGCGACAGTAGTAGAAAAACAATCGCCAGCAACAAACTTCCGCCTGCGATACAGAAGGCCGCAAGCACAGCACCGACTTCACTTCGTAGCAAAACAAAGAGGCCAATCATCGCAAAGGTGATGGCGATTACAAGAAACAGTGCGGAGAGGGCACCCAAAAGGGCTTTCTGGCCGGCAACGCGCATGGCCTCTCGAGCCTCTTCTTGGGCAATGCGCGACGCTTGCTGGGCGATGAGGCCAAATCGCATTATCGGCGATTGAGCAGTGCCGCGACGACCATACCAAGCGCAAAGGCGATGCCGGTTGCGGCCAGCGGATTGGCTTTAATCTGGTCCTGCGCCGCCTGACTTGCCTTGCGTCCCTCATTGATCGCATCGAGATAAATCTGGCGGGCATCTTCCGATAGGCTTTCAAGTTGAGCTGACGCACTGCCGACGGCTTCGGTTGCAGCCTCTTTGGCTGTCGTGCCCGCCATAGCAGCGAGGACTTCAATGTCCTTTTTGGCCAGCTTGAGCTGTGCCTCCAACTCTTCAATCTTTGCCATATTGCGTCTCCTCTTCCAAAATCCGTGTTTTCCGATGATGCCTGCAACGACAGCCGTGACGTGTCACGCGCACCGCCAGGTCCAGGTTGCTACATAGAATTCATGTGTTTCTTCGGATGAATGCGATAACCGCCAGGATCAGGAACACAACAAAGATCACTTGCGCAATCCAGGATGCCGTACCGGCAATGCCTCCAAAACCAAGAACAGCGGCAACGATCGCCACGACTAGGAAAATTAAGGCCCATTGAAGCATTGTCGATCCCCCTCATTTCTATGCTAACATACTAGAACAAAATTGGTATCTGGCAAGTTGCTTTGGTCTGGTACAGCTAACTGAATACCGACTGCTACCGGATGCATCGGATCGACAGCTTTCCCCTTTTTCCAGGCAACGGCATATTCCACCTAGGAGCCGCACATCATGATCGACACGCTGCTAAATGCGGGATTTGAATTTGATCAGGCCGATTGGTTCCTGCGCCTGATTTTCGCTGTGGTTGCCGGTGGGCTGCTTGGCCTGGATCGCGAAGTGCGCCACCGCCGCATTGGTGTCAGGACCTATATGATGGTGTCATTGGGGTCGGCGATTTTTGTAATCGTTTCCATTGAAATGTCGTTGGATATGACAGCGATTAGTCTGTCGGCAGATCCGACAAGAGCCATTCAGGGCCTGATCGGTGGCCTCGGTTTCCTTGGCGCTGGCGCAATAATCCAGGGTGACAAACGGGTCGGAGGGATGGTGACCGCAGCGAGCCTTTGGCTTGCTGGTTCCCTCGGGTTGGCGGCAGGTTTGGGCTATGGTCTGTTCGCGGTCACATGCGCAATACTGGCCGCGGCATTGCTGGCCAGTAGCCGTTTTATGGAGCACCGCGGAGCTGACGATAGACCGGACATCGAATAGGGTATCCGCAACCTTGCCAACGGTCCAGCAATCGTGGTGTCTTTCGACATCCACAATGTTCATGTGGTGCCATCGCAAGAAGGGGCGGGGCGGCACCTGCTCGCAAAGCCACACCGTGATGCGTGCCAACAAGACTCATGGCAGTTCGATCTGTCGCGCCAACACTTCTTCTAAAGAGGAGCCAAATAGACTTTATGACCCGAATTAGATGGTTCTTCCTCATTTTTCTTCGTTATTACCGTAACTTGGGCCTTCGTGTCGCGCTGTATGCGGTGTTGGCTTTGGGTGTTGCATTCGTGAGTCCGCTTGCAGCGGCAAAAGTGAGTGACTGGACACCTCTGGATCTGTCGTTCGAGTCTGTGACGCCAGTACTGACCATTCTTGCCTCTTCGATGCTCGCGGTATCGACGTTTTCTCTCAGTATTATGGTCTCTGCGCATCGCGCCGCTTCGGCAGCCACAACCCCCAGGGTTCACAGGCTCCTTTTGGAAGACACGACAACCCAGTCCGTTCTCGCAACATTTATCGGCGCGTTCGTATATTCTTTGACATCAATCATTCTGTACCGATCCAGCTTCTATGCGGACGAAGCGGCGCTATTGGTTATGGGCGTCACAGGGCTTGTTGCCGCGCTGGTTGTGGTGTCACTTTTGCGCTGGATTGATCTGCTCAAGGATCTTGGAAGCATCGACGAAAGCGTGCAACTTGCACAAGAACGCGCCGCAGCAGTTCTGGATGCATTTGGACGCCAGCCAAATTTTGGGGCAGCACCGCTGACAGAAGCGACGGTGGCGCCGGTAACATCCCGCAAGCTTCGCGCGCCTGCATCCGGAATTGTGCAACTCATCGATATTGCACGTATCAAAAACTGCCTGCCGGACGCCTCCGCGATTTATGTTCTGACCCGACCCGGCCGGCATGTCGTAGATGGCGAAATTCTCGCCGAAGTTGCGGGGCAAATCGAAGATGACGTTGCTCGAAATCTCGTAGAGGCGTTCACAATTGGCAGAAATCGAACCCACGAGCAGGATACTGAATTTGGGCTGATCGTACTGGCCGAGATTGCAAGCCGTGCTTTGTCTCCGGGCATCAAAGATCCCGGCACCGCGATTCAGACTATTGTCGCCCTGA